>NYYG01000009.1 GCA_002686685.1 SAR116 cluster bacterium | reverse complement strand
AACCGATATCGCTGGTCGTGGTGCTTGGTCGGTTGAATTATGCGGTGGCACGCATGTGAACCGGACCGGAGATATNAGCCTGCTGAAAATTNTNTCTGAATCAGCTGTTNCCGGGGGTGTGCGCCGNATTGANGCCNTGACCGANTCCGGTGCGCTGGACTGGCTCGATAGTCGTGAGNCGGCGCTGCAGCAGGCTGCAGANATGCTGAAGGTTGCGCCTGAACAGCTGGCGGATCGTGTCGCCCGCCTGATAGAGGACAANCGGAAGGCCGAGCGTGANATATCGGCGTTGCGTCGCAAGCTGGCCGCCGGNGGCGGTGGCGCCGNTGACGGTGCGGTTGTTGTAAATGGCGTCAATTTCATCGGGCGTCTGCTGGAAGACACCCCGGCGCGCGAGTTGAAATCGATGGCGGACGAGNTCAAGNCAAACCTCACCAACGGCGTGATTTGCCTTGTGGCAACCGATGGTGGCAAGGCCTCGATCGTNGTTGCGGTTACCGCCGATCTGGCTGACCGGCAGAATGCGGTGGATCTGGTCCGGGCAGGGTCAGCTGCGCTTGGTGGCGGTGGGGGCGGTGGCCGCCCGGACATGGCACAGGCTGGTGGCCCGAATGCTGATGCTGCATCTGCAGCCATCGAGGCCGTTTCCGCTGCACTGGGCTAGACTGGACGGCAAGGCCAGATTGGCCTGCTAGGCAATCCGGTCCTGAAGGCCAGAATCATCAGATAAAAAAAGGAGGGCGTCAGCCCTCCTTTTGGTTTTGGTGCCGGTTTGTTTTGGTACCGGCTTGTTTTGGTGCTGGCGTTCTATATGCGCGNCGGCGCTATACGGAATATCAGCCTTTCATGGCTTTCTGCAGATTGGTGTCCAGCGCGTCAAGGAACTGGTCCGTGGTCAGGAACGGCTGGTCCTTTGAAACCAGCAATGCCAGATCCTTGGTCATCTGGCCTGACTCGACNGTCTGTATGCAGACTTTCTCCAGTGTTTCGGAAAAGGCCCCCACCTCGGGTGTGTCATCAAAGCGTGCACGGTAGGTCAGCCCGCGTGTCCATGCAAAGATTGATGCAATCGGGTTGGTTGATGTTTCCTTGCCCTGCTGATGCTGGCGATAGTGGCGGGTTACTGTGCCATGGGCGGCCTCTGCCTCGACTGTCTTGCCATCGGGCGTCATCAGCACCGAAGTCATCAGTCCGAGTGATCCAAAACCCTGTGCAACCGTATCCGACTGCACGTCGCCATCATAGTTTTTGCAGGCCCAGACAAAACCGCCTTCCCATTTCAGGGCGCAGGCCACCATGTCATCAATCAGCCGGTGCTCATAGGTAATGCCGGCTTCGCGGAACTTGTCCTCGAATTCGGTTTCAAACACCTCTTCAAACAGNTCTTTGAAACGCCCGTCATACGCCTTCATGATGGTATTCTTGGTCGANAGATAGACCGGCCAGCCAAGGTCCAGNCCGTANTTCATGCAGGCACGCGCAAAGCCGCGGATNGATTCATCNAGGTTGTACATCGACATCGCGACGCCACCGGCNGGGAAATCGAACACTTCGTGGGTGACCGGCTCGGAACCGTCCGCCGGCTTGAAGGTCATCGTCAGTGTGCCGGCGCCGGGTACAACCATGTCCGTCGCGCGATACTGGTCACCAAAGGCATGGCGGCCAATTACAATCGGCTTTGTCCAGCCTGGTACCAGCCGCGGCACGTTGCGGCAGATGATGGGCTGACGGAATACAGTCCCNCCAAGAATGTTGCGGATGGTGCCGTTGGGCGAGCGGTACATGCGCTTCAGCCCGAATTCNTCTACACGCTGTTCATCGGGTGTGATGGTGGCGCATTTGACACCCACNCCATATTCCTTGATGGCGTTTGCGGTATCGATGGTGATCTGGTCATCCGTCTCGTCGCGTTTTTCGATGCCGAGATCATAATATTTCAGATCAATATCGAGATAGGGGAAGATCAGCTTNTCCTTGATCTTTTCCCAGATAATGCGGGTCATCTCGTCGCCGTCAATTTCGACAACGGGGGTCTTTACTTTAATACGGGACATCGACTTTCCTTCACAAAACGTGTTTACGCACAACGCCACGGCAGTCNTTATCTGACATGCAGCAGGGCCTTGCATTATGCCGGTCCGCNGGAATGTCAAACGTGGCGATGCCGGGCAGGACCGCGCATTGGCAAGGTGGCACCGGCGCNTTCCAGACAGGTCGTCGCCTTTGTACGTTCGATGCGCGCAATGCGCAAGGGCAAGGATGCCAAATAAGGGGGTCTGTGGAACAGGGGTNCTGGAACAGCAGCGTCTATGGAAGGCGGGCGTTTAACTGTCGAGGACTCGCCGCAGGTGGCCGGCCATGTCGTCAAGTGATGTCACGGTTTCAAAATGGTCCAGATGGGCATCATGCATGAACCCTTCTGCAATNACACTTTGCATCAGTGCCAGCAGATTGTCCCAATATCCCCTTACATTCATGATGATGACCGGTTTCTTGTGCAGGTCGAGTTGCCGCCATGTGATAATTTCCATTGTCTCGTCGAGTGTGCCAAGCCCGCCCGGGAGAACAATGAAGGCGTCACTTTCCGCATACATCATTTCCTTGCGTTGATGCATCGTATCAATGACATGGAGCTTGGTGACTCCCGAATGGCCAATTTCAACCTTGTCCAGAAATTTGGGAATGATTCCGGTAACATAGCCACCGGACTCAACCGCGCCATCGGCCACCCGTCCCATCAGTCCACTGCGTCCGCCACCATAGACAAGCCCCAGCCCGTGATCGGCAATCAGCTTGCCAAGGGCATAGGCGATATCGCCATATTCAGGGCTGTTCCCGTGGGCGGCGCCGGCAAAAACACAGACATTTTTCATTGATAGACACCAACATCCAATTGAAACGGGTTATGTATATGATTACGCTGATAACCAATCAGTGCCACACAAAAGGGCGGTCCGGTGCGTTTTTTGATTTACATCGTGATTGGAGCAGGTGGTGCGCTGGCTGCGCTGGCGTTGTCGTTTGTGCTTTTGGTTGAGCCGGATGTCGAAACTGTAACGCCGCAGCCGGCAAGCGAAACCGCAGGTGTAACTGCCAGTGATTCCGATGACGCCACCGCATCATCCACAGCCACAGCACCGACAACCGCAGGTGATGATGGCGCAACCAGTGCCGTTGGTGACGAAGATACGAACGCGGCGCAATCTGCCGAGACAGACGCCGCCGCGTCAGATGCCGCCTCTGCATTAGCGATTGATCTGGCGCAGGTGAAGCCTGACGGCGCGGCTGTTTTTGCCGGCAGTTCGGCACCGAATGCGCGGATTGTCGTCTATGAAGGGGATATTCTCCTCGGTGAAACCGTCGCTGATGCAAATGGCGAATGGGTGGTGATCCTAGACAAGAATCTGGGCCCCGGGGATCATCTGGTGTCAATTGGCAGCACCGACGCGAATGGAAACGCTGCGGTTGCCGATATCATGCTTGGCATTCAGGTATCCGAGAACAAGGATGAACGCCCGCTTGTCGCACTGCTGCCGCAAACCGAGGGCATGCCCCCGCAATTGTTGCAGTCGCCTGATGACAAGGATGATGATGGCACGATTGCCAGCGCATCTGTAGATGCGGACCTGCCGCCTGCGCTGGCGCCGCGCTCGCTGGCCTGGAAAGATGGCGGGGCCCTCGTCGTATCCGGCGTATCACGGGGCGGGGTGCGTGTGTCCGCTCGGGCTGAAGATCTTGATTTTGGCGCAGGTCAGGTCGAGACAGATGGCAGCTGGCAGGTCGCCGGCAAGGTCAATATGGATGTGGCATCGCGGGTCATGCAGTTCACCTTGCATGACGGTGATGGCAATGCTGTTGCAACCTACACACTGCCGGTGGCAACCCGCGACCTGTCACGCGGGCTGGATGGCAGCCGGATGGTGGTTGTCCAGCGCGGTGACGCGCTGTGGCGGATTGCCTATAGTTCCTATGGCGAAGGTGTCAGGTTTGTGGATATCGTGCGCCGCAATGCTGGCGCGATCAGCGATCCGGATCTTATTTTCCCGAATCAGATTTTCACCATTCCGGACTAAAATTGTGGGCGTCTGCCCCTGCCGCTGATAATTTTCAACCGGGTGGTTTGCCTTGGGCGGCTGTCGGGCCTGCAGGGAGGAGATTTGAATGACCTCACATTCCGATTTTGGTGAGATCGCACCCGAAGGATGGCCGGTGCTGGCTGCAGCCGGCATCATCACCATTCTCCTGGCATTTATTGCCCTGCCGCTTGGCGGTTTCGCCCTTGGACTGATGCTGTGGTTGCGCCACATCCTGCGCATTCCGGTGCGCCGGGTGCCCGTAGATGGTGATGTGGTAGTGGCGCCTGCCGATGGTATGGTCACATCAATTGAACGCCAGCAACAGACCGAGGATCGCCATATGCAGGACGGCCTGCCGCCAATGGCCCGTATTACGATCCGGACAGGTCTGACCGATGCGCAATTGCAGCGCGCCCCGGTCACGGGGCGTGTGCGTGACAACTTCCTGATCCCGGGCCTGTTCCTTGGTGCTGCCGATGAGGTGACAGCGCGACGCGACAATGAACGGCGTGAAATCACGCTTGAAACCGACGCTGGCGAAGCGGTCATGATGGTACAGATTGCCACCCGTACCGCACGCCAGCTGATTTGCCGTCATGGCCCGGGCCGCGCGCTGGCTGCCGGTGCGTCCTTGGGTATGGCACGCATGGGTGGATTGACGGATCTGTTCGTGCCAGCCAATGCCGAGCTGACGGTGACAGAAGGGCAAAGCGTTCTTGCCGGGGAAACCGTCCTTGCAAGGCTGGCAGGGCAGCAAAACGGCAACAGTTGATGCTGGATGACCGCGTCAGACCCTTGCTGGACCGTCTGCTGGCCGGGCCGGGCCGATTGCTCGCGCGGCTTGGCGTAACGGCCAATATGGTCACATGTGCCGGCTTTGGGTTTGGTATGGCAGGTGCGGTTGCCATCGGTGCGGGCTGGTTCACGGCGGCCGTAATACTTATCCTCATCAACCGTCTGTGTGACGGGCTGGACGGTGCGGTGGCCCGCGCAACAGGGCCCAGCGATGCTGGCGGGTTTCTGGATATCACGCTGGACTTCATTTTTTACAGCGCTGTTCCCTTTGCCTTTGCGGTGCATGATCCGTCGCATGCGCTTGCGGCGGCATTCGTGATTTTCAGCTTTGTTGGCACAGGATCGAGCTTTCTGGCATTTGCGATCATCGCAGAAAAGCGCGGCATTTCGACCGACCTGCGCGGAAAAAAGGCATTCTTCTATCTGGGTGGCTTGACCGAGGGTGCCGAGACTATCATTTTCCTTGTAGCGGCCAGCGTGTTTCCGTCGTTTTTCAGTGCGCTGGCGTGGATTTTTGGAACGCTCTGCTGGTTCACAACGGCCACTCGAATCTGGACAGGTCTCGAGAGGTTGCGCGACCCTGACGCCGGGCTGACAGGAGAAGATGAATGAAATTTGGTGTTGGCCAGGCGATTCCGCGTATCGAAGACCACCGTCTAGTGACCGGCAAGGGGCAGTATACCGACGATATTGATCCCGGCACCGGTCTGTCGATTGCGTTCCTGCGTGCGCCGCTGGCACATGCGCGGCTGGTGTCAGTTGACACATCGGCCGCTGCGGCAATGGCTGGTGTCCGGCTTGTTGCAACGCAGGCTGATCTTGATGCCGATGGTGTGGGAGACATTCATTGCGAGCATCGCCTGACCAACAGTGACGGCGCCAAGATGACGATGGTATCGCACCCGCCCATGGTGCGCGATGTCAACCGGACAGCGGGTGATATTGTTGCCATGGTGGTTGCTGACGATGCCACCACTGCCCAGGATGCCCTTGAACAGATCAATGTGCGCTATGATGGCATGCCAGCCGTCACGGATTTATATGCCGCCATAGCCGATGGTGCCCCGCAGCTTTACGCCGAATATCCGCACAATATCGCTTTTGACTGGCATGCCGGTGAGCATGAGGCCACCGACAAGGCGCTGGAGAGCGCAGAAGCGAATGGATATGAGATTTTCGACATTGATGTCATCAACAACCGGGTGATCATCAATTCGATGGAAACCCGCCCCATTATCGTCGAGCCGGGCGATGAAGGTGACAGCCTGAATGTGTGGTGTGGCACGCAGGGGCCTGTCGGCATTGCCAGACAGCTTACAAAGGCACTTGGCATGCAGGACGGTACTGTCCGTGTGCGTACGGGTGATGTTGGCGGCGGCTTTGGTTTCAAGATCTTCCTGCACCCGGAACAGCTGATCACGGCCTGGGCAGCGCGCAAGCTGGGAATGCGCGTGCGCTGGCAACAAACACGGTCGGATTCCTTCCTTTCGGACTTGCACGGGCGNGACAANCGCACCAAGGCNCGTGCCGTTATCGATGCGCAGGGCAAAATTNATGCGCTTGCCGTGACGCTGCATGCAAATATGGGATCATGGCTGTCNAATTTTTCAACCTATATCCCGACCCTGTCAGGNTCNCGCACCTTNACCACTGTCTATGCCATNCCGACGGCCAGCCTNCGGGTGCTTGGTGTGATGACGAATACACCCGCAGTGGATGCCTATCGCGGTGCCGGTCGTCCGGAAGCCAACTATCTGATGGAACGGCTGATGGATATGATGGCNGACAAGCTGGGCATNGACCGCATCGAAATTCGNCGCCGGAATATGATCACCGCTGAACAGATGCCATTCAAAATGGTNTGNGGTGGCACTATTGATGGCGGCGAAATACCGGAACTGATGGATGAGGCGCTGNNGCGNGCCGATCAGAANGGCTTTGCNGNAAGACGGGCGGAATCTGCCGCGCGCGGTATGTTGCGCGGCTTTGGCGTTGGCATGTATCTGGAACAATGTGGCGGCGGCAGCGATGGCGGGGTTGATGTCAAATTCCGTGAAGACGGCACCATTCTGGTGCTGGCGTCACAGCAGGAAAATGGTCAGGGACATCGCACAACCCTGACACAGATCCTGTCTGACAAGCTGGGCTTCGATGCTGATAAAATTGAAATCCTGCAGGGTGATTCTGCCAGAACACCGCCTGGCACGACTGGCGGTGCGCGGATGACGGCGGTGCTTGGGTCGACCGTTGCCGAAGTGGCCGCGCGCACTCTCGAGGCTGCGCGTCCCTATGCGGCCGAGGCGTTGATGTGCGACGAGGGCGAGCTGGTTTTTGTTGACGGCATTTTTTCTGCCAGCGGCACCAACCGATCAATCACCATCGAGGATCTGGTGCTGCGTCTGGTGCCGGATAGCGGNGATCATCCTTTCAACATCAAGCACAGCTATGAGCCTGACGGGTCCACCTATCCCTATGGCTGCCACATTGCCGAGATCGANATCGATCCGGCCACATGCGATGTCAATATCATGCGCTATACCGTGGTCGATGATTTTGGCGCGGTCATCAACCCGTTGATGCTGGAAGGCCAGATCCATGGTGGTATCGCACAGGGGATCGGCCAGGCCATTCACGAATATGCAGCCTTTGACGAGCAGGGACAGCTGGTGGCGGGGTCACTTATGGATTATCGCCTGCCGCGCGCTGCAGACCTGCCGACATTTGATATCCACTTCCGCAGTATTCCGTGCAAAAACAACATTCTCGGNGTCAAGGGATCTGGNGAGGCAGGCGCTATTGGCGCGCCACAGGCGGTGATTGCGGCGGTAACAGACGCGCTTGGCATTGCNCATATCGANATGCCGGCAACCCCGGCAGCGATCTGGCAAGCNCTTCAGAACAAGCAATCCGGAAAGGTGGCGTGATGCGTGACAAGATCATCAAGACCGATGCCGAATGGCGGNCGCANCTGACCCCTGAACAATATCAGGTCACCCGCGCCCATGGCACTGAACGTGCCTTTACAGGGGCGTTGGACAAACATTATGAGGACGGCACTTATCGTTGCGTCTGTTGCGACGAACCGCTGTTCTCATCCGATACAAAATTCAATTCGGGCAGCGGCTGGCCAAGCTTTTATGANGTGCTGGATGATGCGCCGGTCGCAGAAATTGCTGATGACAGCTTTGGCATGCGTCGGACCGAAGTGCAGTGCGCGCGCTGTGATGCGCATCTGGGCCATGTCTTTCCCGACGGACCAGCTCCGACAGGATTGCGTTACTGCATCAATTCGGCATCCCTTTCATTTGAGGATGCCGAGTAAGACCGGCCGGGCAACAGTCGCCGGGCAACAGTCGCCGGGTAGAATTAGCCGGGCAGNATTAGCTGGGCAGGATTGATCATCACGCCCGTTGGGCAGCCTTGNGTCAGGATGATCCGGCAGACGGGATGAGGATACGGGACAGGGTGTTTTTCGGCGTCAGCGGCGACGCGTCGATGGTGGTCAGTCCTGAGCCGATGGTGGTCAGCCCGGTTTTGTGACGGTGAATGTGGCGATGTTTGTGCGGGTGTCCGTGGTGATGGTCACCATCATGCAGCCGGTTCGCCCGCCGNGGNAGTTCATCANGTGCCAGCATCCCGTCACCATTTGCATCCAGCCGGTCAAACATCTGCGCCAGATTGGCAGAAAATTCGTCCGCTGTGATGCTGCCACTGCCGTCTTTGTCCAGGCTTGTAAAGCGCGCCGCATTCTTTGCCAGCATTTCTTCACGGGTCAACATGCCGTCNCCGTTGGTGTCGAGTTTCTTGGCATGAAACCCCTGATGGTGCGTGCGCTGGCCAAAATGACCTGACTGGCTGGCAATGGCGAGGCCGGCAACGATGATGCCGGAAAGAGCAAGGCCGCCTGCAATGATAATGGTGCGATTGATTGATTTCATGTCTTTGTCCGTTCTCTTCAGAAGTTGCCAGAATGTTCGTGGCACCGGTATGCTCCCTGCGATGGGTGGTTGCGGATTCACACCGGTGCCTGTGTGTTATTTTGAAAGACAAAGCGGCGCAAAAGGGGCGCCGCAATGACAGTTTTGGGGAATCTTCTGGTGCGTCCTGCCACATTTCGTGCAGCAGGCGTTCTGCCGGGCGATGGTTCCTGAGAGGCATTCTAGTGATGACAGAGCAGGTCTAATGATGACAGAGCAGGTTTCCCGGATTAGTGGAACAACGCGGGTTTTCGGCTGTATTGCAGATCCGGTGGGCCATGTGCGTGCGCCGACAGTCTTCAACACATTATTTGCCCAGCAGGGTATTGATCACGTCATGGTGCCGATACACGCGCCTGCGGATGATCTGAACACAATCATCGAAGGGTTGCGGCGCTTGCCCAATTTCGGCGGCATGGCAGTCACCATTCCCCACAAGGTGTCGCTTGCCGCACTGTGCGACACGCTGGGGGCGGCGGCCCAGCTGACAGGTGCGGTCAATGCCGTGCGCTTTGATGATGACGGACGCATGCATGGTGACAATTTTGACGGACAGGGCTTTGTCGCGGGTCTGCAGATGAAAGGGCATGATCCTGCCGGCAAGTCGGTGCTGATGATCGGGGCAGGCGGCGCAGCGCGCGCCATCGCACTGGCCCTGCATGACGCGGGTGCCAGCACGATCAGTATCTGTAACCGGACGATGGACAAGGCGGCCGCCATTGCCGATGCTGTCAATGCCGGCGATGACGCACCAAGACTAACGGCGATGCAGCATCATGACGGCAGCAATGTTGAGTTGATTGTGAATACCACCAGTCTTGGTCTTCATGCCGGCGATGCGTTGCCGCTGCCTCTCGAATCTGTCGATGACGGCACGCTCATCGCGGATATCATCATGACGCCGACGGAAACTGAGTGGCTGAAAGCGGCACAGCAGCGCGGCCTGCCAATACATCACGGGCATCATATGCTGGATTGCCAGATTGAATTGATTGGCCAGTTTATCGGGGCGCTTTAGCACGAACGCGCTGTCCCATCTGCGGTGAAATGACAATTGAGTTTGGCGGCCACTCGCATTATATCTCGTGCATCGGATTTCAAAGCCGTTCCGGCGATCAGTGTGAGGATCCCATGACCGATTCAGCAAATGCCTGGACTGACGAACGCCTCGAGCAGCTTCGCAAATTATGGGATGACGGCCTGTCGATCTCGCAAATAGGCGAAGCGCTTGGCGTATCCCGCAACGCCATTGCCGGCAAGGCGCATCGTATGGGCCTGCCAAAGCGGCCATCACCGATTTCAAAAACAACCACCGAGGTCAAGAAGCCGGCAAAGGCAAAGCCACCTGCCGAGCCAGAAAATCTGCCGCTGCGGCTGGAACTGCGCAATCTGTCCTGGTCACGCAGTAAATGCTGTTGGCCTTTTGGTGATCCGAAAAAGACGGGCTTCTATTTTTGTGGCGCACGTGTCGTGCCCGGCAAGCCCTATTGCCTTGAACATTGCGAGGAAGCCTATACGACCTCGCGGGACAGCCGCTGACAAAAACGCCGCTGTCATGCCTGTGTGACATTCCTGTCTGACGGGCGTTCCTCGGGGCCAGCCCGGTAAAGGTGCGTATCGATGATCAAATATCGTGCTGACTATCAGCCACCGTCCTGCAAGGTTGTGTCTGCAGGCATAGACATTTCCATTCATGATGAACACGCAATGGTGACGACCACGCTGGAGTTGTCGCGCGTGAATGATATGCCCTTTGTTCTGAACGGGCGTGATCTCACCCTTCATGAAATCAGCATCGACGGGCGTCTGCTTGATGAAGCTGACTGGCCGGTTGTGCCGGAAGGACTCTCCTTTATCGGACTTCCTGACAGTTGTGTGTTGCGGGTGCGATCACAGTGTCATCCGCAGACCAATACATCGCTTGATGGGCTGTATCTGTCAGGCGGCATGTATTGTACGCAATGTGAACCCGAAGGCTTTCGCCGGATGGCCTTTTTCCCGGATCGGCCCGATGTGATGACGGTCTTTACCGTTCGTATCGAGGCGGACAAGAGCTTTCCGCAATTACTCTCGAACGGCAACCTTGTCGAAACCGGCGAGATCGATGCGCAGCGCCATTATGCGCTGTGGCATGATCCACATCTAAAGCCGAGCTATCTGTTTGCCTGCGTTGCTGGTGATCTGGATCTGGCGGCAGATCGTTTCACTACGGCCTCCGGGCGCGCGGTCGATCTGCATATCTATGTCGAGAAGGGCAACCTCAACCTGACCGGGCATGCAATGGACTCGCTCAAACGGTCAATGAAATGGGATGAAGATGTCTACGGGCTCGAATATGACCTTGATCTGTTCCAGATCGTCGCGGTCAGCCACTTCAATATGGGCGCGATGGAAAATAAGGGGCTGAACATCTTCAACAGCAAGTTTGTTCTGGCCGATCCCGAAACGGCGACAGACGAGGATCTGCACCGGGTGGAATCCATTGTCGCGCATGAATATTTCCACAACTGGACCGGCAACCGTGTCACCTGCCGTGACTGGTTCCAGCTGACATTGAAGGAAGGTCTGACGGTTTATCGCGACCAGTGTTTTTCTGCCGACATGCATGATGAGGGCGTGCAGCGCGCCAGTGATGTCAGCCTGTTGCGCGCAGCGCAGTTCCCCGAAGACCGCAGCCCGACCGCCCATCCGATCCGCCCTGAATCCTATCGGGAAATCAATAATTTCTATACACCGACCGTGTATGAGAAGGGGGCCGAAGTGATCCGGATGATGGCCGGTTTCCTGGGCCGTGACGGGTTTCGGCGCGGGATGGACCTGTATTTCGAGCGGCATGATGGCCATGCGGTCACCTGTGATGATTTCATTACAGCGCTTGCCGATGCAAATGATTGTGACATGACGCCCTTTCAGCGTTGGTACATGCAGGCTGGCACGCCGCGCCTGACCGCGCGCCGTGATGCTGGCGGTGACGGGCTGACGCTGACCCTGTCGCAAAGCGTGCCGGAAACCGCCGCCAAGACGGCGCGTGACCCGTTGCCGGTTCCCGTACGGATCGGGTTTGTCGGTGCTGACGGGGCAGCTGTCAGTACCCGGATTGACACGCCCGGGGATGCAGCTGTGGACGCACAGGCAGAACATGTCCTGCTGGTTGATCAGGAAAGCGCAACCTTCACCTTTACAGCCGCTGGCGGCGGCGCGTTGCCGGCTGATGTAACGCCAAGCCTGCTGCGCGGTTTTTCCGCGCCGGTTGAACTGGATGATGATCTCGAAGCTGGCGAGCGATTGCGGCTGATGGCCCATGACAGCGACTTGTTCAACCGCTGGGATGCGGCGCAGATGCTGGGNCGGGATGCGATCCTCGCNGNGGCTGGCGGTGCGGCACCAGCGGTGGATGATCTTGCCTGGGGATTTCGTCAGATACTCGATAACGCGACGCTGTTGGATGATTTCAAGGCGGGTAGCCTGCGTTTGCCGGGACTGCCGGTTCTGGAAGCTGCCAGCCATCCTGCTNACCCGGTGGCCTTGTTCCATGCCAGACGTGCCGTAATCGGCGCGCTTGGCAAGGCCCTGTCTGACGAGATTGCGGCGGCGACGGCGCGCCGCGCGGCGTTGGCAGCCAGCGCCGGCGGGCGTGCGCTTCTTGTCCAGTTTGTCGAGCTGGGGGTTGCTGCAGGCGATAGCGATTGCGTGGCCTTTGCTGAATCGATGGTAGCGGACAGCAATATGACAATGTCACAGGGCGGGCTGAAAGCGCTGATCCATTGTGATGATGAGGCGCGCACCCGCGCGCTGGCTGCGTTTCATGATCGCTGGCAGGATAACGCCCTTGTCATGGAAAAATGGTTCCAGATGGAATCCATGTCATCTGCCGGTGATGGCATAGGCCGCCTTGACGCGTTGATGCAGCACCCGGGCTTTGATCCGAAGAACCCGAACAAGATCCGGGCGATTCTGGGCGCTTTCATGGTTGGCAATACGCCGCATTTCCACGCTGCAGACGGATCGGGCTATGATTATATCGCCCGTCAGCTGGTGGCGATTGACAAGCGCAACCCGCAGGTGGCAGCCCGAATGGCGCTTCCATTGNCCCGCCTCGATGCCTATGGTCCAGACCGTCAGGCCAGCATGCGTGCGGCGCTGGGTTATGTGCAAAGAGGTGCGGAATCGAATGACCTGCGCGAGGTTGTCGACAAGGCACTCTAGCCTGTCATTCCTGTCANATCTGCCACCNACACGCGCTGTGCAGCGCGTGGTGTCACNGTGACCGTGTAAGGGGGGTGTTCAGGCTAGCGCAGCAGGAACGCCGGNACATGGCCGGTATCCTTCAGCGTATCGCCACTGCATTCCGGCGGTGCGGGCAATTCACCCGGGGCGTTTTCGTGTTTCTTGCGCGACCGGCCACCGCGTGAACGGCCTGCATTCGCTTTCTTTTCGNCAGCTTTGTCTTCATGTGCCGGGGCGGTGCCAGCCGGCTTTGTGTCCNCTGTATCCTTTTCCGGCGNTGCCGCGGCGGAAGACCGGCCGCGCCCCCTGGATTTGCCGGCGGGTGACTTTGCCTTGCTGTCAGAGGNGGATTCGGCATTGTTATCCGCATCNATCAACGGAATGGGTTTGCCGATCAGTTTTTCAATGGANCCCACATATTTGCGGTCATCTTCACTNGCGGCGATCGTGAAGGCACGCCCCGATTTGCCAGCGCGGCCCGTACGGCCGATGCGATGCACATAGTCTTCGGCATTGCCGGGCACATCAAAGTTAAAGACATGGCTGAGGCCGGCGATATCAAGGCCACGTGCGGCAACATCAGATGCAATCATCAGNGGCACNTCNCCATCCTTNAATTTCTGNAGCGCATCGAGGCGTGCAGACTGGGTCATGTCGCCATGCAGCGCCACCGCGCTGAAATCATGCCGCTTNAANGATGTCACAAGTGTNCTGATGTCACGCTTGCGGTTACAGAAGATCACTGCGTTCTTCACATCTTCCGAGCGCAACAGGTCGCGCAGTGCCGCGCGCTTGCCCTTTGGCGAGGTCCAGACAAGATGCTGTGCCACCGTATCGGCGGTAGAGGCAGGCGGTGCCACCTCGATGACCTTTGGATTGCTGACAAACTTGTCGCTCAGCTTCTTGATATCGTCGGACAGGGTTGCNGAGAAAAACAGGGTNTGGCGNAGGGGCGGNAACAGACCGACNATGCGCTCAACATCGGGAATGAAACCCATATCCAGCATCCGGTCCGCTTCGTCGATGACGAGTACCTTGACGTCAGTCAGCAGCACCTTGCCGCGCTCGAAATGGTCCAGAAGGCGCCCAGGGGTGGCNATCAGCACNTCAACACCCTTGCTGAGTGCAACATTCTGGTCGGCAAAGCTGACGCCGCCGATCAGCAGGGCCATCGACAGCTTGTGGTAGGTGCTGAATTTCTCGAACGAATCTGCAACNTGTGCAGCCAGTTCACGCGTTGGTGCCAGGATCAGGGACCGCGGCAGGCGTGCCTTGGCGCGNCCAGATGCCAGTATCTCGATCATCGGCAGCGTAAAACTGGCCGTCTTTCCTGTGCCGGTCTGCGCCGATCCCAGAATATCGCGTCCCATCAAAACATATGGGATCGACTTTTCCTGAATGGGAGTGGGTTCCTTGTAGCCAAGATCTGCAACCGCCTGGCTGAGTTCATCGCATAAACCGAGTTCGGAAAAATTCACCGGTACCGTCCTTTGGTAACCTATTTCAATATCTGCACGGAAGAGAGCCCTTCAGCCACGACATTAAGGGGTCGGCGCTTACCGTTGTCTGCGCGTCAGTTGCGCATTATCGTCAAACCGGTTTCTACTGGGCATTACTGGACCGAGGTGATACAGACATATTCCGCAAACGTCAACCGGACACAATGTCCCTGCGCCGGATACAATCAGCCCATCTGGACCTGTTGCTACGGAATTGATTGATGTCGTCCCGTTTTACCCCGATTTTCATCCCCGGCCTGATCCTGACAAAGGAGCTGTTTGACGCGCAATGTGCGGGACTGGACAGCCCGGCGCCCCCGCAAATTGCCAACACGCTTGGCCATGACAGCATTACCGGCATGGCCGAGGAAGCGCTCGCCCTTGCTGCCGGGCCAATCCTGCCTATCGGCTTATCCATGGGCGGTTATGTGGCGATGGAGATGGCGCGTCTTGCGCCGGATCGCCTTGTCGGGCTTGGCCTGTTGAATACGGCGCACAAGGCTGATGATGCTGCGCGACGCGAACAACGCCTTGCCACCATTAAAATGGCGCAGAGCGACCGTTTCCGCGGTGTGACCCGCCATCTGCTGAAATCCTTCCTGTCACCCGCCGCAATGGCGGATGAAGCGCTCGTCGGCCGGGTGATTGCCATGGCCGACGCTGTCGGGCGCGAGAATTTTGTGCTGCAGCAACACGCGATATTGGGACGACAAGACCAGTCAGACACATTACGCAGCCTTGACGTACCCGTGCTGGTTGTGGGGGGCAGCCTCGATACGCTGACACCGCCTGAACGGTCGGAAGAGATCGCTGCACTGGCACCGGCCAGCCAGTTGCTGATCCTTGAAGGTGTCGGGCATCTGTCCACCCTTGAGGCACCGCAGGCCGTCACAGAGGCGTTAAACGGCTTTATTGCCCATATCCGGCATGCCAGCGGATAAAAGGCCCCTTACAAATCGAGATCGGCCAGCACATCCTCGGCATGGTCACGAATATAGCCAAAGCGCAATTCGGCCTTTTTACCCATCAGCGTGTTGACCAGCTGGTCCACCCCGCGGCGCGCATCCGCACCGATGGTGTCGCGCCGCGGCAATTCCACGCGCAGCAGCCGCCGCGTTTCCGGGTTCATCGTGGTTTCACGCAACTGTGCCGGTGGCATTTCACCGAGACCCTTGAACCGGCTGATTTCAATCTTGCCGCGTGCGCTGAACCCGCTCTGGGTCAGTTCTTCGCGTTGCAGGTCATCCAGCGCGTACAGCGTTTTGGCACCCTGTGTCATGCGATAGAGTGGTGGCTGTGCCAGAAACAGGCGTCCGGCTTCGATCAGAGACGGCATTTCACGATAGAAATAGGTCATCAGCAGCGCTGCGATATGCGCCCCGTCAACATCGGCATCGGTCATGATGATAACCCGGCCATAGCGCAGATCATCGATGCGGAAATCCTTGCCAGCGCGTACGCCCAGCGCCAGTGACAGGTCGGACAGTTCCTGATTGGCCCCCAGTTTTTCCGTGCTGGCGCTGGCGACATTCAGGATCTTGCCACGCAGCGGCAGGACGGCCTGCGTCTTGCGGTCACGCGCCTGTTTGGCTGACCCGCCGGCCGAATCCCCCTCGACAAGGAACAGTTCGGTCTGGTCGGTATCATTCAGCGTGCAGTCTGCCAGCTTGCCCGGAAGGCGCAGCTTGCGCGTGGCCGATTTGCGCGCGACCTCGCGTTCCTTTTTGCGGCGCTTGCGTTCCTCGGCGCGTTCGATGGCGGCATCCAGCAGAAAGGTGGCACGGGCGGCATCTGCAGCCAGCCATTGTTCAAAGCGGTCACGCGCGGCCTGTTCCGTCTGCCTTGTGGCCTCTGCCGATACCAGACGGTCCTTTGTCTGGCCCTGGAATTGCGGGTCACGCAGAAAGACAGACAGCATCACCGCCGTGCCGGCAAACACATCATCGGCGGTGATGTCAGCGGCCTTCTTGTTGCCTGCCAGGTCGCCAAAGCTGCGCAGGGCACGGGTGATGGCCTGGCGGAAACCGGTTTCATGTGTGCCGCCCGACGGGGTTGGCACCGTGTTGCAATAGGAATGGAAAAACCCGTCTTCACCGCCATTCAGCCAGGTGATCGCCCATTCGAATTTCTGCCCGTCAAGTTCCACCTGCGCGGCAAAGGGGGTGGAAATCAGCAGCCCCTTGTCGCGCGTGGCATCATCGAGGAAATCGGCCAGCCCGCCCGGATAATGCAATGTTTCGTCGGCCGGCACCGTATCGTCATTCGCCAACAGCGCCGGATCGCATTTCCAGCGGATTTCCACCCCGGCAAACAGATAGGCCTTTGACCGCGCCATGCGATAGAGGGTCGCCGGGCGGAATTTCGGGTTGGCGCCGAAGATCTCCGGATCGGGGCAAAAGGTAACGCTGGTGCCGCGCCGGTTCGGTGCGCTGCCGATCTCGGCCAGTGTGCCCTGTGGCAGGCCGCGCGCAAAAGACTGGCTGTAGAGTTTTTTCTCGCGCGCGATTTCGACATGCAGTTCGGACGACAAGGCGTTTACCACGGACGCGCCAACACCGTGCAGGCCACCCGATGTGGCATAGGCCTTGCCGGAAAATTTGCCCCCTGCATGCAGCGTTGTCAGGATCACCTCAACCGCCGATTTGCCGGGGAATTTCGGATGTCCACCTACCGGCATGCCCCGGCCATTATCGCGGATGGTCAGCCGGTCTGCGGCCTCCAGATAGATGTCGATGCGGTTGGCATGGCCAGCTACCGCCTCATCCATCGAATTGTCCAGGATTTCGGCTGCCAGATGGTGCAGGGCGCGTTCATCCGTGCCGCCAATATACATGCCCGGGCGGTGCCGGACGGGCTCCAGCCCCTCCAGTACCTCGATATTCGAGGCATCATACCCTTCAGCATTTGCCGCGGCACCAAACAGATCGGCCATAACTCACCCGTTTTTCACGCTAGTTGGTTGCAGGACGTGCACGCGCCGCCCCGGAACAGGCTGCCCGGAACAGGCGGCCCCACGGGTCTTTCTACCGTATCTTGCGGTGGGGTGAAAGATGGAACGCGAGATATAGCTGCGCCAGCCGGCGCTTTTTTCCCGTCCACTTAACCGAAATTTAAGTTGGGGCGGGGTAGGGTGATGCCAATTTCACGAAGCTGCATGGATCACGCAAGACATGCTGTGACCAGACAGATCTGTCTTAAATCGAAAGGAGCCGATGCTGATGACCCTGAAAAGAAACTGTCCTCTAGTGACCGCCACCATTTCGGTGGCTGCCCTGTCCATGCTGGCTGCCTGCGGGACGCGGCCATCGCTGGTCGATTACCGTCCGGTGGTCGACAGCTATAATACGAATATGGCGACCTATGAAGGCGACCGGACACAATGTGTGAATGTCGCCATGCAGGCGCAGGCGGAATATGACCGCCGCGAAAAGGAACAACGCCAGTCCAATATGACGGTTGGTTTCATCATTGGCGCGATTGCCGGTGCCGCCGTGGGCTCGGCCACAGGCGAGGCGGGTGACGGCGCGATCGTCGGGGCCACGCTGGGCACGCTGGAAGGCGGGCTGGCCGAGACTGACTATGATCCGATGACAAGCCCGCGCAAGATCGTCGACCGCTGCATGCAGAACCGCGGCTATGAAATCCTCAATGATGAAGGCAAGGGGATGTAGGGGCTGACCATCCAAAGCTTGCGACAGCTGATCCCGATTGACCCATAAAAAAACCCCCGGGCGGTTGCCCGGGGGTTTTGTCTGTTCTGCGGTCGCCTGTCCGGCCGGTGGGCCGGGCAGGGGATGTGTCTGACAGTCCTTAGACCGAGTAGTACATCTGGAATTCGACCGGATGCGGTGTATGCTCCAGCGCGATGACCTCTTCCATCTTCAGCTCGATATAGGCATCGATCTGGTCGTCGGTGAAGACATTGCCCTGGGTCAGGAAGCTGCGGTCCGCGCTGAGCGCGTCCAGCGCCTCGCGCAGCGAGCCACAGACGGTCGGGATCTGCGANAGTTCCTCNGCCGGCAGGTCATACAAATCCTTATCCATGGCATCGCCCGGATGGATCTTGTTCTGGATACCGTCAAGGCCGGCCATCAGCATCGCCGAGAAGGCCAGATACGGGTTGGCCATGGCATCCGGGAAACGTACCTCGACGCGCTTGCCATTTGGCGAGTTCACATGNGGGATACGGCAGGATGCCGAACGGTTGCGCGATGAATAGGCCAGAAGCACAGGGGCCTCATANCCCGGGATCAGGCGCTTGTAGCTGTTTGTCGANGGGTTGGTGAAGGCGTTCAGTGCNTTGGCGTGCTTGATGATGCCGCCAATATAGTGCAGCGCCATTTCCGACAGGTCGGCATAGCCGTTACCGGCAAAAAGCGGCTTGCCGTCTTTCCAGATCGACTGGTGCACATGCATGCCCGAACCGTTATCACCGGCAATNGGCTTTGGCAGGAAGGTTGCNGATACGCCATAGGCGTGGGCGACCTGATGCACGCTGTANTTATACAGCTGCAGGTTGTCGGCGGTCTCGATCAGCGTGCCNAACTTCATGCCAAGCTCGTGCTGTGACGGNGCCACCTCATGGTGATGCTTTTCAACCGGCACACCCATATCGGCCATGACGGACAGCATTTCGGAACGGATGTCCTGGCCGCTATCGATTGGCGGNACCGGGAAATAGCCGCCCTTGACACCCGGACGGTGGCCCATATTGCCCTCTTCATAGTCGCGGGCGCTGTTATAGGGGCCTTCGGTTGAATCCACCTGATACATGGCGCGGTTCATCGAAACGTCGATCTTNACNTCCTCAAAGATGAANAATTCCGCTTCCGGGCCGAAAAAGGCGGTGTCGCCAATGCCGGCNGCTTCCATATGCGCCAGCGCGGCCTTTGCCGTGCTGCGCGGATCGCGGCTGTAGGCCTCGCCAGTCGATGGCTCCTGCACGTCGCAGAAAATGGCNAGGGTCGGCTGGGCGAAGAACGGGTCGACATAGCAGCGGTACAGGTCAGGCATCAGGGTCATGTCAGACTCGTTGATGGCCTTCCAACCGGCGATGGATGATCCGTCAAACATAAAACCTTCGGNGAGGGNTTCCTCGTCGATGGTGTCGATATGCTGGGTCACGTGCTGCATCTTGCCGCGCGGGTCAGTAAAACGGAGATCGACATATGTNATGTCNTTTTCCTTGATCATCTCCATGATCGCTTTTGCGTCAGACATGGGTGTTCCTTCCATTCGTCTCTAGGGGGTCTTTCGCCGGCATGCCGGCAATCTGTCTACAGGCAGGCGCGCGGATCAGACCGCATCGCCGCCGCGTTCACCGGTGCGGATCCGGATGGCCTCGTCGATGGTCGAGATAAAGATCTTGCCGTCACCGATCCGTCCNGTCTGTGCTGCCTGTTGAATGGCATCAACAGTGCGTTCCAGAAGCGAATCCTCGATNACAACCTCGATCTTCACCTTGGGCAGAAAATCCACGACATATTCCGCGCCGCGATAGAGTTCGGTATGGCCTTTCTGGCGTCCAAACCCCTTTGCTTCAAGAACGGTAATGCCCTGGATTCCGACATCGTGAAGGGCTTCCTTTACCTCATCCAGCTTGAACGGCTTGATGATGGCTTCGATTTTCTTCATGGCGTCTTTCCTGTGTNTGGCAAGGCGGNCCCGGCGGGTNCCGACCCTGCGAATGTNCGGGAAAATGCTGCANGCAGGGANTGACGACAAGCNGCGTGCCGNANTCTTAATGCGCCGGATGTCGATTCCGGCAGAAATGCACAAAATTTAGGCAGCGTGCCAAAATATGTGGCGAAACGGGCGTCGGTGACGTGGGGACAGCCGCGTTGGAGAATCACAATGCCGGCAGATGTGGCGGNCGTCTGGTGGCAGGATTTTGGCAGCGCGTGTCAGTNTTTGGCCTGTCCATNAGCATCAACATTATCGGCAACATTATCGGCAACATTATCGGCGACGCTATCGGTAGCGGCATNGGGAAAGAACAGCTGCTGNCCCTGCCGCGTCAGGGTGGCGATATGTGCCTGGCCGCGNGGCGAGAGCAGCCAGTCTGCAAATCNGTCTGCTGCTGCGCTGGCAACTGTCGGGCACCGTTCCGGGCTGATGCTGACGATGGCATATTGATTGAACAATGCGGGATCACCCTGCATGAGGATCGCATGGTCAAACCGGTTTCCAAAGGCCAGCCAGGTGGCCCTGTCTGTCAGGGTGTAGCTGTGCGACTGCACGGCATAATTCAGAGTGGCCCCCATGCCATTTCCGGTTTCGCGGTACCAACTGTCCTGTCCGGCCCTTGGTGCCAGCCCCGCCGCCTCCCACAACCCGCGTTCCTTCATATGGGTGCCACTGGCATCCCCGCGTGAGGCAAAAGACGCGCCAGCCGCCGCAATGCGTTGCAACGCGCCGCGCGTATCCTGTGCCGTGGCAATGCCGGCAGGGTCCGCCGGCGGGCCGATAATCACGAAATCATTATACATCAGCTCGCGGCGCAGCATCCCAAAGCCGCGGGCCACAAAATCCAGCTCGGCGTCGCGGGCATGGGTGATCAACAGATCACCATCACAATTGCGCGCATTTTTCAGCGCCTGCCCGGTGCCCACGGCGATGACCCGCACCGCAATGCCTGTTTCTGCCGTAAAGGCAGGTGCCACATGGCGATAAAAGCCGGAATTCTGGGTGGATGTTGTTGATTGCACAACAACGGCATCCTCGGCGGCGGCGCGCCCTGCTGTAAAGCTTGCGGCCGCAAGGGCCACCATCATGACCGTCAACGCTATCTGCCGGATCGGCAGATTCCTGCCGGCACCAGACTGCATCAAAATCCAGCCGGAAATATATGTGATCATCGGTTTTTCTATGCCTGTCCGAGCGCGGCGCGCTGCCGCGCCACGGATGCCTGTACTTTTTCCATGGCGGCCATCTTGACGGGACCAAAGCCACGAATGTCGGCTGCCGCACCCAGAATATCATGCCATGCCGCACGGTCTGCCTGTGGATCAAAATCGGCCATCAGGCCGAGATACCAGTCAATCAGGGCCCGTTCTGCCTTGCGGTCATGCTGCATGCCAAACGGGTCAAACCGTGTGCCGCGCAGCACCTTGCCGCGGGCCAATAGCGGGAACAGATGGCGGATGAACCGCATCGGCGTCTTTTGTGGCCGGCCCCGCGCATCGGTCTTGCGGGTCAGGAAGGGAACAACCATGTGGTTGACCACGCGATAGCCGGGCGCAAACTGGCTGGCCAGCGTGCCGGCGAACCCGGCCCTGGCATGAAGCCTTGCCACCTCATATTCATCCTTATAGGCCATGACGCGATAGAGTTGGCGCGCCACAATACATCGCAGGGTTTCATCATCGCAGCGCGCGGCAAAATCATCCATCCGCGCGCGATACAGAGCGGCATAGGCAGCGTTCTGATAGGCGGCCAGCAGGGATTCACGATGCGCCAGGATCTGGCTATAATCCTGCGGGACGGGATTGTCGGTGCTGGCCGGGACGAGCGCGTCTGTCACCGCCTCGGGGGAGGCGATCATCAGCCGTCCGACCATAAAGGCCAGCCGGTTCATGTCCGGCTTCACGCCGTTCAGCTCTATCGCGCGGTAAATCGCCTCAAGTGATACCGGCACGACACCTTGCTGCCATGCAGCCCCCAGCATCATGATGTTGGCATAGACAACATCACCGAGGACAGCCTCGGCCACATAGTTGGCATTAAAGCCCTCGATTGTTCTGGACCCGGTTGCGGCGGCGATGGCGGTCAGCCTGTCATCAATCTGCAGATCGAGGTCGCGCTTGCCGATGATTTCGCCTGTGGTCATCTCGGCGAGGTTGATCACCGCGCGCGTGCCCTGCTTGTAGGTCGCCATGGCAGTCGGAGAGGCTGATACCACCGCATCGCACCCGATCAGCGCGTCGGCGGCACCGCTGGCGATCCGCGTCTGATGCAGCTTGTCCGGATCAGCCGCCAGCCGCACAAAGCTCATCACCGCACCGAATTTCTGTGCCAGTCCCGAGAAGTTGAGCAGGCTGGTTGCCGTGCCATCAAGATGCGCTGCCATGGACAGCACGGCGCCAACTGTGACAACACCCGTGCCGCCAACGCCGGTGACAAGGATGTCATATGGCGCGTCGACAGGTGCCGGTGCGGGTGCGGGCAGGGCGGCTATGGCCGCAGAAAAATCCGGCATGACGGCATCGCGCGTCAACCGGTCCCCTTCAACCGTAACAAAGCTGGGACAAAAGCCGTCAAGACAGGTGAAGTCCTTGTTGCAACTCGACAGGTTGATCCGGCGTTTCCGACCAAGCGGGGTTTCCAGCGGCTCGACACTCAGACAGTTCGAGGCAATTGAGCAATCACCACAGCCTTCGCAGACAGCTTCGTTGATCACCACATGCCGTGCTGGGTCGATCAGGGTGCCGCGCTTGCGGCGGCGGCGCTTCTCGGCAGCACAGGTCTGAAGGTAGATAAGAACAGACACATCGCTGAATTCGCGCAGGTCCCGCTGGAGGCTGTCCATCTCGGCGCGGTCGTGGAAACTGGTCAGGGCCGGGTAGTCGCCCCGCGCCACGGCGGTGATGTCATCCGATACCAGTGCAATGCGCCGAACGCCTTCGGCAGCGCAGATATGCGCAATTGATGCCGGTGATATTTCGCCATCAACCGCCTGACCGCCGGTCATGGCAACCGCATCATTAAACAGCAGTTTGAACGTAATGGCCGTTTTTGCGGCAACGGCCTGCCGGATCGCCATGGACCCGGAATGGAACCATGTGCCATCACCGATATTCTGAAAGATATGTTTGTTCCCGTTGAACCGGCTGGTCCCCACCCAGTTCGCGCCTTCACCACCCATCTGGCAGATATATTTGGTGTTGCGGTCCATGATCGTTGCCATGAAATGACAGCCGATTCCGGCAAGTGCCTCGGACCCTTCGGGAACGCGGGTCGATGTATTATGCGGGCAGCCCGAACAGAAATGCGGGGTGCGTTGGCTGAAAGGCGGCATGTTGGCGCGATGTTGAGTCGCCGTGAGGGCGGCGGCCCGGCCACCAAAATCGGCCCCGTCGCAATGGGCGTCCAGCCGTTCCGCAAGAAGGGGTATGAGCGCCGTGGGTGCCAGTTCGCCCGCTGTCGGGACAAACGGCATGTTGGTGGCACCGGTCTTGCCGGTGATTCGGGCGGGGGCACGGCTGCCCATGCGCGTGGCAATCGCGCGGATCTGTTCCTCGACAATGCCGCGTTTTTCCTCAATCACCAGAATTTCGGCCTTGCCTTCCATAAAGGCCATGGCGCCGGTTTCCTCAACCGTCCAGACAAGCCCGATCTTATAGATATCGACCCCGTGTTGGCGGCAGGCTGCGGCATCCATTCCCATAAGCCGCAATGCTTCCATCAGATCACCATGCGCCTTGCCAACAGTGATGATCCCAAGCCTTGCCTGTTTTGTGCCACAGATCACCCGGTCAATCGAGTTGGCAGCCGCGAATTGGCCGGCGGCTGCGAGCTTGGCCTGCATACGCTCTTCCAGATGCAGCCCGGGGGCATCCGGCCAGCGGACATGCAGCCCGTCAGCCATGTCAGACAGAGGTGGCAGCACAAAGGTCGGCAGGGACGGCAGGTCCACTGTTTGGCCAGCCTCAATCAATTCGGAAGCTGTCTTGAAGCCGGCCCATAGTCCGGAATAGCGTGACAGCGCGAAGCCAAACATCCCGAAGGACAGGATGTCAGCAATCGATGCCGGGTGGATGACCGGCACAGATGCACTCATCAGGCTGAGTTCGGACTGGTGGGCGATGGTGGATGACACACAGCCATGGTCATCCCCTGCCACCATCAACACACCGCCATGGGGCGAACTGCCATAGGCATTGCCGTGCTTGATGGCATCGATCGACCGGTCAACACCGGGCCCTTTGCCGTACCAGAGCGAAAACACACCATCGACAGTTGTCGCGGGTTGGCCTTCTGCCTGCTGGGTGCCGGCAATGATGGTGGCGGCCATATCCTCATTCACTGCCGGGATGAATTCGATGGCATGCGCGTCAAGATGGCGGTTTGCACGCCATAATTCCTGATCAAGGGCGGCGAGCGGTGATCCGCGATAGCCGCTGGCCATGCCACCGGTGGACAGGCCAGCCGCCGCATCACGTCGCGCCTGGTCGAGCATCAGGCGCACCAGCGCCTGTGTGCCGTTGAGGAAAACCCGGCCCGATGTCTGTGTGTACCGACTGTCCAGCGTTGTCGCCATAAGGCCGGTCTGCGCGCCTCCGTCCGGAGGCAGCGTGCCGGGCTGGATCATGTCTTCTGGCGCCATGGTGAACTGCCTGTTTTTGATTGCGGCCTGCCATATAACTGTGCGGCAAACAGACAAGCGGGGCAAGGGGGCAGGGCGCGGCATTCCGCGCCACAAGCGGCGGAATGGCAGTGTTTTTCCGGTGGTCGCGGGACGATCCGGATAATTTGGATTTTTGCAGGGAAACGCACTTGCGCACAACTATGGCCTCGGCTAATGTCCCGCCCTGCATTTCTGTGCGTTGTGTCTTGCGTTGCAGGTATGGATGTTCGGTAAAACAGAGCCGCAGCACCCAACTGGAAAAAAGGCGCA
>NYYG01000008.1 GCA_002686685.1 SAR116 cluster bacterium | reverse complement strand
TATCTGCCCGGGCCCGATGATATTTATGTATCCCCAAGTCAGGTACGTCGGTTTGGCCTGCGGACAGGAGATACTGTTGAAGGTGAAATCAGAGCGCCCAAGGATGGCGAGCGGTATTTTGCCCTTCTCAAGGTTGAGACAATCAATTTTGAAGAACCTGGTGCCGTACGCCATCGCATCAATTTTGATAATCTGACGCCGCTCTATCCAGAAGACAAGCTGACACTTGAACTGCCATTTGACCCGGATAACAAAGATAATACCCCGCGGGTAATCGATCTGGTCTCGCCCATGGGCAAGGGCCAGCGTGGCCTGATTGTTGCGCCGCCGCGTACTGGTAAGACAATGATGCTGCAAAGCATCGCCCATGCGATCTCGGAAAATCATCCGGAAGTATATCTGATCGTTCTGTTGATCGATGAACGCCCTGAAGAAGTGACGGATATGCAACGCTCTGTGCGCGGGGAGGTGATTTCATCCACCTTTGACGAACCGGCAGCAAGACACGTGCAAGTCACTGAAATGGTTATAGAAAAAGCAAAGAGGCTGGTAGAACACAAGCGGGATGTGGTGATTCTTCTGGATTCCATCACCAGGCTGGCACGTGCCTATAACACAGTCGTTCCTTCATCGGGCAAGGTATTGACCGGTGGTGTGGATGCAAACGCGCTGCAGCGGCCAAAGCGCTTTTTCGGTGCGGCCCGGAATATCGAAGAGGGTGGCTCGCTGACAATCATTGCCACCGCACTGATCGAAACCGGTTCGCGCATGGATGAGGTGATCTTTGAAGAGTTCAAGGGCACAGGCAACAGCGAGGTCATTCTGGATCGCAAATTGTCTGACAAGCGGACNTTCCCGGCGATTGATATCACCCGGTCGGGCACGCGNAAGGAAGAGNTNNTGGTCGACAAAGGCACACTTGCCAAGATGTGGGTGNTGCGCCGNATNCTGATGCAGATGGGNCCNGTTGATGCGATGGAGTTCCTGATCGANAAGCTGAAGAATTCCAAGTCAAATGATGACTTTTTCGATCAGATGAACAGCTAGGCTGACGATCCNGTCAGCTATTACGNGCCTCGAGTTCAATCAGAAAACGCTTTCGATCAAGATTCTCNGCATGGGTTGGATGCAGATCGCTGCCNCCNCCGTANTTACCAAGCGAACCATCGGCGCGCAAAACACGATGGCAAGGGTAAATGATGGGGATCGGGTTACTGGAACAGGCTGTGCCAGCCGCGCGCGCGGCCTTGGGCTTACCCNCCATGTTCGCGAATTCGGCATAGGTGACCACCTGCCCATAGGGAATNCGGAACATTGTCTGCAACCATTNATGGCCAGCAGTCGTTTTCCCGTCTGCNTTCAACGGAAGCTCAAATTTCTTTAATCTGCCGTCGAGATACGCTTCAAGCTGGCGAATTGTTTCACGTGAAACATCATCCGGTCGGTCAGCCCCGATGGGGGCTGTCTGGTCCCAGTCCAGCCGTATCATGGCTTTGCCATTGCTGATTGCACGCATATAACCGAGGGCAGTTGATATGGTTGTGTGATAGGTCTCTGTCATCTGACCCCCCTTAATCGTCCGGTCTTCGGGTCGGCGCTGCGGTGGTCAACAAGGTAAGGCGCTTGATGAAGGGCCGCAGCAAAGATAAGCCTATATCAGNCAACATTTAAGGAAAAGCCAAGCATGCCTGGCCTTGATGATACGATTTTTGCGCTGGCGACGCCGCCGGGCCGATCTGCGATCGCCGTGATACGGATCAGTGGTGGCAGCGCGCACCGGGCGGCGGCAGCATTCGGTGCGNNTGCGCCGNCGCCGGGCCAATTCAGGCTTGCAAGATTGAAAGATGGTGACGGTCAGACAGTTGACGAGGCGCTGCTTCTTGCAATGGCGGGTCCGCGTTCGTCGACNGGNGAGGATGTGTTGGAAATTCACTGTCATGGATCAAGCGCTGTCGTGCAGGGGCTGTTGCAGCAGCTGGCGGCCCTTGACGGCTTTCGACCAGCGGANGCNGGTGAGTTTACGCACCGGATGTTTGCCAATGGGCGGATTGATCTGCTCGGCGTCGAGGCNTTGGCTGATCTGATTGATTCGGAAACCNATCTGCAGCGCCAGCAGGCCTGGGCGCAGATGGATGGCGCCCTGCGTGGACCTGCAACAGAGTGGCGTGAGAAGCTAATCGCACTTGCCGCCCGTCTCGAGACGCTGATCGATTTTGCCGATGAGGANTTACCACCGGATGTGGCAGCCGACTGGGGTGATCGCGCACAAGCCCTCGCCACTGAGATGCAAGCTGTGCTCAATGATGGCCAGTTTGGTGAACGTGTGCGTAATGGCGTGCGTGTTGCGTTACTCGGCCCTGTCAATGCAGGCAAATCTACATTGCTCAATCATTTGGCGGGCCGCGAGGCGGCCATCGTGTCGGATACAGCTGGCACAACGCGTGATGTTGTAACCGCAACTATTGATCTAGGCGGCGTGCCGGTGATGCTGCTGGATACAGCGGGTATCCGCGAGACGGGTGACAGCATTGAAGCCGAGGGGGTGCGGCGGGCACGCCAGGCAGCGCAGGATGCCGAGGCGGCGCTGGTTGTGGTTGACGGGTCGCGTCCGGGCTGGCGCGAGGAGGTTGCAAACCTTCAGCTGCTGGTGCCCGCAAGCAGTCAGATCATTGTCACAAAATCCGATCTCGGCATTGCTGAAATGGGGCAGGCTGATGACTGGCCGGATGGGGCGCTCGCTGTCACATTGCAGGGCGATGGGGCGGAAGCAGCAAGCCACGCTATTCTTGATGCTCTATACAAGCTGATTGTGCCAGCCAACCAGGCAGATCGGGCAAGCATCATCAGCCGGCTACGACACCGACATGCGATCAAAGCGGCTGTGGACGGGGTGATGGCTGCCTGCTTGCATGACTTGCATACGACGCCCGAGCTGGCAGCGGAAGATTTGCGACATGCAGCCGACAGTCTTGGCAGAATGATCGGCGTCATTGATGTTGAGGATCTGTTGGACAGCATTTTTGCCAGTTTCTGTATTGGCAAATAGCTGGCAAAAAGCCAGCGAAAGGCGCATATAGGCCCAATGGACATGCAGGCTGGTCTGTAAGGGCCTGCAGGAGATGAACCCGTGACCTATGACGTGATCATTGTTGGTGGTGGCCATGCCGGTTGTGAGGCAGCGGCAGCGGCAGCGCGTATGGGTGCGCGCGTGGCGCTGGTGACCATGCGCGCTGATCGCATTGGAGAGATGTCCTGCAATCCAGCAATCGGCGGGCTTGGCAAGGGTCATTTGGTCCGCGAGATCGACGCGCTTGACGGCATCATGGGTCTGGCGATTGATGCGTCAGGTATCCAGTTCCGCATGTTGAATAAATCTCGTGGTCCGGCGGTGCATGGACCGCGGGCACAGGCGGATCGGGCGTTATATCGAAAGGCCATACAACAGCTTGTTGCTGCGGCAGGCGTCGAGATTATCGAGGCCGCCGTCGGGGATCTGCTTGTTGAGTCGCATCTATGCTGCGGGGTGGTTACGGAGGCAGGCGACATCTTGCGGGCAGGAAGTGTTGTTCTGACCACCGGAACCTTTCTGGGTGGGTTGATACATCTTGGCAGTGAGATGACACCCGCAGGTCGGGTTGGCGAGGCACCTTCAAATGCGCTGGCAGCCCGTCTGCGCGCCATGGATCTCCCAGTTGGCAGGCTGAAGACAGGCACGCCGGCACGCCTTGACGGTCGAACAATTAATTGGGCGGCGCTGGAAATGCAGCCGGCCGATGACCCACCGATCCCTTTTTCGACGCTGACAAGCCGGATCGAGGTGCCGCAGATCGAATGCGGAATCACACGAACCACGGACGCAACCCATCAGATCATCGCTGACTCAATGCATTTGTCGGCGGTCTATAGCGGACAGATTGCCGGGCAGGGGCCGCGCTACTGCCCCTCGATCGAAGACAAGGTCAATCGGTTTGCCGACAAGACATCGCACCAGGTGTTTCTGGAACCGGAAGGGCTGGACGATCACACTGTCTATCCGAATGGGATTTCTACCAGCCTGCCACGCGACGTGCAGGACGCTTTTCTGGCGACCATCCCAGGGCTGGAGACTGCCCATATCCTGCAATATGGCTACGCCATTGAATATGATTTTATCGACCCGCGCGCCCTGTCCAGAACATTGGAGCTGAAATCTCTTCCCGGGCTGTTTCTTGCTGGTCAGATCAACGGTACGACGGGTTATGAGGAAGCAGCGGCGCAGGGGCTTGTCGCCGGCATCAATGCCGCACAGAAAGCAGGGAATGGCCGGGGTGATTTCGTTCTTGGTCGCGCGGAAGCCTATATCGGTGTGATGATTGATGATCTGATCACCCGCGGCGCGCCGGAACCCTACAGGATGTTCACATCACGCGCGGAATATCGGTTGCTGTTGCGCGCGGATAATGCCGACCAGCGGCTGACGGATAAAGGGATTGCCACTGGCTGTGTAGGCAATCTACGCAAAGCTGTCTGGACAGAGCGCAAGGCGGCGCTGGAGCGCGCCAAGGGCCTTGTTGAGGGGATAACTGCACTTCCGGCCATGTTGCGCACCCACGGGCTTCCTGTGCCGCGTGACGGCGCGCGCCGGTCCATGGCGGACCTGTTAAGCCTTGAGGGCATGTCCATTGACCATCTGGCTGCGATATGGCCAGAACTGGATAGCATTCCTGCTGCGTTGCGCGGGCAGATTGAGGCAGATTGCCGTTATGCCGGGTATCTCAGCCGACAAAAGGCAGATATCGATGCGTTGGCCCGTGATGAGGCGATCCGTTTGCCTGCCGATTTCGACTACCGGATGGTGGGCGGATTGTCGGCCGAGGCGCGTGACGTGTTGAGCCGTATGCGGCCGGAAACCATTGGCCATGCCAACCGCCTGCCGGGCCTGACCCCGGCAGCGGTGCTGGCGGTTCTGCGCCATCTGAAACGCGACCATCAACCCATCTCTGATACTTCCGCAGTCCGGCAGATCCGGCACGCATGACCCCATGAATGTGCGTGGCGGGAATGTGCGTGGCGGGACGGCTGACATTGGCGACTTCGCCACAAGGTTAAATGTTTCACGTGAAACAGTTGATCAGCTGGCCAGCTATGTCGCATTGGTTGAAAAATGGCAGCCGCGTGTCAATCTTGTCTCACCGTCATCCCTGTCCAAAATCTGGGAGCGCCATATCTGGGACTCGGCGCAGCTTGTGCCGCTTCTGGGCGGGGGGCGTCCGGAGATCATGGATATTGGCAGTGGCGCCGGGTTTCCGGGTCTGGTTCTCGCAATCATGACAGGAGCCCGTGTGCGGCTTGTTGAATCTGACCAGAAGAAATCAATTTTTATGCAAACCGTGATCCGCGAGTGTGGTCTTGATGCACAGGTTGTGACAGCGCGCGTTGAATCGCTGCCACCGCAACCGGTTGATGTCATTACTGCCCGTGCATTGGCACCGGTCGACCGGTTGCTGAATTTGCTGACCCGTCAGTTTGACCGCCCGGTCCGGTGTCTCTTTCTCAAAGGCAAATCGGTCCATGACGAGCTTGGCTGCCTGGACATTCGTCCGGATATCACCTGGTCACTTCATCCGAGCCTTACAAACAGCGAGGCTTTTGTGTTAGACCTGTTGGTCGAACCTGAAAAGCGGTGTGCCACCCCATGAGCGTTTCCCAGAGGATCATTGCTGTTGCCAACCAGAAGGGCGGCGTTGGCAAGACCACCACATCAATTAATCTGGCGACTGCGCTTGCGGCCTGCGGCCGGTCGGTGCTTCTGGTTGATTTTGATCCGCAGGGCAACGCCAGTACAGGCCTTGGCATTGAAGACCGGCTCCATAACAGCTACCGGATGATCTCAGAACAGTCCGAGGCAAATCAGGCAATCCAAAAAACACAGGTGCCGGGACTGGATATCATCCCAACAGTGGTGGATTTGTCGGCGGCTGAGGTTGAACTGACTGACATGCCCCACCGGGAATTCAGGCTCGCGGACAGCATAAACAAAATAAGCAAGCATTATCAATATGTTATAATTGACTGCCCCCCATCCCTCGGGATGTTGACGGTCAATGCTCTCACCGCCGCAACCACTGTACTTGTACCGCTGCAATGTGAGTTTTATGCCCTCGAAGGGCTGACGCAGCTGATGCGCACGATCGAGGCTGTTCGGACCGGGCTGAATGCCGACCTGCGCATGCAGGGCATTGTGCTGACCATGTATGATACGCGCAATAAACTATCGTCAATGGTTGCCAAGGATGTGCGCGATCATTTCGGAGATCTCGTCTACGGCACTGTGATCCCGCGTAATGTGCGGGTTTCAGAAGCCCCCTCATTTGGCCAGCCGGTTCTCGTCTATGACCTGAAATGCCCCGGATCACAGGCCTATGCGGCCCTTGCCGCCGAACTGTTGCGGCAGGAAACACAGGCCGCCTGATTGGCCAACCTGAAGGAGATGTCACATCATGGCAAAGAAGTCAGACAGCCCGTCCTCAAAAAAGGCATCAGGCAAGCAGACGGATGCCGCGGCAGCCTCGGCGCAAAAGGTTGTGGCCAAACAGCGTGGGCTCGGCCGTGGCCTGTCATCACTTCTGGGTGACGCTGGCGCTGCCGCAACCATGACATCAGCCTCTGCCGGCGCCACTCCCGCTGCCGCCGCACCACAGAGTGGGCTTGTCGATATTCCGATCGAATGGATCAATTCCGGGCCCTGGCAGCCCCGCCGCCGGTTCGACATTGCCGCGCTGGAAGAGTTGGCTGACTCCATCCGCAGTAAGGGTCTTGTGCAACCCGTTCTTGTGCGCCCCCATACCAGCAAGACGAACCGGTATGAACTGATTGCTGGCGAGCGCCGCTGGCGCGCTGCCCAGATGGCACAACTGCATAATGTGCCGGCGATCATCCGTGACTTTAGCGATGAGGAAGCCTATGAAGTGGCGCTGATTGAAAATGTTCAACGCGCCGACCTGAATGTAATTGAAGAGGCTGACGGCTACCGGCAGCTGATAGAAAATTTCGGATATACACAAGGAAAGCTATCTGAAATTATTGGAAAATCCAGAAGCCATATTGCCAACCTGATGCGTCTTCTGACGTTGCCNGAAGATGTTTGTAATCTGGTCATNAATGGCAGCCTGACCATGGGACAGGTGCGCCCGCTGGTGGGCCATGAAGATGCCAGCACCCTTGCCGCTGACATCGCCAGGCGCGGACTGAATGCGCGACAGGCAGAGGCACTTGTCGCCCGTCCGCGCGATGCGTCATCCAAGCAATCCGCAGCGGCACTGACGAAATCAGCAGATATACGCGCGCTTGAGGCGAAAGCGGAAAAGACGCTTGGCGTGAAGATGGACATCACATGGGATGAAGGGCGTGACCGTGGCAAGATGTCCCTGTCATTCACAAAGCTTGAACAGCTTGAGGATGTCTTGAAAAAGCTCGGGATCAGCTAGCGACGCGCTACTTTTCGGCGCAAACAGATACCAAGAAGAGCCTGTCCGGTCTGTGTCATATCGTCAGATCCGCCCGATTTTATGGCCAGCTCGGCATCCTGAAGGCGGTTGACCGCATCGAAAAGCCCCTCGGTTGACCAGCCGCCAAGCTGGCTTACCATCCTGTCCTGAAGGCGAAAATGAACAGGCGGGCGCAGGGATTTTATGGCCTGCGCCATCGGCACACCGCCAGCAGCTGTGCGCGCGACAATCAGCAGCTGGCGGAAATAGGACTGGCATCCGCGCAGAACCATGATGGGGTTCTGACTTTCTGACCATGCTTTTTCAAGGCGCCTTTGCAATGCGTCAACCTGGCCGTCCGCAGCCGCGATGGCGATGTCGGTGGTTGCCAGTAAGCCGCTGTCACCAAGAGCCATGGCNACATCATCATAGGTGAGTGTCCCGCCAGGTCCGGCCAGAAGCGCCAGCTTTTCAATTTCCTGCCGTGACGCGGCGCGATCACTTCCCAGTCGCTGGACCACCAGAGAAGCGGTGTCCTGATCAAGGGTGATATTGTCGCGTGAGGTGATCTCTCTCAGAACAGCGCCAAGATCAGCAGCATTATCTGCGTAGCAGCCAATCGATGCCGCATGCTGTGTGGTTTCGAACAATTTTACCAGCGCATGGCGGGTGGTTGTGTCGCTGGCCTCAATAATGATAAAGGCAGCCTCAATGTTCTGCGCAAAGGCGTTCTTGCATGCCGTCAGCATTTCGCTGCCCTTGCCTTTGACCCAGACCAGGCGGCGATCTGCCGTCATGGCAATGGCCTGCGCAGAATCACTGATAATAGACGGATCCGCGGCGGCGCGATCCCCGTCAATCCGCGTCACCGAAAACACATCATCAAGGTCAGAAGATATGTGCAGGGCGATCTGTCTGGCGCGCTCTGATATCAGGCCAAGATCATTTCCGTGAAGAAGTACGGCATTGATGTCCTTGGGGATGGCTGACAGGAAAGAGGCGATCTGTCGTGGCGGGACTTTCATTGTCCTTTGGCATCAAGGAAATAGAGATGCACGCGTGCAGCAACACGCTCGGCCAGCAACAGGGATGTGCGTTCATCCGAATGTTTATCGGACCGCGTTTGCGCATAGTAGGAACTGACCGTACCGACAGTTGAACTTTCAGAAATTGAATCAGACATCACTGTCTTGCCGGTCGCGGCATCAACCAGTGTAATCTTGGCTGTCATGCTGCGCTTTTTCAGATTCGAGGAAGAACCTCTGACTGTAAGCGTGCTGCTTGACGCGACAGACAGCTCTGAGGACAGGGTGAAAGCAGGATTCGCAGCCCCCCCAATCAAGCTGTTCAGTGCGCGGCTATAGATCTGACCATTGCGCCCCCCTGTTCCAATCACAGCAATGCGCAGATCGTCCTTGGTGAAATTTGTGCCAAGCGGCGTCACCGACAAACCGGTACAGGCTGTCAGCATACCAACCAGCAGAATCGCGATCAGCCTAGACAACCACATTGATGATCCTGTTTTTCACGACGATAACCTTCTTCGGCGACTGACCGTCAAGATATCGGATAACACCCGGTCTTTCCAGTGCAGCCGCGCGCGCGGTATCCTCGTCTGCATCGCGCTCGAGCGAAACGGTATCACGCAACTTGCCATTGACCTGAACACCAATCTCTACGGTGTCCTCTGCAATCATCGCCGGATCTGCAACAGGCCAGGCCGTATGGGCCAGCATTTTGTCATGGCCGAGATTTGCCCACATTTCTTCAGCAATATGCGGTGCAATAGGGGCCATCAGCATGGTCAGGGTTTCGATTGCAAAGCGTCTTGCCGCGCCGGCACCTTCTGCGTCCGCAGCCTGTTCATTGATGGCATTGGCAAGGGTATAAAGCTGCGCAACGGCCCGGTTGAAACGAAAACCTTCGATATCTGTGGAAATCGAATCGATTGCCTTATGGGCTGCCCGCACCAGCCCCATGGCCGGGCCATCTGCCGGTGGCGGGGTGCCAATAGATGGAAGTGTCTCGTCTGCTGACAGGCGGAACAGGCGCTTCAGAAAGCGTGCCGCGCCCTCGGCACCTGCCTCGGTCCACTCCATATCGCGCTCTGGCGGTGAATCGGACATCATGAACAGCCGCGCCGTATCTGCGCCATACTCAGAGATAATCAATTCAGGGTCGACAACATTACGCTTCGACTTGCTCATCTTCTCGATACGGCCGGCAGTGACAGGCGTGCCTGTTTCACGATGGCGCCAGACGTCGCCGTCGCGTTCCACATCGGTCGGAAACAGCCATTTGCCATCATCGGCCTGAAAGGTCTGGTGACAAACCATGCCCTGGGTCATGAGTCCGGCAAAAGGCTCATCAAGGTCCAGATACCCGACATCTCGAAGGGCGCGCATGAAAAAGCGGGAATACAGCAGATGCAGCACCGCATGTTCGACACCGCCAATATACTGGTCAACCGGCATCCAGTATGCGGCAGCTTCACGGCTGAAGCCGTCCGGGTGGTGAGGGTCAGCAAATCGTAGAAAATACCAGGAACTCTCAAAGAAAGTATCAAAGGTGTCCTGTTCGCGTATGGCGGGCCCATTGCATTTCGGACAGCTGGTATGTTTCCAGGTCGGATGATTGGACAGCGGGTTGCCCGGCGTATCGAAATTCACATCCTGGGGCAGCTCCACCGGCAGGTCCTTGTCTGGGACCGGCACCATGCCGCAACCATCACAGTGGATAATCGGAATCGGGCATCCCCAATAACGTTGGCGGGCGACACCCCAGTCCCGCAGCCGATAGGTTGTGCGGCCCTTACCNGCCTTCGCCTTTTNCAGCGCGTCAATGGCGGCACGTTTGCCGGCCTCGACGGTCATGCCGTCCCAGTCNCCTGAATTGAACAGATGACCAGGGCCGGTATAGGCGGTATCGGTAATCGCAAAANTNTCCGGATCTTCATGATCGGGAAGCACAACNGGCAAAACNGGCAGATCATAGGCATTGGCGAAATCAAGNTCGCGCTGGTCATGCGCCGGGCACCCGAAAATNGCACCCGTGCCATATTCCATNAGTACGAAATTGGCGATATAGACAGGCAGTTCACAGTCTGCCACGAGAGGATGCCGGACCGTCAAACCGGTGTGATAACCACGTTTCTCGGCGGTTTCTACAGCTGCTTCAGAGGTGCCGAGACGCGCGCATTCGGCAAGGAATTCTGCTGCCGCATTATCTTCTTCGGCAATGCTTACAGCCAGGGGGTGGTTCGCAGCAATGGCAATAAAGGACGCGCCATAGAGCGTGTCGGGCCGAGTGGTGAAAACACTGATACCGTCCGTGCCGTCACCGGCTGCAGAAGTGAGGTTGAAAGTGACCTCGGCCCCCTCAGACTTGCCGATCCAGTTGGCCTGCATCAATCTTACACGGTCAGGCCAGCGGTCCAGCCCGTCGATGGCAGCAAGAAGATCATCAGCATATTCGGTAATTTTCAGAAACCACTGCGCCAGCAAACGGCGCTCGACCACTGCGCCGGAACGCCACCCACGACCGTCGACAACCTGTTCATTTGCAAGGACCGTATTTTCAACCGGGTCCCAGTTCACCCAGCTTTCCTTGCGATAGGCCAGCCCTTTTTCCAGAAAGCGCAGAAACATCTTCTGTTCATGTTGATAATAATCAGGTGTGCAGGTGGCCAATTCGCGGTCCCAGTCATAGGACAGGCCCATGCCGCGCAACTGCGTGCGCATGGATGCGATGTTCTCTATGGTCCAGGTACCAGGATGGGCGCCACGTTCAATCGCAGCATTTTCGGCCGGCAAACCGAAGGCATCCCAACCCATGGGATGAAGAACATTGAATCCTTTGGCGCGCCGGTACCGCGCCACCACATCGCCAAGAGTGTAGTTGCGCACATGCCCCATATGGATGCGCCCTGATGGATAGGGAAACATCTCAAGCACATAATATTTCGGCTTGTCGCCAGCATTATCCGCTGCGAAGCACTTTTCC
>NYYG01000067.1 GCA_002686685.1 SAR116 cluster bacterium | reverse complement strand
CGGACACGCATCCAGAACGATCATCCGCAACAGACTAGCACAGACTGGGCCTGCCCTGACCAGAATATTGGCATGGTCAGCATCAGATCTAACCGACCCGGTTCAGGACAGTGCCGCTCGAAATGCCGGTTTGCATGCGACCATTCTGCCGACCATTCTGCCTGCCTGCTGCGTTGAATGGCGGACAGGGCTGTGCCAGTCTCGCCGGCATGGTGATGACCCCGTTTCCCGCTGATGCCCTGTTTGACTGGTATGACCGGCATGGCCGCACGCTGCCCTGGCGCAGCCGCTGGCCAGCGCTGGCACCAGCCTATCATGTATGGCTGTCGGAAATCATGCTGCAGCAGACAGTTGTGGCAACGGTCATTCCCTATTTTCTGGATTTTGTGCGCCGCTGGCCAACGGTCTGTGATCTGGCCCGGGCGGACAGCGATTCGGTGATGGCAGCATGGGCCGGGCTTGGCTATTACGCGCGGGCGCGCAACCTGCATCGCACTGCGCAGATCGTCTGTCAGGATCATGATGGTCACTTTCCCGACACGGTTGACGGCCTGCTGTCACTGCCCGGGATCGGCCCCTATACTGCCGGGGCCATCGCGGCAATGGCATTCGGCGGCACGGCGGTAGTCGTCGATGGCAATATCGAGCGGGTATTCGCCCGGTTCTATGCCATATCCGCACCGGTGCCGGCCGAAAAAACCGACATTGGCAAGGCCTATGCAGCGCAGCACCCGGGAATGCGCCCGTCCGACTTTCCGCAAGCGCTGATGGATTTTGCAAATGCTGTCTGTACGCCAAAGGCGCCGGCATGTGGCAGCTGCCCCCTTGCCGCAGGATGCGCCGCCGCTGCTGCCGGCACGCCAGAAATCTGGCCGGTGAAGGCGTTGAAAAAGCCCAAGCCAGATCGTCAGGGTGTCGCCTTTGTCGCGCGCAACGACAAGGGCGAGGCATGGCTGGTGAAACGACCGGAACGCGGTCTTCTGGGCGGCATGCTGGCTTTTCCCTCTGCCGGATGGACATCCGCTGATGGTGTTGTGGATCCGGCGCGGCCGCTGGATGCCGCACCCTTTGCCGCAGACTGGCACCTGCAGCCGGACACGCTAACGCATGTCTTCACGCATTTTCGCCTCACGATGCGCGTGGCGGTGGCGGATATGGGGTCGCCCGACATGGCCGGTCTGATGACGGCCGAGGGGTCTGGCAGCTGGCAGCGCGTCAGGCCGGCCAGCCTGCCAACATTGATGCGCAAGGTCTGGAAACTGGCAGAGGCCGCCCGCCCGCCCCAAACCGGATCGCTGCTGCGGTTCCCTGATCCGGAAGCAAAGGCAGGCCATACCGGAAACTGACCTGACCGAAAATTGACGATATCAGTGATTGAAGTGCCGCATGCCTGTCATGGCCATCACGATGCCAGCCGCGTCAGCCGCCGCAATCACCGTGTCATCTGCCTTTGATCCGCCCGGCTGGATAACGGCGGTGGCACCGGCGTCGATCAACGCCTCGAGCCCGTCAGCAAAGGGGAAAAAGGCATCTGAGGCAGCAACCGAACCAATGGTGCGAGGCGCGTCCCAGCCGTGATGCGCTGCCATGTCGCGCGCTTTCTGNGCGGCTATGCGNGCCGAATCAACGCGGCTCATCTGNCCCGCACCNACGCCGGCTGTGACGCTGTCCTTTACAAANACGATGGCATTGGATTTCACATGCTTGGCGACGCGCCAGGCGAACATCATGTCTGCCAGCTGGNCTGCATCCGGCTTGGCGCGGGTGACGATATTGATGTCGGCCTCGGTGATGTGGCCGTTATCGCGGGACTGGGCAAGGAACCCGCCGCTGACCGATTTCAGCTTCAGGCCACCGGCCTGNGGGTCGGGCATGGCACCGGTCAGCATCANGCGCAGATTTGGCTTGGCGGCGAGAATGGCCTTGGCCTCTTCGCTGGCATCCGGTGCGATCACAACCTCGGTAAAGATGCTGGCGATTCCTGTGGCCGTATCCGCATCCAGCGACACATTGCTGGANACNATCCCGCCAAAAGCGCTGACCGGATCGGCATCCAGCGCCTGCTGCCACGCATCGGCCAGCCTNTCCGCGCTTGCCACACCGCAGGGATTGGCATGTTTGATGATGGCAATGGTTGGTGCGGTGAATTCGGCAGCCAGTTCGAAGGCGGCGTCGGTATCGTTCAGGTTATTATAGGATAACGGTTTGCCCTGCAGTTGAACCGCGCTGGCAACACCCGGCCGTGCGGNCCCGCCTGTATAGAGTGCGGCGCGCTGATGCGGGTTCTCGCCATAGCGCAGTTCCTGCGCACGCCGGGCCGTGACCTGCAATGTCTCGCCAAAATCATCACCTGCCATCCAGCCCGCAATGGCCGCATCATAACGCGCGGTCCGTGCAAAGACGCGGGCGGCGAGGCTGCGCCGCAATGCGGGCCCGACATCACCATCAGCATCCAGTGCGGCAATGACCTCGCCATAATCGGCCGGGTCGCACACCACAGTGACAAATTCATGGTTCTTGGCCGATGCCCGCAGCATGGCAGGTCCGCCAATATCGATGGTTTCGATCAATGNGGCCGGATCATCGGTGCGCGTCAGCTGCGCTTCAAACGGGTAGAGATTGACGGCGACGAGATCGATATTTTCGATCCCNTGTTCACGCATTGCGGCCAGATGCGCATCATTNTCGCGCCGTGCCAGCAGGCCGCCATGGATATGCGGATGCAGCGTCTTTACNCGCCCGTCCATGATTTCGGGAAAGCCGGTGACATCCGATACATCCGTTACGGCAATGCCGGCATCGCGCAGCATNGTCGCCGTGCCACCGGTTGACAATATGTCATAGCCATGGCGGACCAGCGCGGCGGCAAAACCGCCAAGGCCGGTCTTGTCAGAAACGGAAAGAAGGGCGCGGCGTCGGGTCATGTCTGGTCTGTCTCTCTGGCGCGTTGAACATACGGGCGAATGGCNAAGAGGGCGTCTGCGCGCCGTTATGACAAAGCNGCATCNGAAACGCAATCAGCAGNCTGTCANAANGGCCCTGTTTATTGCCGCACGCCTATCCGCCGCGGGTAAAGGCCCATCGCACTTCATGCGTGCCGATTGTGCGTATATCGGTGATCACCGCCTTCAGGATGATCTGCTGGCAGGCTTGGCGGACCCCGTCTTCAAAATAGACAGAATTGTCAATTTCCGGCACCGCGCCGCTGGCTTTCATTGTCCAGCCTGTCTTGCTGCCACGAATTTTCATCAACACCGAACCATTGGCCAGCATCGCGGCGGTGACGCGCGGATGCAGATGGAACCGGATCAGTGCCAGCTGCGGAATTTCCCCCGGCGCACCGGTATATTCCAGAATGTCGGCNCCGCGCAGGTTCGCCCCGCCTGTTTTCAGATAGAGTTTGCGGTGGTGCAGCAGCCCGTGAGAGGCATCAAAACCGTCATGTGTTGCAACCGCGAGANTGCCGCCATCCGCCTCGCCAACCTCNACGCCCGAAATGCTGGCCATGCGGCCCGTNNGCGGGCTGGAGGAATTCTGGTTATCAAGCCCCAGCGTCGAATGTGCCGCTGTCGATGCCATGATCCTGCGCATCGTCGGATCCGTCATCATCTGGCCCGGATTGACGATCAGCTGTGTCTGGCCGACGCTCATCTCAAATCCCAATGTGCCAAGCCCGGTCACATCCTGCCCGTCACGGATCGCCGCGGGTTCTCCTGCATCCATGATCACAAGTGTGCGTCCGCTGCCGATCCGCAAAAAGCCGCTATAGGGGGCCTGCTGCAACGGCTTGCCGCGCACGCCGGCGCGCAACAGCGTTTCCTCGACATGCGCGGCATTGATGCCGCCGCCGCCATTGAAATGCGCCAGCCGCCCGTCGCCATGACGCCACATGCGGATGAGGGCGCCCATGCGGGTTATCATGTCGCCAAGCAGCGTGCTGTCGACACCGGCAGCCGAGGCAGCAATGCGCAGTTCCACCAGCTGGCGCATCAGCGTCAGATTGCGGTCAGGCATGCGGCTGATATGGCCGCCATCGGCCAGGATCACGCTGTCCAGCTTTGGCATGATCAGGTCCAGCAGTGCCGCAAATTTCTCCTGCGATATGCCAAAGGCAACCTCGGCAAGGGCAAGTCCGCGCAACGCACTGATCTGGTCTTCGGCAGACCGCATGCGCCGCCAGTCAGTGGCAAGACAGTTCAGCTGCATGTCCAGTGCAGCAGACAGGTTGTCCTGAAATTGTTCGGGGGCGGAATGGCCATACCAGCCGTAATTCAATGCCAGTACCGCAAGGCGTCGCCCCATGATGTCGGGCCGCCAGTCGGGAAGCTGCCAGCGCTGGTTACTGTCAACCCAGCCTGCGATCAGGTCGCGCGCCCGCGCCCGCGCATCGCTGCCGCCTTCCACACGCAGATCGCGGATCCATTCAAAGGACTGGAAATAGGCGGCATCACCCAGCGGGTCCAGCCGGTGTGAAAGTATATCCCGGCCATTGGTCAGGTCACCGCGCCACGGGTCCTGCAGACTGGCACGCATCAGGCCGCGCGGTTTTCCCCGCAACTGCCAGCGGAACAGACCGGTGCCACGGATCACCCTGTCGATGGCCGAAAGGCGCATGCGCTGCGGGTGGGCCGAGGATGCCAAACCGGATTCGATGATGTCAGTTTTTGCTGGCATGGTGGGCTGACAAATCCAAGGCTAGAGGCAAACAGACCGTCTGTTTGCCGTATTTCCGTTGCGATCGGTTATGGCCATGCTTGATGGCCGTGGATGTCTTATTTATCCGTCAGAGGCACGAAAACGCGCAACAAAAAACCCGTCAACACCACCAATATCCGCAAACAGGTCAGGGCGCAGGCGCACCGTGCCTGTTGCGGTCACGGCGGCGGCAAACGCCCCCGCCTCTTCAGGGCTTACCGGAAAAGGCGTCAGGCCTGATTCGGGATCTGCCGCTATGGCTTCTGCAACATCCTCACCTTCCTCATGTTGCAACGAGCAGGTGGCATAAATAAGGCATCCATCAGGCTTCAGCCATCCGGCGGCCTGGCGCAGAAGCGCTGTCTGCAAGGTGGCAAGCGCGGCAATTTCGTCCGGCTTTCTGCCGCGCAGGATATCGGGACGCCGCCGCAATGTGCCTGTTGCCGAACAGGGCGCGTCGATCAGAACCGCATCGACTTTTTCAGCAGGCGCAAAGCTGCGGCCATCCGCCGTGACGCATTGTGCCTTCATCCCAAGGCGGGACAGGTTGCCACGCAATGTCTTCAGGCGCTTTGATGCGCTGTCAACGGCCGTGACCTGTGCGCCGGCGGCAATCAGCTGGGCCGTCTTGCCACCAGGGGCGGCGCAGAGGTCAATCACGGTCTTGCCGGCAAGATCACCAAACAGGGTGACCGGAAAGGCAGCAGCGGCATCCTGTACCCACCAGGCACCTTCTTTGAAGCCCGGCAAGTCTGCCGGATCGCCATCAAATGCCCGCCTGATGGTGTGGCCATTGATCAGCCGCCCTTCCAGCTTTGTGGCCCAATCGGCCTGCGGATCGGCGGGCGTGATATCGAGGGTTGGTGGCTGCATTGCCAATGTCATGATGGCATCGGTTGCCGGTGCGCCATAATGCTGCTGCCAGCTGTCGCGCAGCCAGTCCGGCAGATTATCGGCGGGTGTGGTTGCCTCAAGCCGGCGTGCGCCTTCACGCGTCAGCCGTCGCATAATGGCGTTGGTCAGGCCTGTCAGCCGGTCAAACCCGGCGGCCCGCATCAATTCCACGGTACTGTTGACCGCGGCATGGGCCCCGGTTTCAAGGAACAGCAACTGTGCGGCGCCCATGCGCAGGATAATCATGGCGTCCCGCTGTTTGCCGGATGGCGGGCGGTCCAGCAAATCAGCGAGGATCAGGTCAAGCTGGCCTGCCCGGCGCAGACAGGTTGCGGCCAGCAACCGCACAAAGCGCCTGTCGCGGTNATCCAGCCCCCGTGTCTGCNGCAANGCCTCGTCAAGATGACGCCCGTTTTCCACAAGCCGCAACACNTCAAAGCACTGGATCCGGCTGTCGGTCCCNGGGGCCTTGCGCGGCGCNGCGTTGCGATCTGCCGGTTTGCGCGTNGCCGGTTTGCGAAATGTCTGTGGTTTCTGTCCGGCTGGCGGCATGGTGGCTACGCTTGTTTTTGGATGATCATGGGGGCATATAGGGTTTNATGGACACTGACAAGACAAAGGCTGACACGGCAGCNGCCGCCGAGGACAGCGAAACAGCCCCATCCGCCGGGCCAGATACCAGCNCATCCGAGGCCGCCCCGCGCGAGGTNAACGGGCCAAAAGGNCCGGAGCCGACGCGNTATGGCGACTGGGAACAGAAAGGCCGCTGCAGCGATTTCTAGCGTTGCGGNTGTCTCGGGCAATCCGGGTGGCGTGATCAGGGGGCATCGATCATGGGCAGGATAAAGACCGGAATGCTGGTTGGTGCCGCGGTACGCCTTGCCAGCGCCGAACTCATTGATTGTGTTGTTGTGAACCGCGGTGACGCTGATGCCGGCGCATTGTTCGTGCATATTGACGCGCTGGATGGCCGGCACAAGCTGTTGTCCCGCGTCNTCGGTTTTGAAGGCGCATATGAATGGCGATCAGTGCTNGGCGATGATGCGGATGGCTGGACAGATGCGGCAGCCGTCGCGCAGCGTCTGGCGCGCGAGCGGGATATTGACCCTGATATCTGGATTATCGCCATCGCCGACAGGGCAGGGCGCAACCCNTTCGCCATGCTCTGATCCGGTTATGGCGGTGCAATGGCATCCTGTGAAACGCGCCCGTACAGACAGCCGGCATGGCATTTGTCAGCCAGTTGCGATATACAGACGCCATGATGAAACAGCAGTCAGACACCGGCANGCATGGCGGCAATCAGATGATTGACCGNCGGCTGTGNATTGCCCCGATGATGGACTGGACAGACCGGCATTGCCGTCTGTTCCATCGGCTGATTGCACCCTCAGCCTTTCGCTTTACCGAGATGGTTACGGCAGAGGCCATTCTGCATGGTGACAGGGACCGGCTGCTGGCGCAGGCTGCACCGGATCTTGACGGGGCGGTCCCTGTGGCGCTGCAGCTTGGCGGCAGCGACCCGGGCCGGCTGGCGGCGGCGGTTGCCGCCACAGCCCCCTATGGCTATGCCGAAATCAATCTGAATGTCGGATGCCCTTCAGATCGTGTCCAATCCGGCCGATTTGGGGCCTGCCTCATGGCAGAACCAGCGCTGGTTGCCGATTGTGTGACGGCGATGCGTGCGGCCACCGACCTGCCGGTCACCGTCAAATGCCGGATCGGTATTGATGATATGGACCCGGAAGCCGGGCTCGACCGGTTTGTGGCGCATGTGGCTGATGCCGGTGTCTCGGTGATCTATCTTCATGCGCGCAAAGCCTGGCTGAGTGGTCTCAGCCCGAAAGAAAACCGTGACATCCCGCCTCTTGATTATGACCGCGCCCGCCGTCTTGCCGCTGCAAACCCTGATCTGCAGGTAATTCTGAATGGCGGGCTGGACAGCTGTGACGTGGCGCTGGCGGAATCGCACGGTTTTGCCGGCGTGATGCTGGGCCGTGCTGCCTATCGCACACCGATGGTGCTGGCCGAGATTGCCACGCAGTTAGATGATATGCCGCCACCGTCACGCCTTGAGGTTGCCAGAGGCATGGCTGACTATGCCGACATGGCAACAGCGCAAGATGTGCCGCTGCATAGTATCACGCGCCACATGCTGGGCCTTTATCACGGACAGCGCGGCGCCCGAATCTGGCGCCGGCATCTGGGCGAAGAGGCGCGCAGTCGCAAAGATGGCGGCACCCTGATCCGCGAGGTTGCGGCGGTCTGCGAGGCGATGAATGATGCCCTTGCCGCGTGAGGCGATACCCTTCATAGAGATGTCCCATCACAGAGATGCCGCTTTATAGCGACGACAGCTGACGATTTGTCTGGAGATTTGAGTGACTGACCATAATTCCGATACCGATACGCAAAAAGACGCCGCCCCCCAGGGCCAGGGACGCAAACTACTGCTCGACCTTGGGCCGCTTGTGGTGTTTTTTGCCACCAACTACATAACCGGCGATTTCATGCTGGCTGTCGGGCTCTTGGTGGCGGCGACGGTTGTGGCGCTTGCTGCTGGCTGGATGTTGGAACGCCGCATATCGATGATGGCGCTGTTCGGCTGTGTCGCCGTGGCGTTTTTCGGCGGTTTGTCGCTGTATTTTGACAATGAGCTGTTCATCAAGATCAAGCCGACCGTGCTGACAATTCTGCTGGCCGCGGTGATTGCCGGCGGGCGGTTGCTTGGCCGCAATCCGCTGGGATTGCTGATGGGCACACAGCTGCGCATGCGCGATGCCGGATGGCGGGCCCTGAGCTGGCTGTGGGTCGCCATGTTCCTGACCACGGCCCTTGCCAATGAGATTGCCTGGCGCAGCCTTAGCACCGATGANTGGGTAACGTTCAAAGTCTTCGGGATTACAGCGATTTCACTGCTGTTTGCCGTGCTCAGTGTGCCGGTCATGACAAAGCATCAGATCGAGGACTGACGGGCCTGTTCCATCCCGTTTGAACGGGGCACGGCCTGTCTCGAACCGGCTTTCTGTTCTGATTCCATCACCATTGTCGTGAAATGCATATAATTAGTCGTCAATAAAAGACAGCCGGTGCATCTATTGTCGCACATGTGGATTTCTAATGGTGCAACGCATGGCCGCGTTGTGACGCCCTGCCTTGAGGAGTTCGACCATGTCTGATGAAGAAGAAATCATTCTCGCCGATCTGGATGATGATGAGCTTGTCCAGCAAATGCATGACGACCTCTATGACGGGCTTCAGGATGAAATCCGTGAAGGGGTTGAAATCCTGCTGGGGCGTGGCTGGACACCTTATGATGTCCTGACCAAGGCGCTGGTTGAAGGCATGACCATTGTCGGGATTGATTTCCGTGACGGTATCCTGTTCGTGCCTGAAGTGCTGATGGCGGCCAATGCAATGAAAGCCGGGATGTCCATCCTGCGCCCGCTGCTGGCAGAGACCGGCGCGCCAAAGGTCGGATCGATGGTCATTGGCACGGTCAAGGGCGATATCCATGATATCGGCAAGAACCTTGTATCGATGATGCTGGAAGGCGCCGGTTTTGACGTGATTGACCTCGGGATCAACAACCCGGTCGAGAACTANCTTGAGGCGCTTGAGGAACATAAGCCCGATATTCTGGGCATGTCAGCGCTGCTTACAACGACCATGCCCTANATGAAGGTCGTGATCGATGCGATGGTCGAAAAGGGCATCCGTGACGATTACATCGTGCTGGTCGGGGGCGCGCCGCTGAATGAGGCATTTGCCGATTCGATCGGTGCTGATGCCTATTGCCGTGATGCCGCCGTTGCCGTCGAAACCGCGAAAGAGCGGATTGCCGCCAAGCGTGAGGCCCAGGCAGCTGTCGGCTGATCAGCGCGATGCTGCAGACGCCACCGCTGTGGCGTCTGAAACGGGCGGGCTGACGCTTGTCGCCTGCGGCGCACTTGCACGGGAAATCCTNGCCATTACCGANCAGTTTCCCGCAGGCATGGTTGACCTGACCTGTCTGCCGGCGTCCTGGCACAATCATCCTGAAAAAATCGTGCCGGGGCTTGCNCGTAAAATCCGTGCGTTGCGGCGCNAGGGGCGGCGGATTGCCGTTATCTACGGTGATTGCGGCACAGGCGGGGCGCTGGATGCCTTTCTNGAACNCGAAAATATTGACCGCATCCCGGGNCCGCATTGCTATGAAATGTTCATGGGAAAGCCGGATTTTGAGTCCGAGATGGAAGACCAGCTTGGCACCTTTTTCCTGACCGACTATATGGTCCGCCATTTTGAACGGATCGTCATGCAGGGGATGGGCCTTCGCAAGCATCCGCAGCTGCGCGACATGTATTTCGGTAACTATACCCGNGTTCTCTATATCGCGCAGACTGACGATCCGTCACTGCAGCTCAAGGCGCGCAGCGCAGCCGATGCGCTGGGCCTTGCCTATGAATATCGTTTTGCCGGATTGGGGATGTTTCCGGCGTTTATTGCTGACGCGGTTGCCGGTGGGCAGGGCGCATCGGTTACGAGGTAAAGATGGCACAGTTGATTACATTATATTGGCGGGATATCCCGGCGCAGGTCATTGCTGAACGCGGTCGCGGNCGCAATCGTGAACAGGCAAAGATAGAACTTCACCGCCGGTTTGCCATCGCAATCGACGCNGCCGCCATGCGTGACGGGGCAGATTCAACCGATGATTATCTTGCCGAATGGCGACGCGGGGAACCGGTCGCGTGCGGTGATGATCTTGAAGCCGCCGCCGCCGCGNATGCCAGCACGCTGGAAGCGGAATATCCTGCAGAGCGCGTGAAAGCGCTGGTCGAGAATGGCGGGAACGCGCCTGACTGACACAGCTTTTTCGCGCATGTCGCAATCGGGAGATAGTGGGGCGTCGGCAAGCCATCGCAGCAGAGGCGAAATCGCCATGCTTCCGCCCATCTGAGACCCGTGCCGCATGGCCGGCACAGGGCATGAATATGACACGCTGAACACCAACGCTGATCCGGGACGTGACATGGCTACATCTATCGAGACAATCCAGAGCGCAGCATCGAACTGGTCGATCGAAGTGACCCCGACAGGTGCCACCAAGATTGAAAGCTTTCGTGACTGTCTTGATCCGGGCACGACGGTGAATGTGACCTTCCTGCCAGGCACCGATCCGGCGGATACCATCGCCGTGTGCGAACGTCTTCATAATGACGGCATGCGGCCGGTGCCNCATCTGGCCGCGCGGTCGCTTCGTGATGCCGACCAGCTCGACGAACTGCTGAGCGCCTACACCGCGCGCTGCGGCGTTGAAGAGGTCCTGTGCATTGGCGGCGGCGTTGACAGCCCGGTTGGCGGTTTTGACGCGACCATGCAGGTGCTGCAAACCGGACTGATCCAGAAGCATGGCATCCGCCATATTGGCGTTGCAGGCCATCCCGAGGGCAGCCCCGATATCAGCAATGACGAGATCGCCGAGGCGCTGGATGCCAAGAATGCGCTGGCGAAGGCCGAGGGGCTGAACCTCTATATCGAGACACAATTCTGTTTCGAGGCCGACATTGTTCTCGAATGGGAAAAGCGCGTCCGCGCCGCCGGAAATGCGCTGCCGATCCGGATCGGGATCCCGGGTCCGGCCACAATCAAGACGCTGTTCCGCTTTGCCCAGATTTCGGGCATCGGCCCGTCGATGCGATTCATTTCAAAGCAGGCAAAGAATGTTGCCAAGCTGATGACGGTGCAATCGCCGCATCTGCTGCTGACCGGCCTTGCCGAAGGTATGGCCGCGGACAAGGAATGCCTGATCCGGCATTTCCATTACTATCCATTTGGGGGATTTGCACGCACCGCCACCTATGCCGGTGCCATTGCCAACGGCAGGATCGAGATGTTGCCGAAGGGCGGATTTGACGTGATCGACGGCTGATCGCCGCATCACCAGAGGAGCAGGATTATGACCAGAACCCTTATTTCTTCCGACAAGCAGGAAGTTGTGATTGGCTTTGACGCGCCTTTTTGCGTGATTGGTGAGCGGATCAACCCGACAGGGCGCAAGCTTCTGGCCGCCGAAATGGCCGAAGGCAATTATGACCGGGTAATTTCCGATGCGCTGGCGCAGGTCGAGGCCGGTGCCACGATGCTGGATGTAAATGCCGGCATCCCGATGGCGGATGAGCCGGCGATCCTCGCTGAATCCATCAAGCTGGTCCAGGATACGGTTGATGTGCCGCTTGCCATCGACAGCTCGATTGTTGCTGCGCTGGAAGCCGGACTTTCCGTCTATAAAGGCAAGCCGCTGGTAAATTCTGTGACCGGTGAAGAGGAACGCCTCGAGGTTGTCCTGCCGCTGGTGAAGAAATATAACGCCGCCGTCGTGGCCATCTCGAATGACGAGACCGGCATTTCCGAGGACCCGAATGTACGTTACGACGTGGCAAAGAAAATCGTCGAGCGGGCCGAGGANTACGGTATCCCGCGTGAGGATGTTGTTGTCGACCCGCTGATCATGCCGGTTGGTGCGATCAATCTTGCCGGCCGTTCGGCGCTGGATCTGATTATCCGCCTGCGGACCGAATTGAAGGTNAACACCACCTGCGGNGCGTCAAACATCTCATTCGGCCTTCCCAACCGGCATGGGCTGAACGCTGCGTTCCTGTCNATGGCAGCAGGCGCCGGCATGACATCGGCCATCATGAACCCGCTGCATGCCGAGGAAATGACCGGCATCATGGGGGCGAATGTGATGAACGGGCAGGACCCGGAATGCCGTCGCTGGATCCAGAAATTCCGTGAGCCTGCCGCCGCGGGTGAAGGTGGCCGCGAACGTCGCCAGACTCGCCGGCGTCGNAGCGCCTAGCGGCAGACAGGTCAGGCCATGGCGGATTCAGGTACCGACATCAAGATCGTTTTCACGCCGTCTGGCCGGCAGGGGCATGTGCCCGCCGGCACCACCGTGCTGCAGGCGGCGCGGACCCTTGGTGTTGATATCGATTCCGTCTGTGGCGGACGCGCGCTTTGCGGGCGCTGCCAGGTTGATGTTGGCACTGGTGACTTTGCCAAACACGGCATCAGTTCGGGCGCAGACAGCCTGTGCGGTGTGACAGCGGTCGAATCCCGCTATGCCGAGAAAAAGGGCCTNGCCGAAGGGCGTCGCCTGTCCTGCCAGTCGACCCTGCAGTCGGATGTGGTCATTGATGTGCCNCCGGAAAGCCAGGTGCATAACCAGCTTGTCCGCAAGGCAGCCGATGACCGGCAGATCGAGATGGACCCGGTCATCCGGCTGTGCCTTGTCGAAGTGCGCGAACCGGATATGCATGAACCATCCGGCGATTTCCGCCGTCTTGCCGAGGCGCTTGTCGCGCAATGGCCAGACCGGGTTAGTGGCGAGATTACCTGTGATCTGCATATTCTGCAGCAGCTGCAGCCCGTTCTGCGCGCTGGCAACTGGCAGGTCACGGTGGCGCTGCGCGATGGGCATCATGTCAGTGCAATCTGGCCAGGGCTNAAAGAGGCGGTTGTCGGGGTGGCGATTGATGTTGGCTCGACCACCATGTCTGCGCATCTGTGCGATATGGTGACAGGCGATGTGCTGGCATCTACAGGCGCGATGAACCCGCAGATTCGCTTTGGCGAGGATCTGATGAGCCGGGTGTCCTACGGGATCATGAATCCGGGCGGGCATCTGGAAATGACAACAGCGGTCATTGACGGGTTGCAGAAACTGATTTCAGGTGCGGCCGAACAGGCCGGGCTGACATCCGAGGATGTTGTTGAAATTGTCCTCGTGGGTAATCCGGTGATGCACCACCTGTTGCTTGGCATTGATCCGGTGGAGCTGGGGGGTGCGCCTTTTGCGCTGGCGGTTGATACGGCGATTGAACTGCGCGCCACCGAAATCGGGCTGGATGTAAACAAGGGTGCCCATGTCTATGTGCTGCCCTGTATTGCCGGCCATGTTGGCGCGGATGCTGCCGGTGTTGTGCTTGCCGAGGCCCCGCAGAAAGACAAGGCGAATACGCTTGTTGTTGATGTTGGCACCAATGCCGAGATCGTTGTCGGCAATGCNGATCGCATGCTGGCGGCGTCGTCGCCCACCGGTCCGGCCTTTGAAGGGGCGCAGATTTCATCTGGCCAGCGCGCTGCCCCGGGGGCAATTGAACGCATCCGTATCGACAAGGATACGCTGGAGCCGCGCTTTCGGGTGATTGGTGCGGAACAGTGGTCGGATGAGGACGGATTTGACGAAGCGGTGAAGACNACGGGGATCACCGGCATTTGCGGGTCCGGCATTATTGAGGTGCTGGCCGAGATGTATCTCGCCGAAATCCTGACAAGTGATGGCGTTATCGACGGCGCGGTGGCGGCGCGCAGCCCGCGCATTGAGGTCGATGGCCGGACCTTTTCCTACCGCGTATCGGACAATGTCGTCGTGACCCAGAATGATGTGCGGGCGATCCAGCTTGCCAAGGCGGCGCTCCATGCCGGCTTTCGCCTGCTGATGGACAAGATGAAGCTGACATCGGTTGACCGGGTGGTGCTGGCGGGTGCCTTTGGCACCCATATCGACCCGAAATATGCGATGGTGCTGGGGATGATCCCTGATTGTGCCCTTGAAAATGTGCGGGCTGCCGGCAACTCNGCCGGTACCGGCGCGCGCATGGCGCTGCTGAACAAGGGCGCGCGCCGCGAGATCGAGGATGTGGTGCGCCATATCGAAAAGATCGAAACCGCAGTGGAAGCCGGCTTTCAGGACCAGTTTGTGAAGGCCATGGCCATTCCGCATCAGAGCGAGCCTTATGAAAGACTGTCCGCCGCGGTCACGCTTCCGGAACGCATCCTGACACCGGACGAGGCCCCTGCCATCGAAAGTGGCCGCCGCCGCGGGGGTCGCCGTCGCGGGCGGTGACCGGCATCAGCGTGACCTGTCGGCCGCGCGGCTTTCTTCCATCTCTTGCAGCCTGTGTGCGGCGCGTCTGGCGCGCCGCCAGCTGGACAGCGCGATCCAGACCATCCCGCCAAGGGACAGTGCGTAGCATGGCCAGATAAAGACGCCATAGCCGCCCATTGCCAGGAATTCAGCCATCATCCTGCCTCGCCGGTTATGCCGCGCAGCTGCAATGCTGCGATCCGGCGTTCTGCAAGCAGGGCCTTCATCCGCAGGATCACCACAACGGCAAAGAACAGGTGCGTGCCCGCCAGCATCAGCAACAGCGGCGTCAGCATCGCCGGGTCAATCGAGACACCGCCGCTGCGCACAAGGCTGGCCGGCTGGTGCAGGGTGTTCCACCAGTCCACCGAAAATTTCACAATCGGCACATTCACCAGCCCGACAAGCGCCAGAATGGCGGCCGGGCGGCTGCCGCGCTCGGGCGTGTCGAAGGCATTGGCGAGCGCGATCACGGCGATATAGAAAAAGAACAGGATCAGCATGGATGTCAGCCGGGCATCCCATACCCACCAGGCACCCCACATCGGCTTTCCCCACAGGGCACCTGTGACCAGCGTCAGAAAGGCAAACAATGCCCCGACAGGTGCCATGGCGCGCAAGGCGATATCGGCAAGCGGATGCCGCCAGACAATATAGAACAATCCGCACAGTCCCAGCGCAACATAGCCAAGTGTGGCCAGCCATGCGGCCGGCACATGCACATACATGATCCGCACCGTGTCCCCCTGCTGGTAATCAGGCGGCGATGCCAGCAGCCCGAGATAGAGCCCGGCTGCCAGCAACAGGGCCGCCAGCGCGGCCATCGGCACGATCAGCAGATCGGCAAGGCGCATGAACCGTGTCGGATTGGCAAGATAGTCAAACATCATGTTTCCATATGGTGTTCATCGCGAAAAAACCAGCCCCGCCTGCCGGCTGCGGTATAAAGAGGGTTCTGTTCATGACGAGTCGGTCTCCGCCTCGACCAGCGCGGCGGCTGCGGCAACCGGCACGATGGCCAGCAATACCGCCAGCACGGCCATCAGCAGCAACATATGGGGCGACAGCAGGCCGCCATCATCCGGCGTCGATGCAAGGGTCCCGAAAATCAGCACAGGCACCGCCAGCGGCAACACCAGCAGTGCCATCAGGCTGCCGCCATTGCGGGCCCCTTCGCCAAGGGCCGCCGCCAATACGCCAAGAAGGGTCAGCGCCATGGTGCCGATGGCAAGGGCCAGTATCAATGGTGCCAGCGATTCAAGATCGACATAGAGCATAAGCGCCAGTACAGGCGTCGCCAGTAACATTGGCAGGCCACCCGCCAGCCAGTGGGTGACCGCCTTTGACAGGGCGTAAATACCCAGTGGCAGGGGTGACAGGGCCACCTGGTCGACCCAGCCGCTGCGGACATCCTCGGCAAAGATACGGGAAAACCCGGCAAGGCTGGCCAACAGCGCCGCAATCCAGATGACGGGTAGAGCCATCGGGCGCAGCGTCGCCACATCCGGCCCGATGGCCAGCGGGAACAAGGTGATGATGATCAGGAAGAAAGCCAGCATCACCGCCGCTTCGCCGCGGCCGGCCCATATCAGCGCCAGATCGCGCCGCATCTGTGCAAACAGGATGTTCATGCTGGTTCTGCCGTCATGCTGGCGCCTGCAATGTCAGCGTGCCGCCGTTATGGACCGCCGCCAGCGGCAGATGCGTTGCCGCCATGACCATGCCGCCGCCATCAAGATGACGCCCGATCATGGCATCCAGCTGTGATGCGGCTGCACTGTCGAGGCCTGTGCTTGGCTCATCCAGCAGCCATAGGGCCGTCTTTGGTCCCAGCAGCAGCCTTGCAAGGGACAGCCGTCGCCGCTGTCCGCGCGACAGCACGCGTGCCGGCAGATCGGCAAAACTGGTGGCTGACATGTCTGACAGCACCGCCGTAATACGGTCCCTTTGTGCATCAAAGCCGTTCAGACGGGCCCAGTCTGCCAGATTGTCCCGCCCGCTGCGCGCCGCCGCCAGCGCATCGGCATGGCCGACATAGATGATGGGCACATCACAGGCAATCACGCCTGCGGCCGGGCGCAGGCGTCCGGCGATGGCGCGCAGCAAGGTTGTCTTGCCGGCGCCGTTTGGCCCGTGCAGGCGGGTGATTTCGCCGGCCCCCATCTGGTGTGACAGGCCGCGTTGCAGCACGCGCATGCCGCGCATCAGGGCAATCTCGTCGATGCGCAGCCCGGCTGGCGAAGCAGATGATAATGTGGCGGATGCGCTCATGATGCGGTTGTACCCGTGAACGGCATGCCCGGTCCAGCGGTGACTTTGCCGCGCCCCGGGCCGCCTCCCGGGCGCGTTCTTTGGCGCGTCTTCCGGGCCGCGATAAAGGCGGTGATTTAGCGCGCGCTGCGGCTTATTCTTCGCGCGGCTGGTTCCCCAATTTCCATCTGGAAAAACAGGCGCTATGTCGCTATATCAATAGGGACCGTCATGGGGCGCTCCTCAGACTGGCCGGCCTGAATTTCAGGCCCAAAATTTCAAAGAAATGGACAGGCATTGGTCATTCTTGTGCCGGACAAAATGCCTTCGTGGGGGACGAAATGTCTTTGTTTACTGCCTATCTGGAAGAGATCGAAAAGCGCAAGGCCGAGGGGCTTCAGCCAAAGCCGATAGATGATGCCGCCCTGACGGCTGAAATCATCGCGCAGATCAAGGATCTCAATCATGCGCATCGCGCGGCATCGCTGGATTTCCTGATCTATAATACGCTGCCGGGCACGACCGGCGCGGCCGGCGAGAAAGCAGCCTTCCTGAAAGAGATTATCCTTGGAGCGGTTACGGTCGCCGAGATTTCCACCGCCTTCGCCTTTGAATTGCTGTCGCATATGAAGGGTGGCCCGTCGATCCGGGTCCTTCTTGACCTTGCGCTTGGCGATGATGCGGACATTGCCGGTGAGGCAGCTGCCGTGCTGAAAACCCAGATGTTCCTCTATGAGGCTGACAGGGACCGGCTGAAGGCGGCGCTGGATGCCGGCAATGCGGTCGCACGGGATATCCTTGAAAGCTATGCCGCAGCTGAATTTTTTACCAATCTTCCGGATGTGGATGAAGAAATCGAGGTTGTGTCCTACATCGCTGGCGAGGGCGATATTTCCACAGATCTGCTGTCGCCGGGCAACCAGGCGCATTCACGGGCCGACCGCGAACTGCATGGCAAATGCATGATTTCGGAACGTGCGCAGGCGGAAATCAACGCGCTGAAGCTGCAGCATCCGGGCAAGCAGGTCATGCTGGTCGCCGAAAAGGGCACGATGGGCGTTGGCTCGTCGCGTATGTCGGGCGTGAATAATGTCGCCCTGTGGACCGGCAAGCAGGCCAGCAAATATGTGCCGTTCGTCAATATTGCGCCCATCGTCGCGGGCACCAACGGCATCTCGCCGATTTTCCAGACAACAGTCGGTGTGACGGGTGGCATCGGCATCGATCTGAAGAACTGGGTGCGCAAGACCGGTGGTGATGGCAGCCCGATCCTGAATAATGACGGCAATCCGGTGCTGGAACAGAAATATGCGGTGGATACCGGCACCGTTCTGAAAATCAACACCCGCACCAAGAAGCTGTATGATGAAACGGGTGACGCCGAACTGGTCGACCTGTCACCATCCTTCAGCCCGCAAAAGCTGGAATTCATCCGCGCCGGCGGGTCCTATGCCATTGTGTTTGGCAAGATGCTGCAGACATTCGCCTGCGAGGCGCTGGATGTGCCGTTGCAATCTGCTTTCGCACCATCGAAGGAAGTCTCGATCGCTGGTCAGGGGCTGACGGCCGTTGAAAAGATTTTCAATGCCAATGCCGTTGGCATGACACCCGGCACCATCCTGCATGCCGGTTCTGATGCCCGCGTGCGGGTGAATATCGTCGGCTCGCAGGATACCACCGGGCTGATGACCGCGCAGGAACTCGAGGCGATGGCCGCAACGGTGATCTCGCCCAAGGTGGATGGTGCCTATCAGTCGGGCTGCCATACCGCATCCGTCTGGGATTTCAAGGCTGCCGAGAACACCCCGCGGCTGATGAAATTCATGCATGATTTCGGGCTGATCACCGGCCGCGACCCGAAGGATGAATATCATCCGATGACCGATGTGATTCACAAGGTGCTGAATGACATCACCGTCGATGACTGGTCGATCATCATTGGCGGCGATTCCCACACCCGCATGTCAAAGGGTGTGGCATTCGGGGCTGATTCCGGCACCGTCGCGCTGGCGCTTGCCACCGGCGAGGCCAGCATGCCGATCCCGGAATCGGTCAAGGTTACCTTCACGGGCAGCATGGCCGGGCACATGGATTTCCGTGATGTGGTGCATGCCACCCAGTCGCAAATGCTCGCCCAGTTTGGTGAGAATGTCTTCCAGGGGCGGGTCATCGAGGTGCATATCGGCACCTTGCTGGCTGATCAGGCCTTTACCTTCACCGACTGGACGGCCGAGATGAAGGCTAAGGCATCTATCTGTATTTCCGAGGATGACACGCTGATCGAATCTCTGGAGATCGCGAAAAACCGCATCCAGATCATGATCGACAAGGGGATGGAAAATGACGACCGGATGCTGCACCGCCTTGTCGGTATCGCCCAAAAGCGTATCGCCGACATCCGTTCAGGCGAACGGCCGGCGCTGGCCCCTGATGCCAATGCCAGCTATGCGGCAGAGGTGGTTGTCGATCTCGATCTGATCGAAGAGCCGATGATCGCTGACCCCGATGTGACCAATGCCGATGTCTCAAAGCGCTACACGCATGACACCATCCGGCCGATTTCATTCTATGGCGCGGAAAAGAAGGTCGATCTTGGGTTTGTCGGGTCCTGCATGGTGCATAAGGGCGATGTGAAGATCGTCGCGCAGATGCTGCGCAATCTGGAAAAAGAGGCCGGCAAGGTGGCGTTCAAGGCACCGCTTGTGGTGGCCGCACCGACCTACAACATCATCGACGAGCTGAAGGAAGAAGGCGACTGGGATATCCTGCAGAAATATTCCGGCTTTGAATTCGATGATTCCAGCCCGAAGACCGAAGCGCGCACGGAATATGAGAACATCCTCTATCTGGAGCGTCCGGGCTGTAACCTGTGCATGGGCAATCAGGAAAAGGCGGCCAAGGGCGACACCGTGCTGGCCACCTCGACACGGCTGTTCAAGGGGCGGGTGGTCGAGGATTCGGCCGACAAGGCCGGGGAATCGCTGCTGGCCTCGACACCGGTTGTCGTGTTGTCGGCCATTCTGGGACGCACGCCGACGCTGGATGAATATAAATCCGCTGTCGACGGCATCGACCTGACGAAATTCGCACCGCCGCTGGCCCGCCCGGGCACCACACAGTCAGCGCATTTTTAGGGCCAAGTGTTTATTGGGGGGCTTTTTGAAGCGGTGCGCATTTGCGCGTTATCTCTGCTGGCGGTTGAACGCCCGGATCATCACGCCCCAAACCATTAAGCCTCAGACTATTACGCCCCAAACTATTACGCCCCTGCCGGATCGTCCGGCGGGGGTTTTTCGTGCGCCTCTCCGCGCTTGGCTGCGGAAATGCGTCTTGCGGCGGTATCGAGATAGCTTTCCGAGATATCGATCCCCAGCCAGTCCATGCCGCGTTCCTCGGCCACAACACCGGTTGTGCCACTGCCGATAAAGGGGTCGAGCACCGGCCCATCACCAATGGCGGCAAGACAGTTATTGACAAGTTCGGGCGGGAAAGGGGCCGGGTGCGGGGTGTTTACCTGCTGGCCGATGCGCCAGACACAGCCCTGTCCATGCGCGCCGGGCGCCAGCACGAAATCGGGTTTGGCGATCAGATAGATCACTTCGTAATTTGGCAGGAAATAGCCCGGGTTGAAATTGATCCCGCCGGACCGGTGCCAGATGATGATCTGGCGCACCGGAAAGCCGGCCACGATATCCTGCCTGTCCTGCAACAGGCCCTTCTGGACCCGCCAGGTGTGGTTGTAGAAAATCGCCCCGTCCGGCCGCAACAGCCGCATCATCTCGGCAAGGCAGGCGCGCTGCCAGGTCACATAGCGGTCATGCGGCATGGCATCGCCATGGGTGGCATATCCTTTGAGCAGGGCAGCGCGTCTCCATTTGCCGCCCCGCCCGTCGCGCAGGCCGTTGCCCGAACTGTTGCGCAGATTATAGGGCGGCGAGGTGACAATGCCGCGAAAGCTGGAATCAGGGAGACGGGCCATGATGTCAAGGCAATCACCGTGAAGAAGCGCGCCACTGGCCGGGCGACCGGGTGCCTTGAACAAGGCATGAAGATGATCGGTTGCTGATGCCAGAATTGTGGCAACGGACACTGACTAACCCCCGGAGTTTCCCGGAAATTCCGGTGTCATGGTCATAACGCACTCAGGTAAACAAAAGATTAATGGATGCGTAATTGCTGCCTTGTTGGCGGGATTTTCTGCGCCATAAACCCGGCATCTGTCGTGAAACGCGGATGCGTTTATGGTCGAAAGCCGCTATCATGGGGCTTTCCCGATTCGCTTGACCGGTTTTTTACCCATGTCACCCCCACATTCTTCCATGCCGCGATCCGCGGTCACAAACAGNCATGCGGCCGGTGCCGGTGTTACGGTGGTGCTTGGCCCCACCAATACTGGCAAGACGCATCTGGCGCTGGAACGGATGACCGGATACAGCACGGGCATGATCGGCTTTCCGCTGCGGTTGCTGGCGCGTGAGAATTATGACCGGTTGGTGGCGCGGCTGGGGGCAGCCAAGGTCGGGTTGATCACCGGTGAGGAACGGATCCTGCCGCCGGGCGCGCGTTATCTGTGCTGTACGGTTGAATCGATGCCGGTCGAGGGCGGGGTGGATGCGCTGTCGATGGCGCATGGCGACATTGCAAAACGCGGCTTTGAGTTTATTGCCGTTGACGAGGTGCAACTGGCCGGTGACCGCGAACGCGGCCATGTGTTTACCGACAGGATCCTGCATGTGCGCGGCCTGTTTGAGACGATGTTCCTCGGTGCGGAAACGGCGGGCCCGCTGCTGCGCGCGATCCTGCCCGATGCGCAATTCGATACGCGCCGCCGCCTGTCAACGCTGAGCTATGCCGGATCAAAGAAGCTGACGCGCCTGCCGCGGCGCAGCGCCGTTGTCGCGTTCGGGGTGTCCGATGTCTATCAGATCGCCGAATTTGTTCGCCGCCAGCGGGGNGGGGCGGCCGTTGTCATGGGACGTCTCAGCCCGCGCACACGCAATGCGCAGGTTGAGCTGTACCAGAATGGTGATGTTGATTTTCTGGTGGCGACNGATGCCATCGGCATGGGGCTGAACCTCGATCTCAATCATGTGGCCCTTGCGGCTGACATGAAATTTGATGGTCGCAAGATGCGCCGGCTGACGGCAGCGGAAACAGCACAGATCGCCGGTCGGGCCGGCCGGCATACGAATGACGGCACCTTTGGCGTGACAGACGGGTGCGAACCCCCCGAGCCGGAACTGATCGAAGCCATCGAACAGCACCGGTTCCCGCCGCTGCGCAGTTTCTGGTGGCGGTCGCGCAAGCTGGATTTTTCATCCATAGACGCCTTGCAGGAGTCCCTTGAGGCACCGCCGCCTTTGCCATTTCTGTTCCGCAAGGCGGATGCGCTGGACCACCGCGCCCTGATCACGCTGGCGGATCGCGCCGATATTCGCGCCATGGTCGGGGATGCGTCCCGCGTCCGCTTGCTGTGGGAAGTGGCCTGTATTCCCGATTTTCGGCAAAGTCTGAATGAAGATCATTATGACCTTCTGGCCGGGCTGTTCATGTCGCTGGCGCGCGATGGCCGGCTGGGCACGGATATGGTGGCGCGTGCGATGGACCAGCTTGACCGGCTGGACGGGGATATTGATACGCTGATGACCCGTCTTGCCTATATCCGGACATGGACCTATGTCACACACCGTGCGGACTGGACAGACAACCCTGCGCAATGGCAGGATCGGGCNCGAGCCGTCGAAGACCGGCTNTCCGACTGTTTGCATGAGCGTCTGTCGGAACGTTTTATTGACCGCCGCGCTGCGCATTTGAGTCGCAAGTTGAAGGAAACAAGAAATCTTATGACGTCGGTGAAGAATGACGGGACAGTTCTCGTCGAGGGTGAGGAAGTTGGTGTCCTCAACGGATTTGTATTCCAGCCTACCCTGAATGAAGGTGACGAGAAGGCAACCATTCTGGCGGCAGCCCGCCGTGGCCTTCCAGACGAGATTGAAAACCGGGTCCGCGCCTTTGCCGCATCGGCAGCGCCTGCCTTCAAGCTGGGGGATGATGGTGTGATCACCTGGCGCGAGGCCGAGGTTGCGCGTCTTGTAAAGGGTGACCAGCTTTACGCGCCCCGTCCCGAGCTGATTGCCAGCGATCTGCTGTCGATTGACCAGAGCCAGCGCATGACCGGACGCCTTTCCGAATTTGTTGCCGAACATGTGCGTGACGTGCTGGGCCGGCTGGTGGTGCTGGATAATGCCGAAACCGCCCCGCTGCCTGAGCGCAAAGCGCCGGTATCGCGCCCGCAATCGCCGCCGCCTCAGGGTGATGACGCGTTCGCCGCCGGGCCGACAAAAGATGAAATTGCCGCAACGCCGCCAGANGAACAGCCGGACATNGTCGAGGCACNGGCTGCCGAAACGGTGANGCCGCTGAGCGGGCAGGCCCGTGGTCTTGCCTTTATGCTGTATGAGGGGCTTGGCACCGTACCGGCACTCACTGCCGTGCAGCAGGTACGCGGGCTGACCGAGACTGACCGGCCACGCCTGGCACGGCTGGGCCTGCGCCTTGGGGTTGAAGCCATTTACCTGCCTGACATGCTGAAGCCGGCGCAGATCGGCCTTCGTGCCCTGTTATGGAATTTGCAGAATTGCGAACCCGGTGCCTTTCACGCCCCGCCGCCTGCCGGGCGNGTCACAGTCGACTGCCCCGAGGGCGTGCCCGATGCATTCTGGCTCGCTGTCGGATATCGGCGGCTTGGCGGCCGGATCATGCGTGTGGATATGGTGGAACGCGTGGCCCATCTGGTCCGCGCTGCGGCACGTGAGGGCGCGTTCCGAATCAATGAGGATATGCTGTCGCTGGCAGGTGCCACACGCGAACAGATGGCCGCAATGCTGCTGGATATGAACTGCAAGGTGGTTGGCGAAGAGCCGGACGCAGATCCGGAAAAGCCGGCGATCCAGATTTTTGAGCGGGTCAAGCGCCAGGGGCACCGGCAGGCGCGTGACGCCAAAACCGGAGCAGGCGCGCCGCAGGGCCGTGGCAAGCGTCGTCCCGAGAACAAATCTGGCAAGAAATCAGGCAACAGGTCCCGGCAGGATGGCGACAAACGCGGCCAGGCGGGCACAATGTCGGCAGGCGGCGGCAAGCGGCAGGAAGCTGATCCGGATTCACCATTTGCCGTTCTGGCTGGACTAAAGCTGAAATCGTGACCGAAGCGACCCCGGTTCTGCGGCTGGATAAATGGCTGTGGTTTGCCCGCTTCTATAAAACACGGGCGAATGCCACACGGGCAATCGCCAGCGGCCGGTTCCGGCTGGATGGCGAGGTGATGAGCAAACCGCACCGCGCCGCGCTTCCCGGACAGGTGCTGACCTTTATCCAGGGTGAGCGCGTGCGCGTGGTCAAGATCATTGCGCTGGGCACACGGCGCGGGCCGGCCAGCGAAGCAATCACCCTTTATGAAGACATGTCGCCGCCGGTTGCGCCGCGCCCCGGAAAAGGCGAAACGGCACCGGGATTTGAAAGCCGTGACTCGGGTGCCGGCAGACCTACCAAACGCGACCGCCGCGCCACAGAACAGTTGAAAGATACCTTCTGAGACGAACGCCCGTCACCCGCTTTTGGCCCGATATGCAGTTTTGCCGGCTGCAGGTCTTTGACCACGGCGATGCTGTGCTTATCTAAGGCTGATGACAGACATCCGGGGCCGGCTATTCGGGCCTGTAATGAATGAGGACATTTGGCATGCTTGGCAATCTGGGTAACTGGATCCGTGATTTTAAAGATGACAGTGCCGCGGCACCACCAGATGACAGCGCTTGGTCACAGGCGCTTGCCGGTCTGCTGGTCGAAGCTGCCATGGCAGATGGCAGCCTTGATGCGCAGGAGCGCGCACAGATTTCCGCCGCGCTTGAAGCTGATCTTCATATGACCAGTGACGAGGTGGCGACGGTAATCGACGCAGCGGTAACGGCGCAGGAAGGGCGTGTGGAGATTCACAGCCTGACGCGCTCGATCCGGTCAGAAACCGATGCCGAGGACCGTGCGGCCATTATGGAAATGGCCTGGATGGTGGTCCTGGCTGATGGCGAGCTGCATGAATATGAGGCCCAGCTGATGCGCCGGCTGGCCGGCCTTCTCTATGTGGATGATATCGATTCCGGGCGCGCCCAGAAACGTGCCCGGTCGCGCCTTGACGCCCGTCTGGCATGATCCTTTGGCTTGACCCTTGAAACTGACGCTGGACGCATGTCCGCCTATCTTGTTTGACTTTTTTTTCTGGGCTACAACCCCAGACGGTCCCGTCGGGCCGCACGCTGCAGAGGAAGTTCAGTAATGACCTACATCGTCAATGAAAATTGCATTGCCTGCAAATACACTGACTGTGTTGAAGTTTGCCCCGTTGATTGTTTCTACGAAGGCGAGAACATGCTGGTGATTCATCCCGATGAATGTATCGATTGCGGGGTGTGCGAGCCGGAATGCCCGCCCGAGGCGATCCTTCCCGATTCCGAGCCCGGAATCGAAAAATGGCTGGAGGTCAATCGCGAGATGGCCGAAATCTGGCCCAACATCACGCAGCGCGCCGACCCGATGCCGGATGCCGAGGCCCGCAAGGAAGAAAGNGGGAANTATGACAAGTTCTTCTCGCCCAATCCGGGGCAAGGGAATTGAGGCTATGCAACTGACGCCATGCAACTGACGGGATGCAACGGACAGGGCGGCACCCCGGCTGACCGATGACGCTGGCCTGTGCGTGCCGTGCCTGATTGCTCTTTCAGTTAAATTCAGATATATTTCATTTTAATTACAACATTCCCTGACGGTATTTACCCCGCATTCAGCCGAGTTGGCGCCGCCTGTCGATATACAGGTTCGGTCACGATGGCGCGGGTGTTGANAACCGGCGGTGAGAGCCGGGGTTCACAAGATATCAGGTTCAGGGGATTTTGGGTTCAGGGGATCGTACCGGCAGGCGGATGCCCAGAGGGCAAAGAGCAGATCGCAGGGCCCGGGACTGACGAGGAGCAGGCATGAGCAAGAAAACGGAAAGCACCTTTGAGAAGGATGATTTCGTCGTATACCCGACACATGGTGTTGGCCGTATTCTGGGTACCGAAAGCCGTGACGTTGGTGGCAGCACGCTTGAAATGCTGGTGGTCCGGTTTGAACATGACCGGATGACGCTGCGTGTCCCGCTGGAAAAGGCGCGCTCGCTGGGCCTGCGGACATTGAGTTCAAAAAAGCAGATGGAACAGGCGATCACCACCCTGCAGGGCAAGGCGCGGGTACGCCGCACCATGTGGTCACGTCGCGCGCAGGAATATGAAACAAAGATCAAGTCCGGTGACCCGGTATCCATTGCCGAGGTTGTGCGCGACCTGCACCGGCGGACGAATCAGGCCGAACAATCCTATTCAGAGCGGCAGATGTATCAGGCGGCGCTGGAACGTCTTGCGCGTGAATTTGCGGCCATCGAGAAAATCGATCAGGAAGCTGCAGCCACAAAGCTTGAAGATCTCATGGATGTCGCCTGACCATCGGTCAGCAACGGCAGTGACACGAGGCGGCGCAATGCCGCCTTTTGTTTGTCATGACCGTTNATCTTGTTCCTGTTGACCGGCATCGGGTATGATCCAGCCATGGCGCACGCATTTATCGAAGACAAGGAATTATTCCCCGCGGCGGCCCCCTTTGCCAAGGGACGGCTCGACCGCGGGCTGCACCAGATTTATTTCGAACAATGCGGTCGGCCGGACGGCAAGCCGATCCTGTTCATCCATGGCGGGCCCGGGGCCGGCATNTCGCCGACACACAGGCGCCTGTTCAATCCTGACCGCTANCATTGCATTCTGTTTGACCAGCGGGGCAGCGGCCAGTCCATGCCGCATGGCGAGACGGCGCANAATACAANACAGGACCTGATCGCCGATATCGAGGCCCTNCGCAAGGAACTGGGGATCGACAGCTGGTTGCTGTTTGGCGGGTCATGGGGCAGTACGCTTGCCCTTGCCTATGCAATTGCCCATCCGGAGCGGGTGACGGGGCTGATCCTGCGCGGCATCTTTCTGGGAACGCGCGCCGAGGTGGACTGGTTCCTCCATGATATGGGGCGGTTTTTTCCTGAAGCCTATGAACAATTCATCAGTTTCCTGACCGTTGAGGAACGCAAGGATATCCTGCTGAGCTATCACGACAAGCTCACCGACCCGCAGGCGCTTGTACATCAGCCAGCGGCCGAACGCTGGGCATCCTATGAAACAAGCTGTTCTACCCTGCGCGCCGGTATCCGCCGTGTGGCGGGCAGGTCTGCATTGAGNATGGCGCGGCTGGAAGCGCATTATTTTGTCAATGACTGCTTTATGCCGGATCAGCATATTATCAAGAATATCAAAGTGATCCGCCACCTGCCGGCGCATATCATTCAGGGGCGCCATGATGTGATCTGCCCGCCCGTATCCGCGCATCGCCTTGCCGAGGCGTGGGGGTCGAATGCAACGCTGCGGATGATAGACGATGCCGGCCATTCCACCTTTGAAAATGGCATTGCACACGCCCTGCTCTCTGCGCTGGACGAATTCGCCATCTAGCTGTCTGCATGCGGCTGACGCCGCCGCCAATGCTTCGGTATTCAGGTAAATCCATGTATAATGTGCAGGCTCGAAGCGCATGTTTGCATGTTTGATATCCGTTCCTGANCGCTTCCTGTTGATGGTCTAGCCCCGCATAGTGAGGTCAATGGATGCCTGCAGAATCGCCGTTGGAGCGGAATTTCCGTATCACCAATAACAATGCCATCGACAAGCATGTCGGCAAGCGTGTNCGGTTACGGCGCACGCTTCTTGGCCTCAGCCAGGAGCAGCTTGGCGCTGAGTTAAATGTAACTTTTCAGCAGGTGCAGAAATATGAGCGCGGCGCNAACCGGATCAGCGCCTCCCGCCTGTGGGANATCAGTCAGATCCTCGATGTGCCGATCGGCTATTTCTTTGATGATATGACTGANACCACGATGCGCAGTTCGCCGCGGCGTGTGGNAAGTGGTGNTGATTCCGGCATGCCGGCAAATGAAGCTGTCAAAGATCCGATGGCGCGGCGGGAAACGCTGGAGCTGGTGCGTGTCTATTACACCATCGAGGATGCCGGCATNCGCAGNCGCGCCGCCGATATCGTCAAGAGCATTGCGGCGGCNCTNCCGACCAAATAGACTGTCCNGCGTGAAAACTCCGGAGANGCGCATGAATGATACCCTGCCCCCTGCCGACCTGCAGACTATCAGCTTTGAAGACGCGCTCCGCGAACTGGAATCCATTGTGACTGCCCTCGAAGCGGGGAATGTGTCGCTGGATGATGCCATTGGTGCGTTCGAGCGCGGGACTGCCCTCAAGGCGCATTGCCAGGCGCGACTGGAAGAAGCGCGCATGAAGGTGGAACAGCTGCGTCTTCCAGCAGACGGGTCATCGCCGGATAGTGCGGTCCCCTTCAGCGCTGAAGATTGAGGTCAATGTCACTCCCGAAGATTGTGGCGCAGGATGCGGCGGCAACCGCCGGGTTCCTGTCCGACATGTTCGACAAAATGAATGGCCCGGCCGACCGGCTGGTGGCGGCCATGCGCTATGCGACGATGAATGGTGGCAAGCGGATGCGGGCCGCGCTGGTGCTGGGGGCAGGCCGCCTTGCCGCACAGGACAGGGCAACAGGCGGTGATACCGCCAATGACGGCGATTTGGCGGCGCGGCTGCGTGTGGCGGCAGCCATAGAGTGCCTTCATGCCTATTCGCTGATCCATGATGATTTGCCGGCGATGGATGATGCCGATACCCGCCGCGGGGTGGCGGCGTGCCATATTGCCTTTGACGAGGCGACGGCAATTCTGGCAGGTGATGCGTTGCAGACACTGGCCTTCGGGCTGCTGGCAGACAGCGCGACCCATCCCGACCCGGCTATTCGTGCGGCCCTGTTATCCGGCCTGGCAGACGCATCGGGTGTTGACGGCATGGCGGGTGGCCAGATGCTGGATCTGCAGGCAGAAGGCCGCGCCGAGGCGGGTGACAGCCTGTCGCTGGACGAGGTGCGCCAGATGCAGGGCATGAAGACAGGCGCGCTGATCCGCTTTGCGGTATGTGCGGGCGGTATCCATGCCATGGGTAGCGACAGACTGATGGCTGCGCTGGACAGCTATGCGCGCGATCTGGGCCTGGCGTTCCAGATTGCGGATGACTGTCTGGACTATGACAGTACCGCCGAGGCGCTTGGCAAGCCTGCCGGGCAGGACGCGGCACGCGGCAAGGGCAGCTTTGTGACGTTGATGGGGCTGGAGGCCGCGCGCGCCGCCGCCACTGGGCTGATTGATGATGCCACGGCGGCACTCGCCCCCTGGGGTATGGCTGCCTTGCCGCTTCAGCAGATTGCGCGATTCGCTATTGAACGGCGTACGTGATACTTCTTATATAACGACAGAAAGACTTGTGACTGGCAGGCGCGCCTGCCATTGGATTGCTGAATGACTTCAACGCCGCTTCTTGATTCCATTGCGTCTATTGACGATCTGCGCCGCCTGCCGGAAGGCGACCTGCAGCGTCTGGCCGGCGAATTGCGGAGTGCCACAATCGGGGCGGTATCAAAGACGGGCGGACATCTGGGGGCCGGGCTTGGCGTTGTCGAGCTGACCGTGGCCCTGCATTATGTTTTTGAGACGCCGCATGACCGGTTGATCTGGGATGTCGGCCATCAGGCCTATCCGCACAAGATCCTGACAGGGCGGCGCGCGCAGATCGAAACCCTGCGCCAGAAAGACGGGCTGTCTGGCTTTACCAAACGCAGTGAATCGCCCTTTGATCCCTTTGGTGCCGGTCATTCATCAACATCAATTTCCGCCGGCCTTGGCATGGCGGTGGGGAGCGACCTTCAGGGGGTGGCGCGCAATGTCATTGCAGTGATTGGCGATGGCGCGATGAGCGCCGGCATGGCCTTTGAGGGCATGAACAATGCCGGCGCGTCGGATTCGCGGCTCATTGTGATCCTGAACGACAATGATATGTCGATTGCACAGCCGGTCGGCGCGATGAGCAGCTATCTGTCGAAGCTGATCACCTCGGAGCCCTTTCATTCGATCCGTGATCTGATGCGCGAGGTTGCATCAAAATTCCCGGCCGAAATAGAGCGTACCGCGCGCCGTGCCCGCGAGGCCGCGCGCGATCTGATTAGCGGCAATTCGGTCTTCAGCCAGCTGGGCTTTCTGCATATTGGCCCTATTGACGGGCATGACATGGCGCATCTTCTGCCGGTGCTGAAAAACATCCGGGACGGCCATGCACGTGGCCCCGTTCTGGTCCATGTTGTCACGGAAAAGGGCAAGGGCCATCCCTTTGCCGGCCCGTCCGCCGAAAAATACCATGCGGTGCCCAAATTCGATGTGATCACCGGTACCCAGCAGAAATCTGCCGGTAATGCGCCAAGCTATACCTCGGTCTTTGCCAAGGGGCTGATGGCGGCTGCCGAACAGGATGACAAGATTGTTGCGATTACCGCTGCCATGCCCTCGGGCACCGGTCTCGACAAGATGAAGCAGCGCTTTCCCGACCGGGTCTTTGATGTCGGCATCGCCGAGCAGCATGCGGTGACCTTTGCCGCCGGTCTGGCAACCGAGGGCATGAAGCCTTTCTGCGCCCTATATTCCACCTTCCTGCAGCGCGGCTATGACCAGCTGGTGCATGATGTGGCAATCCAGAATCTGCCTGTGCGCTTTGCCATTGACCGGGCCGGGCTTGTTGGCAATGACGGGGCAACGCATGCCGGCGTGTTTGATGTGGCCTATCTGTCCTGCCTGCCCAACATGGTGATCATGTGCCCGTCGGATGAGGCGGAACTGATGCATATGGTGGCCACGGCCGTCGCCTATGATGACGGGCCGTCAGCCCTGCGCTATCCGCGGGGCGAGGGCGTCGGGACGGATCTTCCGGACATGGGCACGCCGGTGCCTGTCGGGCGCGGGCGCGTGATCCGGGATGGTGCCGGTATCGCCATCCTGTCGCTTGGTACACGCCTTGCCGATGCCATCGCGGCGGCAGACAGTCTGGCCGACACGATAGGGCCTGTCACCATTGCCGATGCGCGTTTTGCCAAGCCCGTCGATACCGATCTGGTTGACCGGCTGGCAAGGGACCATGACCGGCTGTTGATTGTCGAGGAAAACAGCCCTGGCGGTTTTTCCGCCCATGTTCTGCAATATCTGGCGAATGCCGGCCATCTGGACAGCGGGATGAAGGTGCGTTGCCTGTCGCTGCCTGACCAGCTGATCGATCATGACAGCCAAGCCGGACAGCTGGCGCTTGCCGGCATTGACAGCGACGGCATTGCCGCGGCGCTGCAGAGGCTGGCCAACGGGGCAGAAACCGCAAAGCCTGCCCGCAAGACCCGCAAATAACGTGCCGTCTGATCACGGTGATCGCGCCGTCAGGGCGGATGCGATGATGGTGGCGCTGGGGCTGGCGGCATCGCGTGACCGGGCGCAGGCATTGATCGCAGCCGGCCATGTCGCCGTTGATGGTGTGGTGCTGAAAAAGCCGGCGAAGAAACTGCTGCCCAATGCTGATATCAAAGTCACTGCCAAGGATCTGCCTTGGGTCAGCCGTGCCGCGCTAAAACTGGTCGGCGGGCTGACAGCCTTTCCATCGATGGATCCTGCCGGCCTCTATTGTGTGGATATCGGGGCCAGCACAGGCGGGTTTACCGAGGTTCTGCTGGCGCAGGGGGCGGCGCATGTGGTGGCGGTGGATGTCGGGCATGGCCAGTTTCATCCGCGTCTTGCCGATGACCCGCGCGTGACCGTGCGGGAAGGGGTGAATGCCCGCCACCTGAAAGAGGGTGACTTCGAACAGCCGCCGCAGATGATTGTCTGTGACGCGTCCTTTATTTCGCTGACCAAGGTGCTGCCGCAGGTGATGGGGCTGGCGGCAGACGGGGCGTGCCTGCTGGCGCTTGTCAAACCGCAATTCGAGGTGGGCCGCGCACAGATTGGCAAGGGCGGTGTTGTGCGCGATGCACAGGCGGCACGCGATGCCGTGGCGCGGATCGAGGATTGGGTGGCGGCGACCATGCGCTGGCAGCTTCTGGGGACAGTGGCCTCTCCCATCACCGGGTCAGACGGCAACCGGGAATTTCTGCTGGCCGCGCGTAACGCGGGTAAATGAGTATTGCCCGTGTGAAGCCGGCTAGGCGTCGGCGCCCAGTCCGCACTGCCCGGTATGACGCATCAGCGCATCAAGAAGGGTGATGGCCATCATCGCCTCGGCAACCGGCACCCCGCGAATACCGACGCATGGGTCATGCCGGCCTTTGGTGACAACATCGACATCCGCACCATCGAGATCGACCGAGCGGCGCGGCGTCAGGATGGAACTGGTCGGCTTGATGGCAAGACGTACCACCAGCTGCTGGCCGGTGGAAATGCCGCCCAGAACGCCGCCATTATTGTTGGACAGAAATTCCGGCCCCGTTTCACCGGCGCGCATCTCGTCGCCAGCTTCAGCACCATCCATCGCCGCAAGGGCAAAACCGCCACCGATCTCGACGCCCTTGGCCGCATTGATGGTCATCATCGCTGCTGCCAGATCACTGTCCAGCTTGCCATAGATGGGCTGGCCGAGCCCGGGCGGCACACCATCAGCCACGATTTCGAGGATGGCGCCGGCCGAACTGCCTGCCTTGCGTACCTCATCCAGTACCGCTTCCCATGCGACGGCAGCCACCGGATCGGGACAGAAAAAGGGATTATTTGCGGTTTCATCCCAGTCCAGGCGATTGCGGTCGATCGGATGCTGGCCAATCTGCACCACCCCGCCCCGAATACGGAAACCATCGCCAAGAATATGTTTCAGTGCCAGATCTGCCACGGCACCGGCGGCCACGCGTGATGCGGTTTCGCGCGCCGATGACCGGCCACCGCCGCGGTAATCGCGGATGCCATATTTCTGCTGGTAGGTAAAATCGGCATGGCCCGGCCGAAACTGCCGGGCGATATCGCCATAATCCTTTGACCGCTGGTCTGTGTTGCGGATCAGCATCGCCACCGGCGTGCCGGTGGTCATGCCCTCGAACACACCGGACAGGATTTCCACGCTGTCCGCCTCGCGGCGCTGGGTCACAAAGCGGTTTTGCCCCGGCTTGCGACGGTCCAGATAGGGTTGGACAAGCGCCTCTGACAGCGGAATGCGCGGCGGCACGCCATCCACCACACAGCCAATCCCGGGGCCGTGGCTTTCGCCAAAGGTGGTGAAAGAAAAAAGCTGGCCGAAGCTGTTATCAGCCATCTCAGACGACCGAGATGTCAGGTGCGTCGACAGCCTTCATCCCGACAACATGATAGCCGCAATCAACATGGTGCGTCTCGCCGGTCACGCCGGATGACAGATCGGACAGAAGATACAGGCCCGCACCGCCAACATCATCGAGATTCACATTGCGCTTCAGCGGCGAGTTATATTCGTTCCATTTCAGGATATAGCGGAAGTCACCGATGCCGGATGCGGCCAGTGTTTTCATCGGGCCGGCTGACAGGCCGTTGACGCGGATATTGCGCCCGCCAAGATCTACGGCCAGATAGCGCACGGACGCTTCCAGCGCCGCCTTGGCAACGCCCATCACATTATAGTGCGGCATCACGCGCTCGGCACCGTAATAGGTCAGGGTCAGCAAAGAGCCACCGTCATTCATCATCGCTGTCGCCTTGCGGGTGATTTCGGTGAAGGAATAGACCGATATGTCCATGGTGCGTTCGAAATTGTCACGCGTCGTGTCGACATACTGGCCCTTCAACTCTTCCTTGTCGGAATAGGCGATGGCATGCACCACGAAATCAAGATTGCCCCATTTTGATTTCAGGGTGCTGAATACGGCATCAACGCTGGCCTCGTCGGTCACGTCGCAAGGCAGGACCAGATCGCTGCCAACCGAATCTGCAAGTGGCCGCACACGCTTTTCAAGCGCGTCCCCTTGAAAGGTAAAGGCCAGCTCTGCCCCTTGTTCGGCAACTTTCTTTGCAATTCCCCAGGCAATGGAACGATCATTGGCAACGCCCATGATCAATCCTTTTTTGCCGGCCATGACGCCGGATTGCTGCTGCTCGGACATGTTTTCACCTATTCAAGATTTGGCCCTGCGCGATGCACAGGAATGCGGCCGCCATTCTACACGACTGAATAGAGGGAACAAGTCGCACTGCATCACCGACACATGGCATTCATGCTGACCGGTGGGTCCGCGTCAGCGCAGGCTGTAGGTCGTGCGGCGATTGATTTCGATGCGTTCACCGACAGCGCGCGGATTCTGTGATTCCAGCGAGATGATCTTGCCGTCAACCTCGACCCGCAGGCGATAGCCGGTGATCTCTTCGACGGTCTGTTCCATCATGACGGTGCGAACATTACAGACTTCCTGCTGGCGATAGCCGATGATTTTCTGCCCACCGCTGTTTTTCTTGGCATGTTCGCGCCCCAGCAATGCGCCGACAACCGCACCGGCGGCACCGGCACCATCATTGTCGGATGTCTTGTTGCCAATCGCCGAGCCGATCACCCCGCCAATAATCATGGCGCCAAGGTCAGAGTCATTATTGCCGCCACCTTCTGCATAGACCGGAACGTCCTGTGTCTGGCAGACGCGTTCATCCGTCGGTGTCTTGCGGATATAGCTTGTACGGATGGGGTCTGCGCCCGAAATGGTGCCGATAACGGTTTCAATGCGTGTCTCGGCGCTGGCTGACGGGACGACGCCAGCGATAATGGTTGCGCTCGCGGCAATTGCCAAACCCAGCGTAGCNCCGCGCTTAAATTGAGGATTTGCCATGGTTCTGATCCGTTCGGTTATNTTTCATTGTGCACAAGATAAAGTCAGAATCGTGCAAAAATAAGGCAGCGTGATTCTGCTGCGNTNTGGTCAAACGCAGCGATCCTGTCTGNTGGCCATTGCCGAACGGGCATGCNTTCCCCATTTANNNGGCGGNNNCCATTTANCTGGCGGGNGCCACACCAGACATCTCATGTCGCAAGATCCAGCAGGGAGATCCAGAAAATGAATATCGCCGCAGGCACAGATCCGTTCGAGCTGTTTCAGAGCTGGTATGACGAGGCCGTCGCCGCAGAGATCAATGACCCTGATGCCATTGCACTTGCCAGCGTTGATCCGGACGGCATGCCCTCGGTGCGGATGGTACTGCTGCGCCAATGGTCGGATGAAGGNTTCTTTTTCTTCACCAATTATGAGAGCCGCAANTCCGGCGANCTGTTGGCGACCGGNAAGGCTGCTTTCTGCCTTCACTGGAAGAGCCTGCGCCGCCAGATTCGCGTGACAGGNGCGGTCAGCAAGGCAAGNGCCGCGCGATCCGATGACTATTTTGCCTCGCGCGGACGCGGCAGCCGGATCGGGGCCTGGGCTTCCGCNCAGTCGCGCCCGCTGGAATCGCGCGACGCGCTTGCTGCAGAGGTTGCCGCGGTCGAGGCCCGTTTTCCGGATGACGTGCCGCGCCCGCCGCATTGGGGCGGATTCCAGATTGTGCCGCAGGAAATCGAATTCTGGCATGATGGCGAACATCGCCTTCATGACCGCTTCCGCTTCACCCGCGATGGCAAGGGCGGATGGGACATNCAGCGCCTTAACCCGTAACCGGCAGGTCGCCGCTTACACCCGTGTAGTGATGACCGGCGCAACCGCGCCNCGAGCGCAATGACGCAGCCCGCCTAATCACGTCAGAACTGGTCGCATGGCAAACGCTTTTTGGCGGCCTGATTGCCTAGAATTCCGCCTGGTTGCAGGACCAACGGCGTTTCATGCCGTGTGCTGTGGACGCGCANATGGTGCATTTGACGATGCGCGCCCCGTCATGTTGTCCAGGAGGATTTGGAATGAAATCGCATGCACGCGTTGTGGTGATTGGTGGTGGTGTTGTCGGCGTCAGCGCGCTGTATCATCTTGCCAAAAAGGGGTGGTCGGATGTTGTGCTGGTTGAGCGCAAGGANCTGACGTCTGGTTCAACATGGCATGCGGCGGGCCTGTTGCCGCTGTTCAACATGTCCTATTCGGTCGGGCAGATTCACAAATATTCGGTGAAATTCTACCAGGAGCTGCAGGAAGAAACCGGCATGAATGTCGGTTTCCGCAATGTGTCGAATATCCGGCTGGCACAGACGCAGGAGCGGATGGACGAATATCGGCAATATGCCGGTGTCGCCAGCACCATCGGGGTACAGGTNGANTTTCTCACCCCGGAGCAGGTGCAGGAGATCTGGCCGCTCTGCAATCCTGACGGCCTTGTCGGGGCGATCCAGCACCCGGATGACGGCTATATCCAGCCAGCAGATCTGACGCAGGCGATGGCCCGCGGCGCGCGTGACCGCGGCGCGGAAATCTATCGCAACACAACTGTGACCGGAATCTCGCGTACCGCATCGGGCGAATGGAAAGTGACCACCGACAAGGGCGAGATCACCTGCGAACATATCATCAGNGCCAGTGGTAATTTTGCCCGCAAGACAGGCCGGATGGTGGGGCTAAACCTGCCGGTCATTCCGGTCGAGCATCAATATATCGTGACCGAGCCGCATGACGCCATCCGCGAACGTCAGGCGCAGGGGCTTCCCGAAATGGGCGTGCTGCGTGACTCAGACGGGCGCTGGTACCTGCGCGAGGAGGCCGGCGGCCTGATCCTGGGGCCGTATGAGAAGGGCGCCCCTGCCTGTTATGTGGACGGGCCGAGCGATGAATCAGAATATGAGTTGTTCCAGGAAGATCTGGAACGTCTNATGCCGCATATCGAATCCGCCATGCATCGCGTCCCGGCCTTTGGCGAGGTTGGTGTGAAAAAAGTATATAATGGCGCCATTGCCTATACACCTGACGGCAACCCGATTATCGGCCCGGCATGGGATGTCCCGAATTTCTGGCTGAGCGAGGGTCACAGCTTTGGTGTGACAGCAGCTGGCGGTGCCGGCTGGCAGCTTGCCGAATGGATTGTCGAGGGCGAGCCGACCATCGATATGCTGGGCGTTGATCCCCGCCGCTATGGCAGTTACGCCACCGAATCCTATCTGAAGGTGAAGAATGAAGAGGCCTATGAAAATGTCTTTGTCATTCACTATCCGGATGAAGAGCGCGGAGCCGGCCGGCCGCTGCGGACCGCTCCCTGCTATGACAGGCTAAAGGAACTGGGCGCTGTCTTTGGCCAGAAATTTGGCTGGGAACGCGCCAACTGGTTTGCGCCTGAAGGTACCCCGCAGGAAGATCACTGGTCGTTCCGCCGGTCCGACTGGTTCGAGCATGTCGGCAATGAGGTCCGCCATACCGCCGCCCATGCCGGGTTGCTGGATATGACAGCCTTTGCCAAATGTCGTCTTTCCGGCCCCGGTGCCGAGGCGTTTCTCGACAGGCTGGTCGCCAATAAACTGCCAAAGGGCATTGGCCGTGTGTCGCTGTCGCATGCGCTGACAGAACGCGGCGGCGTCCATTCGGAATATACCATCCAGCGGGAAGCGGAAGACAGTTTCTATATTGTGTCCGCGGGTGCCGGCCAGCGTCTGGACCATGACTGGATCAAGAAACATATGCCCGATGACGGGTCCGTCCGTTTCGACAATCTGACCAATTCAATCGGGGTGCTGGTGCTTGCCGGTCCGCGTGCCCGCGATATCCTGCAGAAGGTCACACGCACCGATCTTTCGAATGCCGCCTTCCCATGGCTTTCCAGCAAGCTGATTGATGTCAATCTGGCGCCTGCAATGGCATTCCGGATGAATTATGTCGGCGAGCTTGGCTGGGAACTGCACCATCCGATCGAATATCAGAATCACATTTTTGACGCGCTGATGGATGCGGGTGCTGAATTCCAGCTGAAGCCGTTCGGTATCCGCGCCATGGATGCCATGCGGATCGAGAAATCCTACCGCATGGTCGGCACCGAACTGTCGATTGAATATGCGGCCCTGGAAAGCGGGCTGGACCGGTTTGTGCATCTGAACAAAGGTGACTTCATCGGGCGTCAGCAGCTGAGTGAATGGCAGCAGCGCGGCTTTGCCAACGCAATGGTGACGCTGGAAATCCATGACACAACCGATGCGGATGTCATTGGCGGCAACCCGGTGATGTTGCCCGATGGCGAAGTGATTGGGCGCGCCACCAGTGGCAATTACGGCTTCCGGATCGACAAGTCGCTGGCGATGGCCATGGTGCGGCCGGACCTGGCTGCCGTCGGAACCGAATTTCTGATTGATGTGCTTGATCAGAGGCTGAAGGCCACAATTGTCGAGGAATCACCCTATGACCCGACAAATGAAAAGCTGCGTGCCTGATCGCCGGGACCAGTGGAACAGGGTTATGGTTGTGTTGTCTGTGAAGAAAGAAGGGTAAGTCATGGCGGAAACTGAAACAGGCCAGCGGCGCGGCCGGCGCGGTGGCGGACGCGATGCACGTCGCCAGATGCGCGCCAGTGGTGGTGCCGCGGCAGCGCCATATATCACACGCGGTATTCCGCCGGTCGATATCCTGACGGATGAGGCTGCCGAGATCATCGAGGATAATGCCGAAACCATCCTTGAGGAGATCGGCATCGATTTTCTGGAGGATCCGGAGGCGCTGGATCTGCTGCGCAATGCCGGGTGCGACGTCAGGGGCGAGCGGGTGCATTTTCCGCGCGGCCTTGCCCGCAAGCTGTGTGAAACCGCGCCATCCAGCTTTACCCAGCATGCGCGCAATCCCGAACGTTCGGTCGAGATTGGCGGCAACAACATGGTGTTCGCGCCGGTCTATGGCCCGCCTTTTGTGCGTGATCTGCACAATGAGCGCCGCTATGCCACGATCGAGGATTTCCGCAATTTTGTGAAGCTGGTCTATATGCTGCCCGGCTTTCATCATTCCGGCGGCACGGTGTGCGAGCCTGTCGACCTGCCGGTTACCAAACGCCACCTTGAAATGATATATGCGCACCAGTTCCTGTCGGACAAGCCCTATATGGGGTCTGTTACCGCGCCCGAGCGCGCGCAGGATACCGTCGATATGTCGAAGATCCTGTTTGGTGATGAATTCGTCGAGAACAATACGGTATCGATCAGCCTGATCAATGCGAACTCGCCCATGACATGGGATTCGGTGATGCTTGGCGCGCTGAAGGTGTATGCGCGGCATAACCAGGCCGTGATCACCGCCCCGTTCATTCTTGCCGGGGCGATGTCGCCGGTATCAGTCGCGGGTACGCTGGCGCAGACGCTGGCCGAAGCGATGAGCGGCATTGCCTTTACCCAGCTTGTGCGGCCCGGTGCGCCGGTGGTGTTTGGCAGTTTCGCCAGCTCCATGTCGATGCAGACGGGGGCCCCGACATTCGGTACGCCCGAGCCGGCCAAGGTACTTCTTGGATGTGCAAAGCTGGCACGCCGGCTTGGTGTGCCGTTCCGCTCTGGCGGATCACTGACCGCGGCAAAGACAGCCGATGCGCAGGCCGCCTATGAATCGGCCAATACCATCATGCCGACCGTACAGGGCGGGGTGAATTTCGTGCTGCATGCCGGCGGCTGGATGGAAGGCGGGCTTGTTGCCGATTATGCCAAGCTGCTGCTGGATGCCGACCAGCTGTCGATGATGCAGAATATGGTGAGCGGCATTGATGTGTCAGAGAACGGCCAGGCAATGGATGCGCTTCGCGAGACAGGCCCGGGCAAGCATTTTCTCGGATCAAGCCACACGCAGGCGAATTTCGAAACGGCATTCTGGCGGTCCGACATGGCCGACAACACCACCTTTGAGCAATGGTCTTCGGAAGGTGCGGTGGAAAGTCACCAACGCGCCCGCACAAAGGCGGCGCAGATGCTTGACGCCTATGAGGCCCCGCCCCTTGACCCGTCGATCAATGACGGGTTGCGTGACTTCATCGGCAAGCGGATGGAAGCCCTGCCGGATTCAGAATTCTGAGGCACGCCGCAGAGACAGCAAAAAGCCCCGCCAATGCGGGGCTTTTTTATGCGCATTGCAGCACATCACAATCGATCAGGACGATGATGGTTCAGGCGCGAAAGCTGGTCCCAAATTCAAGACCGGCATCTTCCAGCCAATCCACCACATAGGATGCAAAGCTGGTCCGGCAGACAAGAAGGAACCGGTTTGCATCGGTTGCAAGCAGGGTGACAGCGGCATGTGACAGATATGTCTGGGCACATTGTCCGGTCGCAAATACTCGCGGGTGCAAATCAAGCACGCACCCCTTAGCCAGCACCTGACGAACGGCACTGCCACGGATGTCGAGCGCGCACAGGCTGTCAGTCACATTGGTTGCAGCGGCGTGAATGCTGTCAAAATCCAGCAGCAACCGTCCAAGGATGTCTTCCTCGCGGCCGGCTTCGCAGAGCAGCAGATATTCATCCGGGCCAAGCCAGACGAGATGCCGGTCACCAACGGTGACAAAGCGGTTATTTTCCGGCAGCGCCTTGCAGCCTGTCTGTGCGGTGATGCCTGTCAGAATGGCGGAATCGCCGCGAATGTTCAGCTTGCCCAGATGTTTGCGCTCTTCAATGATGAGGCCGGGCTTGTCACCACCGGGATGGTTGGTGGTTGAATTATTGCGGCCCGGCAGCGCATTGCGGCCCGGAAGGCGGGATTGCGTACTTGTGCTAGCCATTGATGCGCTCTCCATTCGGATCGAAGAAAATAGGCTCGACCACCTCGGCTTCGATAATGTCGCCATCCAGCATTGGCAGATAGACCGTGCCGCCAATCAGGCTGCGTCCGCCTTTCAGCATCGCCATTGCGATGGAGGCAGAGACATTCGGCGAATAGTAGGATGATGTCACCTGACCCAGCATCTCCATCGGCATGGGCTGGTTCGGGTCCAGCACCGCATGCGCCCCTTCCGGGATCACCCTTGTACGTTCACGCGTGGCAAGGCCGACAAGCTGTTTGCGGTTTTCGTCGGCCATCGAGGCACGGGCAAGGGCACGCTTGCCAATGAAGTCGGGCTTGGTCTTTGAGACAATCCAGTCCATGCCAAGATCCTGCGGTGTAACCGACCCGTCCGTTTCCTGGCCAACGATGATGAATCCCTTTTCGGCGCGCAATACATGCATCGCCTCGGTGCCGTAAGGCGTGATGCCATGTTCGGCACCCGCTTCCATCAGCAGCGTCCATAAGGCAAGGCCGTGACGGGCGCGGATATTGATCTCGTAGGACAGCTCGCCGGTAAAGGAAATGCGGAAGATACGCACGGGAAGGCCGGCAATATGCGCGGTCTGCATCGACATGAACGGAAAATCATTCGGGTCGAGCGAAATATCGATCCCGGCCGTCTTCAGGATTTTCGATGCATTCGGGCCGGACAGGGTGGCAACCGCCCATTCCTCGGTGACCGATGTCAGATAGACCTGCAGATCGGGCCATTCCGTCTGCAGCCATTCTTCCAGCCAGTCCAGAACACCGGCAGCGCCGCCGGTTGTGGTGGTCATATGGAAATGGTTTTCACCAAGACGGGTGGTCACGCCGTCATCCATCACCATGCCGTCATCCTTGAGCATCAGCCCGTAACGGCATTTGCCGATGGCAAGCTTCAGCCAGCCATTGGTATAGATGCGGTTCAGGAATTCAGCGGCATCCGGCCCCTGAATATCGATTTTGCCTAGCGTCGAGGCATCAAGTAGACCGGCCGTATTCCGTGCCGCCAGAACCTCGCGGTTGACCGCTTCCTGCATGGTCTCACCCGGCTGTGGATAATACCAGGCCCGCATCCACTGGCCGACATGTTCAAAGGTGGCACCATGCGCCCGGTGCCAGTCATCCATGCGGGTCAGGCGTGTCGGGTCGAACAGATTACCAATATCGCGGCCGGCAATGGCCCCGAAATTTGCCGGGGTATAGGGCATGCGGAAGGTGGTGGTGCCTACATTCGGGATGGCGTCGCCAAGGGCATCAGCCAGAATGGCAAGGCCGTTGATATTCGATGTCTTGCCCTGGTCGGTGGCCATGCCAAGCGTTGTATATCGCTTTACATGCTCGACCGACTGATAGCCTTCCCGCGCCGCCAGCTTTACGTCTGATGCGGTCACATCATTCTGAAAATCGACAAAGGCCTTTGGTCCTTCGCCGTCTGGCTGTCCGTTTGGAATGTTCCATGCCGCCATCGGGCGCCAGCTCTGAGCCGGCGTTGTGATTTCGGGCAGGCTGTGCGCACTGGTGGCAAAGCCTGCGGCGCTGGCCGCCGCATCACCGGCCTTTGCCGCGTCGGCCAATACACGGCCGAGGCCGAACACCCCGTTACAGGCACCGGCATTGAAACAGGCCTCATGAACCGATTTCGGCTTGAAGCACAACAGATCATCATCCCATGCCAGCTTGCCGCGCGCCTGTGAATGCAGATGCACGGCTGGCGACAGGCCGCCCGACATGGCCAGCAGGTCGCAATCCATATGGATCGGATCATCCGTTACCTTTGTGGCATCTTCATTGACCGGCGAAATCTCGACCCGCGCAATGCGCTGGGTGCCGCTGGCGATGGTGACCGCATGACCATGCATCATCCGGATGCCGGCAGTTTTGGCCGCCTTTGCCAGTGCGCTGCGCACCTCGGCACGCAAATCGACAAGGACGACTTCGGCGCCAGCGGCCTGCAGCGCCAGCGCTGTCCGGTAGGCATCATCATTATTGGTGAAGACAATGGTGCGGTTGCCGGGCACCACACCATAGCGATTGATATAGGTACGGACCGCGCCGGACAGCATCACCCCCGGCAGGTCATTGCCGGAAAAGACCAGCGGGCGTTCATGCGCGCCCTGCGCCAGTACCACCTGGGCGGCGCGCACTTTCCACATGCGCTGGCGCGGTAGATGCGCCGGGCGTACCGGCATATGGTCGGTCACACGCTCGACCAGCGTCAGATAGTTGTGGTCCATATAGCCAAAGACGGTTGTGCGCGGCAGCAAGGTCACATCCGGCATGGCCGTCAGTTCGGCAATGGCGGCGGCAATCCATGCGGCCGGCGTGTCGCCATCGAATTCTGTATCTGATTCTGCCAGCATCCAGCCGCCAAATTCATCCTGCTCATCCGCAAGGATAACGCGTGCGCCGCTGCGCCCGGCGGCCAGTGCCGCCATCAGCCCGGCCACACCGCCGCCAGCAACCAGTACATCGCAATGGGCATTGGTCTTTTCATAGCGGTCAGGGTCGTTATGGTCGTCCGCCACCTTGCCAAGGCCGGCAGCGCGGCGGATGACATGTTCATAGGTCATCCACATCGAGGCGGGCCACATAAAGGTCTTATAGTAGAAGCCGGCCGGGAAAAACCGCGACAGCAGCGAATTCACCGCACCCACATCCGCTTTCAGCGAGGGAAAGCGGTTCTGGCTTTCGGCATAAAGCCCGTCATAGAGCGCAACCTGCGAGGCCCGCAGATTGGGTTCGGCAAAGGCCCCCTTGCCAACACGGACAAGTGCATTCGGTTCCTCGGCGCCGGCGGCCATGATGCCGCGGGGACGATGATATTTGAATGACCGGCCGACAAGATGGACATTGTTGGCCAGCAGCGCAGAGGCAAGCGTATCGCCCTCATAACCCTGATAGCTTTTGCCATCGAAGGTAAAGGTCAGGGGCGCATCGCGGTTGATCCGGCCACCGGATGAAAGGCGCCCAAGCTGCGGCGCGGATGTTCTTTTGAAAAGACCCATCATCCCTGATCCTTCTTTGCACGTGCCTTTTTGGTCTTTGGCGGCTGTGCGGCTGCCTCGGCGGCTGTGTCGCGCCGCCAGCTTTCGGCATAGGCAGCCTTGCCGGCCTTTGATTTCGGCAAGCTGCCCATCGGATAGATTTCGACGATTTCATGCGTGACGGTATCGCGCACCATGTTGAACCAGCGACGGCATCCGGCGGCATGGCGCCAGCGTTCAAGGAACATGCCCTTGGGATTGTCGCGCAGGAACAGATAATCGGCAAAGGCCTGGTCGCTGAGCGTGTTTTCAGCCAGCGGGCGGGCGATATGCGCCTCGCCGCCGCAGGAAAATTCGCTTTCTTCGCGGGTCCCGCAATAGGGACAGTCAATCAGCAGCATCCTGTGTCTCTTTCCTGCGGGTCAGTGGGCCACGCCGGCGGCGCCATGTTCATCGATCAGCAGGCCGGTCTGGAACCGGTCCAGCGAATAGGGGGCGGCGATCCTGTTTGGCCTGTCATGCGCAATCAGATCGGCAAAGACATGGCCCGAGCCCGGGGTGGCCTTGAAGCCGCCAGTGCCCCAGCCACAATTGAAATACAGCCCTTCGATATCGGTCTTCGAGATGATCGGCGAAGCATCGGGACAGGTGTCGACGATGCCGCCCCAATGGCGCAGCATGCGCAGCCGTGACAGGACCGGAAACAGCTCAACCGCAGCGGCGATCATATGTTCGGGCACCGGGAAGGATCCGCGCTGTGCATAGGAGTTATATTTGTCGACACCGGCGCCAAGCACCATCTCGCCCTTGTCGGACTGGCTGATATACATATGGACAGCGTTCGACATGATGACCGTATCAAGGATCGGTTTGATCGGTTCGGATACCAGCGCCTGCAACGGGCGGCTGGCAAGCGGCAGGCGGATATCGGCCATGGCGGCCATCACGCTGGAATGGCCTGCCGTGACGCAGCCCACCTTGCGGGTCTTGATAAAGCCGCGGGTTGTTTCAATGCCGACGATACGGCGTCCGGTGCGCCGCAGGCCGGTCACCTCGCAATTCTGGATGATATCGACGCCCAGATCATCAGCCGCACGTGCATAGCCCCAGGCGACCGCATCATGGCGCGCGGTGCCGCCGCGTTTCTGCAGAAAGCCGCCCATCACCGGATAGCGGATCGACTGGTCGATATTGATGATCGGCACGAATGACTTGATCTCGGATGGCCCCAGAATATCGGAATCGATACCGTTCAGCCGGATGGCGTGGACCCGCCGTGACATCTCGCGAAGTTCATGTTCGGAATGCGCAATTGTCAGGACCCCGCGCTGGCTGAACATCACATTGAAATTCAGGTCCTGCGACATGCCTTCCCACAGCTTCAGCGCATGTTCATAGATGGCGGCGCTTTCATCCCACAGATAGTTTGACCGGATGATGGTTGTGTTGCGACCGGTGTTGCCGCCGCCAAGCCAGCCTTTCTCGACAACAGCGATATTGTTCATCCCGTGGACTGCCGCCAGATAATAGGCGGTTGCAAGCCCGTGTCCGCCACCACCGATGATGACAGCGTCATATTCGCTTTTTGGCGGGGCATCGCGCCATGCGCGTTGCCAGTCCTGATGGTAACGCATTGCCTTTCGCGCAATGGCAAAAGCGGAATAGCGGGGCTTGCCGCCTGGCAGGCCGCGAAGGCCGCGATCGGGCTGTTCTGACGCCATGGGTCCTCACCTGTCGAACCGGGAGGGCGCTGGCGCCGGACCCGATCTGTCTGTCGTGTCGTCTGTCTTGCAAAGTCCGTAATGGACTGAGCCAATCTGCTATTCGGTGGGGAAAATTCCTGTCCTTGTGCCGACAAAGGTTAAAACCTTGCCGACACCGCACAGATGTCGCCATGGCCCGTTGCCGGCCCATGACAGCTCCCCACATAAAATAATGCCGTAAACTTACAATGTTGGCCCAGGCAGAGAAAGGGTCTTAAGCAGCCGTGGTGACAAAGCGTCGCAACGCCATTGGCGGGTGCATCATATCTGACCCTTGACGCATCGCCGCCTTGGCCGGAACATGGTGTGTAAGAGTGAACAGTGAGGAACGAGAGATATGCCGGTTATCAATTCGCTTGCCGAGCGCAAAGAGGAAATGCGCGAGTGGCGCCGTGAGCTGCATCAGCATCCCGAGATCTGCTATGAAGAGGTGTGGACCTCTGACTTCATTGCCGCAAAGCTGCAGAGCTTCGGGATCGAGGTGCATCGCGGCATGGGCAAGACCGGGGTTGTCGGGGTTGTCCGCGGCAATGGTGACAGCGACCGGGCGATTGGCCTGCGCGCGGATATCGACGCTCTGCCCATGCAGGAGCTGAATGAATTCGAACATGCGTCGAAAATTCCGAACCGGATGCATGCCTGTGGCCATGACGGCCATACGACCATGCTTCTTGGCGCGGCGAAATATCTGGCCGAAACGCGCAATTTCGACGGGACGGTATATCTGATTTTCCAGCCGGCTGAAGAAGGCGGCGGCGGCGGTCTGGCGATGATCGAGGACGGGTTGTTCCGTGAATTTGACATGCAGACGGTCTGGGGCATGCATAATATGCCGCAGATGGATATGGGCGAGGCCGGTGTGCATGACGGTGTCTGCATGGCCAATGCCGACCAGTTCGACATGACCATCACCGGGCGGGGTGGCCATGCTGCCCAGCCGCATCTGTGTATCGACCCGATCCCTTGCGGCGCCGCCATTGTGCAGTCGCTGCAGAGCATTGTGTCCCGGCGGGTTGGCCCGGTGGATTCGGCGGTGGTATCCGTGACGATTTTCCAGGCCGGTACGGCAAAGAATGTGATTGCCGATACCGTGCGCATTGCCGGTACGGCGCGGTCGTTCCTGCGTGATACCCGCACTTTGTTGCGCGATGCGATCCGCGAAATCTCGGAAACCACGGCCAAGGCGTATGACTGTACGCTGGAATTTGACTGGCATCATGGCTATCCGGCCACCGTCAACCATGCCGCCGAGGCCGAGCGCGCCGCACAGGTGCTGGGAAAGGTGATCGGCAGTGATCATATTGACCGCGATGTCGAACCGTCGCTCGGGGGCGAGGATTTCTCTTACATGCTGGAAGAAAAGCCGGGCTGCTATATCTGGCTTGGCACCGGCCCGGCGCCGGCAGACGGCATGCTGCATAACGCCCGTTATGACTTTAATGACGAGGCACTGCCCATCGGGGCCAGCTATTGGGTGCAGCTTGTCGAAAGCGAACTGGCACGCTGAGGCTGCGCAGCAGGCACGGCCAAGGCCCTGACCCTGCCATAACCCTGAAATCAGACACCCCCACCGCGCTGCGGCGGGGGGGTTTGCGTTTTGGGGCCTCCTGTCATTCTTGACTTTGTTCCCATTTTGTTCTAGAACAAATCATGAACAAAATGATGTAAAACGATATGCCAAATGGCAGTGTTACATGGCTGGGTCAAATGGCAGGAGGGCGCAATATGGCGACCATCAGTGACAGAATTGAAATACCCGCCCCGCAAACTGGGGAAGGTTGTTTTTCCATTGAAAATCAACATCTTGAAAATCATGATACTGACAATCTGAATGGTGATTCAGGTGCTTGTAACGGGCAGTCAGCCGGGTATTCAGCCGGGCATCTGGCGGATGGCCGCCGGTCGCATTTTCACCAGCTGCGCCGCGATGTGGCGCGTCTTGAGGGCTATATCGATTCGCCGCGTCTGGCGCTGGGGGTTGATGTGCTTGATTCGGCGCTTGCCGGCGGGTTGGCGCTGGGACGGGCCCATATGCTGTGTGGCCGCCCCGGGCATGATGCGGCGCTGACCGGGTTTGCAGCGGCGCTGGTGCGCCGTCTGATGGCACGCAAGGACGGGCCTGTGGTCTGGTGTCCGGCAGCGGCCATGGGGGGAACCGGCATGCTGTATGCTGCCGGGTTCTCGGCTCTGGGAATCGATCCGTCGCGGCTGCTGATTGTCGATGCACCCAGCCCGACACGCCGCCTTGCCGCGCTTGAGGATATTCTGCGCACCGAGGGGCTGGCAGCAGTGGTTGTCGAATATGACGGGCTGAACCAGTCTTCGGATTACTGGATGCGGCTGGCCCGTCGTGCACAGCTTGCTGCCGAGGCCAGCGGCACCACCGGCTTTCTGCTTGGCTGGCCGGTGGCGGCAAGCGGGTTTGACAGCCTGTGGCATGTTGCGCCAGGGCGGCGGCAGGAGACGGATGCGATGTCATCCGCGGCCCTGTCGGCGGCCACCCCCTGGCATCCGGTCTGGGATATCCGCATTGCGCATGCGCGTGGCGGACGTCCCTGCCAGACCGGCGTGCTATGGGACAGTTTTGCCGACAGGTTCCAGTCCTGCCAGCTTGCCAATATGACGGCGGCAGCGGATGACATGCCGGCATGCCTGCCATTTGCGGATTCAGGCAGATGCGATATAGCGGGCCCGTCACGGCCACGCCGGTCGCTGGTGCCAGGGCCGGGGCGGGCAAAGCTGTTGATGCAGGTTCCGGGGCAGGTTTCGGGACAGATTCCGGCCGAAACATCGCCCGCCATCATGGCCGGATAGCCAGCCATGACACGGGTGATTATCCATGCCTGGTTTCCGTACCTGGCAGCTGAACGCGTGCGTCGTGACGGTGATCTGCCCTCGGCCCAGCCGCTGGTGATTGTCCGTGCGGTAAACGGGGCAGAGCTGGTGGAATCTGTCTGTCCGCTGGCGCATCGGCTGGGGTTGCGTGGCGGCATGCGGCTTGCCGATGCCAGGGCCTTGCAGCCGGATCTGGTATCGCGTGCTGCGGATGAGGCTGCTGACAGGCAGGATCTGCATCATCTGGCCATGTGGGCCAGGCGCTATTGCCCGCTGACCGCACCGGCCGCAGCCCATATGGTGGGCGCTGGTGCCAGTATCGCGCATGATGGCAATGGCATCTGGCTGGATGTTGCCGGGGCCGCACATCTGCAGGGGGGGATCCGTCCGCTGCTGGCTGATATGGCGCGCCGGTTACGCCGTGCCGGTCTGACAGCAAGGCTGGCCGTCGCCCCGACATGCGGGGCGGCCTGGGGGCTGGCCCGCTATGCCCCGGCGGCCCGGCGTTACGGATGTACCCGTTCTGCAACGCCGTCCGCACGCCAGCTGGCCAGCCTGATGGCCGGGCTGCCCTTGGCGGCCTTGCGCCTTGACGGCACCATCTGCACGGCAATGGCGGCCTCGGGGTTGCGTCATATAGGCGATATCCTGGGCATGGCACGGGCCCCGCTGGCAGCCCGGTTCGGGCAGGCGGTCACCTATCAGCTGGATGCGGCACTGGGGCATGTGAATGAAAGCTTTGCACCGCTGCAACCGGCGCGTCCGCGTGTGGCCATGCGCCAGTTCGCCGAACCGGTGGCCGCCCCCGACGATATTCACGCACTTGCCATCAGCCTTGCCGACGAGATGACAGCCATTCTGCAGCAGCAGGGGCTGGCGACGCGCCGCCTGCAACTTGGCTGGCAGCGTGTTGACAATATGGTGCGGGGACGCGATGTGCATTTTTCGCGTCCCAGCCGTGACAGCGGTGCCTTTCGCCGGTTGCTGACCGGTGCCGCGCAAACCATTGATCCCGAATTCGGGCTTGAACGGATGTGGCTGGAAGCCCATGACTGCAGCCCGCAGGCCCCGGTGGCGGCCCGTTTTGATGAAGGTATCTCGGCAAGTGAAACATATGCCAGCCTTGTTGACCGGCTGGTGGCGCGGCTTGGCTATGGTGCGGTGCTGCATTTGCGGGCGCGTGCCTGCTGGCAGCCCGAGACAGCGCAATATGCCGCCTATGCCGATATGGAACATGCCGGGTTTGAGGATGTGATGACTCATGCCCCGCAAAGCCTGACGGCCGCACCGCGGCCGGTCCGGCTGCTGGGGGTGCCGCAGAAACTGGCAGTTGTGGCGCTGCTGCCTGATCATCCACCCGCGCAGTTTGTCTGGCAGAAACGCACCCACAGGGTGACACGCGCCAGCGGGCCTGAACGCATTGCCCCGCAATGGTGGCATGCCGCCGCCGGCACAAGGACACGCGACTATTTCCGTCTTCAGGATGAAGCGGGTGCGCGTTTCTGGGTCTATCGCGAGGGCTTGCCGGAACGCGGTGAAGACCCTGGCTGGTTCCTGCACGGCTTCTTCGCCTGATGGGCGGGGCTATGTCAAAAAAAGGCCCGCCATCCGGCTTGCCATCCGCCGCGCCATCCGGGCCGGCGGCGCTGCTTGGCTGCTATAGCAATTTCACCTTCCTGACCGGGGCGTCACACCCGGCCGAGATGGTTGAGGCGGCAGCGGCACTTGGCTGGCAGGCCGTGGGGATTGCCGATGTGAATTCCCTTGCCGGGATTGTGCGTGCGCATGTGGCCGCGCGCGATGCCGGCATCGGTCTTGTTGTCGGGGCGCGCCTGCGCCCTGTCGACGGGCCGGATATCATTGCCCACCCGACCGACCGGGCCGGTTATGAGGCATTGTCTGTCCTGCTGAGCGAGGCAAATATGCGCGGCAGCAAGGGTGCGCCGGTCCTGTATCTTGCTGATCTGGCCCGGGTGACGTCCGGCACCAGGCTGCTGGTCATGCCGCCAAGTCATCCCGATGCGGCGCATGCCACCCAGCTTGGCCGGATCCGTGAAATCGTCACCGCGTCCGTATTTGTCGGGGCGGCCCTCTATCGTGATGGGGGCGATGAGGCACGCCTGGCGATACTGGCCGAAATGGCGGCATCACAGAAGCTGCCGCTGACCGCGGTGGGGGACGCGCTGTATCACGATCCGGCGCGCCGTCCGCTTGCCGATGTGCTGGCCTGTATCCGTGAAGGGCAGCGGCTGGACAATGCCGGTGCGCTGTTGTCGCGCAATGCCGAACGCCAGGTGCTGGCCCCGGATGAAATGGCCCGTCGCTGGCGGCATTGGCCCGATGCGCTGGCAAATGCCGACAGGCTGGCCAGCGCCTGCGCGTTCAGCATGGACGAGCTGTCCTATGAATATCCGACCGAGGTGGCACCCGGCGGGCGTGATGCCATGGACGAGCTGACATACCAGACATGGAACGGCGCGCGGGACCGCTATCCCGACGGTGTTCCGGAAAAGGTCGGGGCCTATCTGCAGCGTGAATTGCAGCTGATTGCGAAAATGGCGTTTGCCCCGTATTTCCTGACTGTGTTTGATATCGTCCGTTTTGCCCGCAGCCGCGGCATCCTGTGCCAGGGGCGCGGTTCGGCGGCCAATTCCGCCGTCTGCTATTGCCTTGGCATCACCTCGGTTGATCCGGACCGTTCGCAGCCGCTGTTTGAACGTTTCATCAGCGAGGCACGCGGCGAACCACCCGACATTGATGTTGATTTTGAACATGAACGCCGCGAGGAGGTCATCCAGTATATCTATGCCAAATACGGGCGGACCCGCGCCGGGCTGACCGCTGCGGTGATCACCTACCGGTCGCGCAGTGCCTTGCGCGAGGTGGCCAAGGTGTTCGGTCTGAGCAGTGATGTGCAGGCGGCGCTGTCGGGGCAGAGCTGGGGGCGCGAGGCGGGCGGTCCGGATGATGCAGCCCTGCAGGCTGTCGGTATCGACCCGGCGGATCGCCGCATCGCACTGGTGCGCCGCCTGGTGCGTGATATCAGCCGCTTTCCACGACATCTTTCGCAGCATGTTGGCGGTTTTGTCATCACCCGCGGGCGGCTGGACCATCTGTGCCCGATCAGCCCGGCGGCGATGGAAGGCCGCACCGTGATCGAATGGGACAAGGATGATCTTGATGCGCTGGGCCTGCTGAAGGTCGATGTGCTGGCACTTGGCATGCTGAGCTGTATCCGTCGTGCCTTCGGCCTGCTGACGCAGCATTATAACCGGCCGCTGACGCTGGCCGCGGTGCCGCCCGAGGATGCGGCAACCTATGACATGCTGTGCGAAGGCAAATCGGTCGGCGTTTTTCAGGTGGAATCACGCGCCCAGATGGCGATGCTGCCGCGCCTGCAGCCGCGCTGTTTTCATGATCTTGTTGTGCAGGTGGCGATTGTCCGGCCAGGGCCGATTCAGGGCGATATGGTGCATCCCTATCTGCGCCGCCGGGCTGGTCTGGAAAAGGTCACTTACCCGTCAGAAGCGCTGCGCAATGTTTTGGAGCGGACATTGGGGGTGCCGCTGTTTCAGGAACAGGCGATGCAGATTGCTATCGTCGGTGCCGGTTTTGCCGGTAGCGAGGCGGACCAGCTGCGCCGTGCCATGGCCACTTTCAAAAAGCATGGTGATGTCAGCAAGTTCCACGACAAGATGATCCGCGGGATGATCGAACGCGGCTATGATGCGGATTTTGCCGAGCGCTGTTTTCGCCAGATTGAGGGGTTCGGCACCTATGGTTTTCCGGAATCGCATGCGGCCAGCTTTGCCCTGCTTGTCTATGTGTCCGCATGGATCAAGCGGCATTATCCCGATGTATTCATCTGTGCGTTGCTGAATGCCCAGCCGATGGGGTTTTATTCCGCATCGCAGCTGGTGGCCGAGGCACGGCGCAGTGGCATTTGCGTGCGCCCGACCGATGTGATGCATTCGCATTGGGACAGCACGCTGGAGCCCGATCCGGACAATCATGATGCACGCCATGCGCTGCGGCTGGGGCTGCGGCTGGTCAAGGGACTTGCCGAGACTGAAGGCACGCGCATTGTGGCCAGCCGCGCCGATGGCTATGACGGGCTGGCGGATATCATGCGGCGGGCCGATATTTCGGCAAAGGCGCTGGAAGCAATCGCCAGGGCCGACGGTTTCAACAGCCTTGGGCTGAACCGGCGAAAGGCGTTGTGGGAGGTAAGGGCGCTTGCCAGGCAGCGTTGGCATGAATTGCCGTTATTCGCCCATGCCACACGCCACCATCATGACCTGTCTGGCAGCGAGGCGGCGGTGGCCCTGCCTGCCGCCCGGCCGGGCGAGGATGTGGCGGCCGATTATCGCAGCCTCGGGCTGTCACTGAAAGCGCATCCGATGACGCTTCTGGCCGACCCGCTGGCGGCCGCTGGCTGGAAAAGCTGTGCTGTTGCCTTTGATGCGCCTGACGGCCAGCGATTGCGACTGGCCGGGCTTGTGACCATGCGCCAGCGTCCCGGCACCGCCAAGGGAACGGTGTTTCTGACGCTCGAGGACGGGCTGCATTCGCTGAATGTGATCATCTGGCCAAAGCTGACCGAGACCTATCGTGACGCCATGCTGCGGTCACAGATTCTCGGGGTTGTCGGGCGGATACAGCGGGAAAAGGCAGTGCTGCATTTCATTGCCGAGTCACTGTTCAACCTGAACGGGTTCCTGGGTCATCTGGATGCCGAGGCGGGCCGCAACCAGCGTGGCACACGTATGCGCAGCCGTGATTTCCGCTAGGTCTGGCCAGCCGGTCCCTGCTGCGTGTACCCTGCTGCCAGCAAGCAGGGCGGAGGTGCCAGATGGATGCAGTTATCACAGGAACAGAAGACCGGAATTTTGACGGTGGCTGCCATTGTGGCGCGATCCGTTTTCGCGTGAAAGGACCGCTGCGGCAGATCCTGATGTGCCATTGCAGTGACTGCCTGAAACTGTCCGGCACCAGCTGGGGGGCAAGTGCGGCGATGTTGGATCACCTGACCTATCTGGGGACAGCGCGGCCGCGCTGGTACCGCAGCTCGTCCTGGGCCGAACGCGGGTTCTGCGCGGATTGCGGGGCGCAGATGTTCTACAGGCGTGACGGGCGCGATCAGATCAGCATTGCGCCGGGGGCGTTTGATGACAGCGACATGCTGGTGGTGGCCGGACAGATTTTTCGGCATGACCATCCGTCCTGGGGGCCGGTGATGCCGGATGATCTGCCCGATCTTGACACCCCGCAAGATGGCAAGGTGTGATCCGGGAAAGAACAGGGGTGACAGGATGACGGACATTGGTGAAACAGCGATGGCGCGGCTTGCGCTGCTGGGCCTGCCGCAGGATGACAATTCGACCTTTCTGCGCGGGCCGGCGCTGGCACCACCGCTGATCCGTCAGGCACTGGTGTCACCATCGGCAAATATGTTTGCCGAAACCGGCACCGATCTTGGTGTTGCCGGGCTGTGGCAGGATGCTGGTGATCTGCCCCTGTCCGGTCTGTCGGGTCAGGCCGCCCATGATGCCATTCATGACGGTGTGTCGGCGGTGCTGGCGCGCGGGCAGGCGGTTATCAGCCTTGGCGGTGATCATTCGGTGACATGGCCGGCGGTGCGGGCGCATGCGGCGCATCATCCAAAGCTGACAATCCTGCATCTCGATGCCCATCCGGACCTGTATGACAATATGGAGGATAACCGGTTCAGCCATGCCTCGCCCTTTGCGCGCATCATGGAAAGCGGCTGTGTTGACCGTCTGGTTCAGGTTGGTATCCGCACCCTGAATGATCATCAGCGCGCGCAGGTGACGCGTTTTGGCGTTGACTGCCATGAAATGCGGCATGGCGTCGATATTGCAGATATTGCGATATCGGGACCGGTCTATCTGACCATTGATCTGGATGTGCTGGACCCGGCCTTTGCGCCGGGGGTGTCACATCACGAGCCGGGCGGCCTGTCGGTGCGCGATGTGTTGCACATCATCCAGAATTTTGGCCGTAATTCTGGCAGCCGCAAGTCTGATGGCTGGATGATTGGCGGCGATCTGGTCGAGTTGAATCCTGACCGTGACCTGAACGGCGTGACTGCGATGGTGGCGTCGAAAATTCTGCGCGAGATGATGGCACGCTGTCTTGCCGATTGCGGGGATGGTGCGGGGTAACCGGCTAGCCCGTCTCGGCAATGGCCACACAAGGCCGCCCTTCGGCGAACAGCACGGCGCAGGCTGTCCGTGCCTGTGTTTCATCAAGATTGTGAAAGCGGACCCGCCAGAGCGGAATATTGCCACGCGTGACCATGGTCAGCCGTGCGGGTATCGCGCCAAGCACGGAACGCGCTGTTCGCCGCGCCGTTGCCGCAGCCTTGTGGGCGTTGACCCGCCGCGCAAAGCTGCCAACCTGAACGCTCCATCTCGTTGGCGTGGCCGCGCTGGCTGCGGTTGCCGGGTCATCGCCGTCGAGATAGGCGGCCTCGCCCCCCAGCGCCACATCGATGCTGCCGGTTCTGCTGCTGCGCGGGGGCGGTGCCACCGGCAGCGTGCCAGGTGCCGTTAGCGGGGTCGGCAATGATTTCGGGACCACCCTTATGCGCGATCCGGTATCGGCAAGCTGGGTATGGATATCGGCCGGCTTGGCGCGTTTGAAGGATTTGTCCAGGATCTGCACCATATGGGCATCGCGGCTTTTGCCGCTTCGGCCGCCAAACACAACCCCGACAAGGCGCACGCCATGCCGCTCTACTGTCGCTACAAGATTGAATCCGGATGCATTGATATAGCCGGTCTTGATGCCGTCAGTGCCGTCATATTTGCTGAGCAGCTTGTTGTGGTTTCCAAACCGTTTCCCCTTCCAGCGAAAGGATGTGGTGGAAAAAAAGCCGAAATATTGCGGAAAGTCGCGCCGAATGGCGATGCCAAGCCGGGCCATGTCGCGCGCGGTGGATTTCTGCTTGCTGTGCGGCAGGCCGGACGCGTTGCGAAAGGTGGTGCGGTTCATGCCAAGGGCACTGGCCTTGCGTGTCATGCGTTTGCCAAATTCCCGCTCGGTACCGGACAGATGTTCGGCCACCACCGTGGCAACATCATTCGCCGATTTCGTGATCAGCGCATAGATGGCATCGCGCACCGTTACAGTCTGGCCAGTCTTNAGGTAGAGTTTTGACGGGGACCGGCCCGCTGCCGTGCGCGATACCCGCATCCTTGTGTCCATGGTCAGCCGCCGCGCTTCCAGCTCTTCAAACAGCAGATAGAGCGTCATGATCTTGGTCAGCGACGCCGGATAACGCGCCTGGTCGGCATTGCGTGCNAACAGCACGCGCCCGCTATGTTCCTCGATGACAATGGCCGCATATTTGGCGGCGCTGGCCGGGGTTGCCTGCATCATGGCAAGGCCGCCAATGATCAGAAAAACTGCAAACAGCCGGGCCGGAATTGCCATTTTGGGAAAGCGCGGGACAGCGGCGACAGATGGCCTGACAGCGCTGACAAAACTGTCAAAAACTGTCCTTGTGCGCAGCGGCATTCATCGGCCTCCAGAAGACAAACAACACGTTCTTCAAACCCCTTCGCATCATAGAGAAATTAACGCCCCGATCAACCGCAAGGTCACCTGCCCTGCCAGCGCAGCATGGCGTGCAAAAAAGGCGAATCAAAGGCCTGGCCCGGCCGATCTTCAAAGGGCGATTGTTGCTGTTCGCCCTGCCGGTNCGTANCAGNNGTGTCGGCAAATTGCCGCAGTTTGATATTTTTTGCCTGCTGGCCTTTTGGCCTGCAGCGAAAATGCCAATATCCATAGTGTCGGGCGGTTTGTTACCGGCAAAAGTGACGGCAAAAGCGGTATCGGCGGTGTTGCGTTAAGGGGTTATTTCTTGAACAATATCACCGCACCAATGATTGATTTCCATGTGTTCGGGACTGAATGAAACGCCATGGCTGACAAAAAGACAGATGACGGCAATGGCCAGTCACAGGTCGTGCTGGAGACGCGTCCGCGCACAAAGAAGCCGTCCATGTACAAGGTCATCATGCTGAATGATGACTACACACCAATGGAATTCGTGGTCTATGTGCTGCAGCGCTTTTTCAGCATGAGCAGCGATCAGGCCACCGCCATCATGCTGAATGTGCATCAGCGCGGCGTCGGCGTATGCGGCGTCTACAGCTATGAGGTGGCCGAGGCGAAGGCCACCCAGGTCATGGATTACGCACGCCAGAATGAACATCCCCTGCAGCTGCAGATCGAAAAGGACTGAACGGTATGTTATCACGTGAACTCGAAGAAACGCTGCGCCGTGCAATGAGCAATGCCACCGATCGCAACCACGAGTTTGCGACGCTGGAACATCTGCTGCTGGCGCTGGTCGAGGATAGTGACGCGCTTGAGGTCTTGTCGGCCTGCAAGGTGGATATCGACGAATTGCGTGCCCGCCTGCTGGATTATATCGAGACAGAGCTGACCTCGATCATGAACCCGAACAGCGGCGCAGATGTGCAGCCGACGGCAAGCTTTCAGCGGGTGATCCAGCGCTCGATCATTCACACCCAGTCATCCGGGCGCGAGGTCGCCACCGGGGCCAATGTGCTGGTCGCCATTTTCTCGGAACGCGAATCCCATGCTGTCTGGTTCCTCAAGTCGCTGAACATGACGCGCCTTGATGCCGTTACCTATATCAGCCATGGCGCCGAGAATGCGGGCAGCCGTGCGGCCGAGGAAAGCGAGACCACCGAAGCCGAGAGCGCCGAGGGCACCGATCCGCTCAGCCAATATGCGGTTGACCTGATCGCCAAGGCCGCCGCCGGCCGTATTGATCCGCTGATCGGCCGCGACCGCGAAGTTGACCGGACGGTGCAGGTACTGTGCCGCCGGACCAAGAACAACCCGCTCTATGTCGGCGACCCGGGTGTTGGCAAGACGGCCATTGCCGAGGGTCTGGCGCTGCGTATTCATAATGGCGAGGTGCCGCCGGTGCTGTCCAGCGCCGTGATCTATGCGCTTGATATGGGCCAGCTGCTGGCCGGCACGCGTTATCGCGGCGATTTCGAGGAACGTCTGAAAGCGGTGGTCAAGGCCGTGCAGGATGACGACAACGCCATCCTGTTCATTGACGAGATTCATACGGTGATCGGTGCCGGNGCCACATCGGGCGGGGCGATGGATGCCTCGAACCTGTTAAAGCCGGCATTGCAGGAAGGCACGCTGCGCTGTATCGGCTCGACCACCTACAAGGAATATCGCGGCTATTTCGAAAAGGACCGGGCGCTTGTCCGCCGGTTCCAGAAAATCGATGTGAACGAGCCAAGCATCGCTGACACCATCAAGATCCTTGCCGGTCTGAAGCCACGCTATGAGGAACACCACAAGGTACGCTTTACAAGTGCGGCGCTGAAAACAGCGGTCGACCTGTCGGCACGCTATATCAATGACCGCAAGCTGCCGGACAAGGCGATTGACGTGATTGACGAGGCGGCCGCGGCGCAGAACCTGCTGCCGCCATCACGGCGCAAGGTNACCATCGGCCAGAAAGAGGTGGAGGCGACCGTCGCCACCATGGCGCGCATCCCGCCGAAACATGTCAGCCGTGATGACAAGGTGGCGCTGGCGTCGCTGGAAGATGATCTGAAGCGGCTGGTATTCGGCCAGGACGCGGCGATCACCGCGCTGGCGTCCGCCATCAAATTGTCACGTGCCGGTCTGCGCGAGCCGGAAAAGCCGGTTGGCAATTACCTGTTCTCCGGCCCGACCGGGGTCGGCAAGACCGAGGTTGCCCGCCAGCTGGCCGAGGCGCTTGGCATCAAGCTGATGCGCTTTGACATGTCGGAATATATGGAACGCCATACCGTATCACGGCTGATCGGCGCACCGCCCGGCTATGTCGGGTTTGACCAGGGCGGCTTGCTGACAGATGCCGTGGACCAGACACCGCATGCGGTGCTGCTGCTGGACGAGATCGAAAAGGCGCATCCTGACCTGTTCAACATCCTCTTGCAGGTGATGGATCATGGCAAGCTGACGGATAATAACGGCAAGATTGTCGATTTCCGTAATGTCATCCTGATCATGACCACCAATGCCGGCGCGCAGGAATTGTCGAAGAAAGCCATCGGCTTTAACCGCGACAACCGCGAGGGTGCGGATGCCGAGGCGATTGAACGGATGTTCACGCCGGAATTCCGCAACCGGCTGGATGCCATCATTCCGTTCGCACCGCTTGGCACCGATGTGATCCGGCTTGTCGTCGACAAATTCGTCATGCAGCTGGACGCCCAGCTGGCGGATCGCAATGTCGAGATCGAGCTGTCGGACGCGGCGCGTGACTGGCTGGTTGAACGCGGCTATGACCGCAATTACGGCGCGCGCCCTCTGGCGCGGGTGGTGCAGGAACATATCAAGAAGCCGCTTGCCGACATGTTGCTGTTTGGCGAACTGACCGGCGGCGGTCTGGCCTTTGTCGATGTCGAGGATGGCAAGCTGGTGGTCCGGGGCAAGGCACCCGCACCGCGCGCACTTCCCGGCAAGCGGACGGCCCTGCCGGCACCCGAAGAGCAGTAAAGAAANACTCAAGCCNNCGCAGTGNGNNGNGCACTAAGCTATTGATTAATAANNGCTAATTTGCGCNCCTCGTTGACATTGCGCCNNNNTNCCCCCATACTGGTNCCCTGATTTCGAAACCGGGGGANATGCGCCTGATGGATATGCTGCATGATCTGGCACGGGTCTGGCCTGCGATTGCNTTTANTGGCGTCGCCATCTGNTGGGNGGCAACGATCAGCCGCGATGTCAAATCGCTGGAAGTCGATGTGCTTGGCCTGAAAGGTGATATGTCTGGCCTGAAGACGGATGTGGCGGTTCGGAAGACGGATGTGGCGGTTCTGAAAGCCGACATGGCGACGGTCAAGACCGATATTGCCGAGATCAAGGCCGCTGTTCTGAAATAGNGGCGCGTAACCCGTNACCCTTTTTTGAACGGGTTTGCCCCGATTTCGATATTGTTGATTTCCGCATCGATGCCGCTGCGTTCTGCCGCCAGAAACCGTTCGATGGCAGCACGGAACCCGTCATGCGCNACCCAGTGCGCGGAATAGGTGGTGGCCGGCATATAGCCGCGCTGCACCTTGTGAAAGCCCTGNGCGCCGGCCTCGACCTGCGCCAGCCCGCCTTCGATGGCAAATTCGATGGCCTGATAGTAACAGGCCTCGAAATGCAGGCAGGGTATATCAAGATCAGCCCCCCAATTGCGCCCGAACAGCGTATCGCTGCCAATGAAGTTCAGCGCGCCGCCGATGATCCGCCCGTCATATTCCGCCATGACCAGCAGGATCCGGTCCGCCATGCTGGCATGCAGATGATGGAACACCTCGCGGGTCAGATAGGCGCCGCCCCATTTGCGGTCGATGGTCGACAGGTAAAAGCGGTAGAAATCGTCAATATGCGCCGCGGTGATATCATCGCCGGTCAGCCGCAACAGCCGCACACCCGCATCCGCAACCATGCGGCGTTCCTTGCGGATATTCTTGCGTTTGCGCGATGACAGCGCTGCCAGAAAGTCATCAAAATCCCGATAGCCGTCATTTTTCCAGTGGAACTGGATGGATGAGCGGATCATCCAGCCCTGCGCGGCAAGCGGTGCTATATCGGCTTCCGGCAGGAAATTGATATGCGCGGATGACAGCTGCAGCCGGTCCAGATACTGCACCATCCCGTCTGCCAGCGCGTGGCGCAGCTGCGCGGCGCGATCGGCCGGCACATCCCCCACCAGAAAGCGCGGCCCGGTGGCCGGGGTAAAGGGCACGGCCGACAGCATTTTCGGGTAATAAGTGCCGCCCGCCTGCATTAAGGCGTTGGCCCAGCTATGGTCAAAAATATATTCGCCATAAGAATGATGTTTCAGATAATGCGGCATCGCCCCGACTAGTCGTCCGTCCGCATCGCGCAGGACAAGATGCATCGCCTCCCAGCCGGTATCGCCGCCGGTGGCCTGCCCATCCTCAAGCGCGGCCAGAAAGCCGTAGCTGACAAAGGGGTTTGCGCTGCCGGCAACGGCATCCCAGTCCGCGGCGGGAATGCTGTTTATCGCGGGCGCAAGATCAAGGGTAAGGGCATCGCCATCCATGCCTGAAAGATGGCGCGCACCGCCGGCCCCCGCAAGGGGCCGGGCGCATTTTGGCGGGGCTTTTGGCGGCAGGTGCGACCTTTAGCCGTCAATCTCGAAAACGCCGTCAACTTCCACCAGGCATCCCAGCGGCAGGGCGTTGGTGCCGACGGCAAAGCGGGCATGCCGGCCGGCATCGCCAAAGGCCTCGACCATCAGATCCGAGGCACCGTTGACAACCGGCGGCTGGCTGTTGAAATCATCAGCCGAGGCGACAAAGGCCCCCAGCTTGACAACGCGTGTCACCCGATCCAGATTGCCGTCACATGCGACTTTCAGATTGGCGATCAGGTTGATGGCGCAGATACGCGCCTGCGCATAGCCATCCTCAA
>NYYG01000066.1 GCA_002686685.1 SAR116 cluster bacterium | reverse complement strand
CCCGCCGATGTCATCACGTATTTCCGGCCTCGGCCTGACCGGTATCGCGACGCGCGTTACCGACATGCACCGCAAGGCCTTTGCGGCAGCGGATGCCATCCTGCCGGTTGGCGGCTTTTTCCGCTATCGCCGGTCGGGTGAACGCCATGCTTTTGATGGCCAGCTGATCCATGCGATGCAGCATGCCTGCGATACCGGGTCCTATGAAAGCTGGAAGAAATATTCAGCGCTTGTCGGCAGCCAGGGGCCGGTCAATCTGCGTGACCTTATGGATTTCAAGACCGGCCGCGACGCCGTGAAGCTTGAGGATGTTGAATCCATCACCCGTATTCGCAAACGGCTTGTTTCGCCCGGCATTTCGCTTGGCGCGCTCAGCCCCGAAGCGCATGAGACGCTATCGATTGCGATGAACCGGATTGGCGCAAAGTCGGATTCAGGCGAGGGGGGTGAAGACCCGGCCCGATTCCAGCTGCGTGAAAATGGTGACAACCCCTCCAGCGCAATCAAGCAGATCGCGTCCGGTCGCTTTGGCGTCACCGCGGAATATCTGAACAACTGCAAGGAAATCGAAATCAAGGTGGCGCAGGGCGCCAAGCCGGGCGAAGGCGGACAGCTGCCGGGGATCAAGGTGGACAGCCTGATCGCGCGTCTGCGCCATTCAACCCCTGGTGTGACGCTGATCTCGCCGCCGCCGCATCATGATATCTATTCAATCGAGGATCTGGCGCAGCTGATCTATGACCTCAAGCAGATCAACCCGGATGCAAAGGTCTGTGTAAAGCTGGTGGCATCTACCGGCATTGGCACAATTGCCGCCGGTGTGGCCAAGGCAAAGGCTGATGCCATTCTGGTGTCCGGCCATGGTGGTGGCACCGGGGCCAGCCCGCAATCATCGATCAAACATGCCGGTCTGCCATGGGAAATGGGCCTGTCCGAAGTGCATCAGGTGCTGTGCATGAACGATCTGCGCAACAAGGTTGTTCTGCGCACCGATGGTGGCCTGAAGACGGGCCGTGATATTGTCATGGCGGCGATGCTTGGTGCGGATGAATACGGGATTGGCACATCGGCGCTGATTGCCATGGGATGCATCATGGTTCGCCAGTGCCATTCCAACACCTGCCCTGTCGGCGTCTGTACGCAGCGCGACGACCTGCGCGCCAAGTTTGAGGGCACGCCCGAAAAGGTGGTGCAGCTCTTTACGCATCTTGCCGAGGAAGTCCGCGAGATTCTGGCAGGCCTTGGTTTCAGCGCTTTGGAAGAGGTGATCGGCCGCACTGACCTGTTGACCCAGGTCAGCCGTGGTGATGCCGCGCTGGATGATCTCGACCTGAACCCGATTCTGGTACAGGCAGAGCGGGATGGCGAAGCAGGCAGCCCGCGCGAGCGTGACCGGGAGCCGGTTCCCGATACGCTGGATGCATTGATGGTCCGCGACGCCGCCACCGCGCTGCAGTTCGGTTCGAAAATGCAGCTGTCCTACAATGTCGAGAATACCCAGCGCGCCATCGGCACGCGCCTGTCCTCGCATATTGTGCGCAAATTCGGCATGACCGGCCTGCGTGAAAATCATATCTCGGTCCGGTTGCGGGGCACCGCAGGCCAGTCACTGGGGGCGTTTGCCACGCAGGGATTGCGGCTGGAAGTGATTGGTGATGCCAATGATTATGTCGGCAAGGGCCTGTCCGGCGGTACGATCATCGTGCGGCCTTCGGCATCGGCGGCATTTGTGGCGCATGAGAATACCATCATCGGCAATACGGTCCTTTATGGTGCCACCTCGGGGCAGATGTTTGCTGCCGGNCAGGCAGGCGAGCGGCTATGTGTCCGNAATTCCGGCGCCACTGCGGTGGTCGAAGGGGCCGGCACGAATGCCTGTGAATATATGACTGGCGGGCGCGTTGTCATTCTTGGTGAGACAGGCGAGAATTTTGGTGCCGGTATGACCGGTGGCATGGCCTTCATCTACGACCCTGACAATCTGTTCCCGGCGCGGGTGAACCCGGCCAGCCTCGAGGTGATGCGGATCGGGACAGCCCATTGGGAAGCCGAGCTGAAATCGCTGGTCGAGGCGCATGCCGCGGCCACGGATTCGGCACTTGCGGCACGCCTGCTCAATGAATGGGATGTCGAGATTGGTAAATTCTGGCAGGTGGTTCCGACCGAAATCGTCGCCCGGCTGGAGATGCCCCTTGCCGAGGATGATGCCGCGCAGGCGGGTGGTGACGCGTCAGCCTGACCGCATCCGCCGGCCGCATTGCTTTCAATGCGTATTGTCTGGTCCGGTTATTTCGNTTAAGTCGACCTGATGCCCGCTATTTCTCTCCAGAGCGATGCCGATCTTCCGGCCATAGACACGCTGATGGCCGAGGCCTTTGGTCCGGCGCGCCATAGCCGTTCGGTATGGCAACTGCGCCCGGGCCCGCCAGTGCCCGACATGTGCCTTGTCATTCGTGATGGNGATGAACCTGTTGGTTCACTGCGCTATTGGGAAGTGCGGCTTGGCGACGAGGCAATCCTTCTGCTGGGGCCGCTGNCCGTTCGCCCCGGCCTGCGGGGCAAGGGGTATGGCCGGCAGCTGATCGAAGACTCGCTGCGGCGGGCGGCCGCCGGCCCCTGGCGGCTGATCCTTGTATCCGGCGAAGTGGATTACTATCCGAAATTCGGCTTTGTACCGGCGGCACCCTATGGCATCGACTGGCCCGGTTTCATCGAGCCTGAACGGCTGCAATTCTTCGAGCTTGNAAAAGGCGCGCTGGCATCGCTGCCATCCGGACCACTGCCGGTGCGTGCGCTGTCGCCCTAGCGCATGGTGGACGATCTGCCTATGGATTTTCATCGTGGCTGCCGGTACCATCGCACTGTCCCGGATGCCGAGATAAAGTAGCAGGAATGTCTTCATGAGGACCCTCCATCACCACCCTCTTTACGCGGCGTCCCGAACGGCGCGTCTGATGCTTGCTGAACGTGGCCTTGTGTTCATGCCNAAGCTGGAATCACCGTGGGAACGGCATGACGAGTTTCTGGCCATGAACCCGGCCGGTGATGTGCCTGTGCTTGTCACCGAAGATGGTATCGTGCTGGCTGGNAGNCTGGTGATTGCAGAGTTTCTGGAAGAGACAGAGGATACCGCAACAAGCCTCATCTGGGGCAGTGCGGCAGAGCGTGCCGAAATCCGCCGGCTCACCCACTGGTTCGAGACGAAATTTGTGGCCGAGGTCGGCAACCCGCTGTTGAATGAGCGCTATGTCAAACGTGTTGCGAATGCAGGCAACCCGTCATCCGAAGTGATGCGTGCGGCACTGTCGAACCTGAACATCCATCTGGACTATATCGACTGGCTGGCAGAGCAGGGCAACTGGCTTGCCGGCAAGGCGATGTCGCTTGCCGATCTGTCGGCCGCAGCGCATCTGTCGGTCACTGATTTCTTTGGTGATATCGACTGGTCACGCCATCCCGAGGCAAAGAACTGGTACGCCAAGATCAAATCACGGCCCGCCTTTCGGGACCTGCTGAAAGATGGTGTGGTCGGCATCACCGCCGCGCCGCATTACACCGATCTTGATTTCTAGCCTGTCTTTGCGGTCATCCTGTCCAGCGCCGCGACAAGCCGCGCGATCTCGTCCGGCTCGGAAAAGCGGTGGCCGGCTTCTTTGACCAGCGTTACCTCGACGTCATCACTTGCCAGCGCTGCGGCGGTTGCGGTGGCTGTCTGCCACGGCACCTCCGCATCCTGCATGCCATGCAGAAGATGCACCGGACAGGTAATGTCCAGCCCGCCCCGAAGCCGCAGATTGTGACGCCCGTCCGTAATCAGGTGCCACGGATAAATCACCGGTTCATCGGAATAGGGGTTGGGGAGGGCGATCCTGCCCTCTGCCTCGATCTGACGCCGCTGGTCATCCGTGAATGCAGCCCATAACAGATCTTCGGTAAAGTCCGGCGCGGCAGCGATGCCAATCAGTCCGGCGACACGATCCGGGCGCGCCAGCGCCACATTCAACATCAGCCAGCCGCCAAGTGATGAGCCGACAAGAATCTGCGGGCCGGTGGTCAGCGCATCCAGAACGGCGAGGCAATCCGCGGTCCAGCTGGAGATATTGCCATCAAGGAAATCACCGCTGGACAGGCCATGGCCGGAATAATCAAACCGCAGGCAGGCGCGCCCGTTCCGTCGGGCCCAGTCTTCGCAGGCCAGCGCCTTTGTGCCGTCCATATCCGATCCGTGGCCGATCAGAAAGACAATGCCGGGCCCGTCAGCGCCCGCATCCCCGCCATCGGCAGCATCCAGTCGGCGGTAGGCGATGCGTGACGCGTTGGCTATAGTCAGAAAATCAGGTGTGGACATGTTGCGTTCCTGTGCAGACGGGTGTTGGGGAAAACAGCGTGGCCTGAAAAGCGCGATCTGAAAAGCGTGGCCTGAAAATTGTCTGAAGACCGCGGTGCAGCCTTTCTTGTGATCGTTATATGCGCTAAGACCTGACCAGCGTAACAGCCTTTGTCGGACATGCCTATTCCATGACGTCACCCAGATCGACCATCAGCAATCCGATTGTTCCTTTCGTCAAATCGCATTGTCGCGACAAGGCGACACCGGTGATTGTGCAGCTATTGCCACAGCTGGTACGCGGCGGGGTGGAACGCGGCACACTGGAAATGGCGCAGGCCATCATCGATGCNGGCGGGCGNGCCATTGTGGTATCGGGCGGCGGGCCAATGGTCAGGCACTTGCAGCGGATTGGCGCCACGCATCACACGTTGCCCGTTGGCAGTAAGAATCCGCTNAGCTGGTCCGGCACAAGAGGCCGCCTTCGTGCGCTTCTGAAAAGCGAACAGGCGGATCTCGTGCATGTCAGGTCACGCATGCCGGCGCTGGTGTCATTGCCGGCAGCGCGGGCGCTCGGCCTGCNGNATGTNAGNACGGTNCATGGCCGCTTTCAGGCGCACAATATTGCCAAACGCTATTTTAACNGNAAATTGCTNGCGNCCGACCATGTGATCGCCATTTCNNANTATGTGGAGTCACAGATCANGGCNCAGTTNGGTGATATGGGTGACCGCCTTTCGGTGATCCAGCGCGGCGTTGATATTGACGTATTTGATCCGGCCGCGGTGCCGCAGGCCCGCATTATCCGGTTTATCGACAGCATCGCGCTTCCCGAGGATCAGCCGGTCATCATGCTGCCGGCCCGCGCAACGGCGTGGAAAGGGCAGGAGGTGTTGCTGCGGGCATTGGCGAAAATCGCCGACAGGCAGTTCCATTGTGTCCTGCTGGGCGCAGCCGACGGCAAACGTGCCTTTATCGAGCGCCTGACCGAAACCGGTATGAAGCTGGGGCTGGAAGGCCGCTTCCGCCTGACACCATCGGTGGATGATATGCCGGCGGCCCTGATGGCGGCTGATATTGTGGTGATGCCGTCGGTAACGCCCGAACCCTTTGGGCGTGTGGCGCTGGAAGCGCAGGCCATGGGCCGACTGGCGGTTGCCTTTGACCATGGCGGCGCATCGGAATCCATCATCCATGGCAAGACGGGCTGGCTGGCCAAGGCGGTTGATGCAGACAGTCTTGCCGCGTGCCTGTCCCAGGCGCTGGACATGACGCCTGCTGCCCGCCAGAAAATGGCGGCTGAAACGCGCGCCCATATCGAAGCGCGCTTTTCCGTCGCGCAGATGTGCGCGTCGACGCTGAAGATCTACCGGCGTCTTCTGAAGGACAAATATGCCGGCCAGCGGGAACAATAACGCCTGCCAGCCTGCTCGCCCCTTGAGTTTATCAAAGCCAGAAGCTACTTTGCCGCCTTGGACGCCATGTCAGGCCTTAACAGGGATCAGTTTTCATGCCGACGGTAACACTTCCAGACGGGTCGACACGCAGCTATGACGCGCCGGTAACCCCGGCGCAGGTTGCTGCCGATATCGGGCCCGGCCTTGCCAAGGCAGCCATGCTGGCAGTGGTTGATGGCGATGAGTGGGATATTGGCCGCGTCATCGAGACTGACGCCGCGCTGTCGCTGGTCACCAGCAAGGACGACGCCATCCTGGCAACCATCCGCCATGATGCGGCGCATGTGATGGCCGAGGCGGTTCTGGAACTCTATCCTGAAACGCAGGTCACCATCGGGCCGTCGATCGAAAACGGCTTTTATTATGATTTCTATCGCGAGACCGCCTTTGGCGAGGATGATCTGGCTGCCATTGAAAAGCGCATGCATGACATTGTGGATCGTGACGAGCCGATCATCCGCAATGTCTGGAGCCGTGACGAGGCGGTGGCTTTTTACCGTGAGCGGAACGAGCCCTTCAAGATTGAACTTGTCGAGGCGATCCCTGCCGGCGAGACAGTGACATTCTACCAGCAGGGTGATTTCATTGACCTGTGCCGNGGGCCGCATCTGGCCTCGACCGGGCGCATGGGGCATGCCTTCAAGCTGATGAGCCTTGCCGGTGCCTACTGGCGCGGGGATTCCAGCCGGCCGATGCTGCAGCGGATCTATGGCACCGCCTGGCGCACCGAAAAGGAACTGAACGCCTATCTTCATATGCTGGAAGAGGCGGAAAAGCGGGACCACCGCAAGCTTGGCAAGCAGCTGAACTTCTTCCATCTGCAGGAAGAGGCTGTCGGATCGGTGTTCTGGCATCCCAAGGGCTGGACNATGTATCGCGAGATCGAGGCCTATGTCCGCCGGCGGCTGGAAAGCGATGGTTATGACGAGGTGAAGACGCCGCAGCTGGTTGACCGTGCCCTGTGGGAGGCATCNGGGCATTGGGACAAGTTTCGCGAGAACATGTTTACCGCCGATGCCGAGGATGACCGCACATTGGCGCTGAAGCCGATGAACTGCCCCTGCCATGTGCAGATTTTCCGCCAGGGNATCAAATCCTATCGNGACCTGCCGTTGCGGATGGCCGAATTCGGGTCCTGTCACCGGAACGAGCCGTCGGGTGCCCTGCACGGGATCATGCGGGTGCGGGCCTTTACCCAGGATGATGCGCATATTTTCTGTACCGAGGACCAGATCACCGCTGAATCGGTCAAATTCTGTGCCTTGCTGCAGTCCATTTATGCGGATTTCGGCTTTGAAGAGGTGCGGGTGAAATTTTCCGACCGGCCCGAGGTGCGCGCTGGTGAGGATGATGTATGGGACCGCGCCGAAAGCGCGNTGACCGATGCCACCAAGGCGGCCNGGCTGGAAACCACGCTGAACCCGGGTGAAGGGGCCTTTTACGGGCCNAANCTGGAATTCGTGCTGCGGGATGCCATTGGCCGTGACTGGCAGTGCGGCACNCTGCAGGTGGATTTCGTNCTGCCCGAGCGGCTNGATGCCGAATATGTTGCCGANGATGGCAGNCGCCGCCGTCCGGTGATGCTGCATCGNGCCATTCTGGGATCNATGGAACGCTGGATTGGCATCATTATNGAACAGTTTGCCGGCCGCATGCCGCCATGGCTGGCNCCGGTGCAGGTTGTGGTGGNCTCGATTACCGACAGTGCCAATGATTATGCGCAGAAGGTGGCTGATGCCGCGGCCGCGCGCGGCCTGCGNGTGGAAACCGATCTGCGCAACGAGAAGATCAGCTACAAGGTGCGCGAACACAGTGTCAGCAAGGTGCCTTTCATNCTGGCTGTCGGCGGCCGCGAGGAAGAGGCCNGCACCGTGGCCTTGCGCCGCCTCGGATCGAATGACCAGCAGGTGATCGATATGNCAGAGGCGCTGGACCAGCTGCGCGGCGAAAGCCTGCCACCTGANATGGCACGCGGNGTCGACATCGCGGCGGAATGAACAAATTGCAACAATTTCCCAAGAGACTAGCCAGATTGAGCCGTTTTTGTTAGTAAAGTGCTCATTGTGGCGGTGTCCCTCCATGCGAGGAAGGCCGCCGATGGCTTCGAGAGCTCACAACAGACACAGGAGAAGTTAGATAGCTCGTCCCCACAGTAACGTGCCGCCCGTACAGGACGGCCCGCGTATCAACGGCGCAATCAGATCGCCGAAGGTACGATGCATCGATCCGGATGGAAACCAGCTCGGCGTACTCGATACGCGTGACGCNATGGATAAGGCGGCCGATTTCGGCCTCGACCTCGTAGAGGTTCAGCCCAATGCCGAACCGCCGGTTTGCAAGATCCTCGATTACGGCAAATTCAAATATGAAGCGCAGAAGCGCGCCAATGAGGCACGCAAGAAGCAGAAGACCATCGAAGTCAAGGAAATCAAGTTCCGCCCGAACATTGATGAACATGACTATCAGGTCAAGATGCGCAATGTGAACAAGTTCCTNTCAAGTGGTGACAAGGTCAAGGTGACACTGCGTTTCCGCGGTCGTGAAATGGCCCACCAGGAGCTTGGCGCCAATGTGCTNAGCCGGGTACGGGACGAGACTGACGAAATCGCCAAGGTAGAGGCCATGCCAAAGATGGANGGCCGCCAGATGGTGATGGTGCTGGCCCCGCGCTAGGGGCCGCATTTTTCCCCGAAATCCGCTTGATTCCCGCTGCGCGTGGCCCTATAACCACGGTCTCGCGCGGTAACCCGTCGCGTCCGGGCCTGAAAACCATACGGTTCATCAGGGGCATGCCCGGCCGGCAGACCGCCACCGCCGCAGATGCGGCGCCCCCCGCGCGGGGCATGGTGGCCACCTTTTGAACAGTGAGGTTGAAATGCCCAAGATGAAGACCAAGAGCGGAGCGAAGAAACGCTTCCGCCTGACCGCCAGCGGCAAGGTCCGTGGCTCGGCAGCGTTCCTGAGC
>NYYG01000065.1 GCA_002686685.1 SAR116 cluster bacterium | reverse complement strand
CGATGATCTGGATCGACAAGGAATTTGCCGATGGGTTTGCGCGCGACCCGCAGAAAATACTAGAAGCCGAAGGCATCATTCTTCCTGAAAATATGGCGATTGAATTCCAGAAGCCCGGCACTGACAGGCCACGCATTGTCGTCTACGAAAAACGCCCGAATTCCAATTTCCGGCTGCGCGTGCTGTATCTGCAGCTGGTGATGATGGCGGGTCGATAGAATGATTGAACTGACAAAGGCCCAGACAGGATTTTGGGCCCTTCTTTTGGCGTCAGCGATTGTTGCCGGCGCCCCGTCATTTGCCGATTCCCACAGTATTGATGCCAGCGACGCCACATTCAACGAGGCAGTGAAAGCGGTAAAGGACAAGGATTTCCGGCATGCGATGACGCTTTTCACATTGCAGGCGGAAAACCACCAGCATGATGCGCAATATAATCTGGCGCTGCTGCTTGAGGCTGGCAAAGGTGCGCCGCAGGATTTTGTCAGTGCGCTTGACTGGGCATGGAGCGCGCAACTTGGCGGTATCACGGATGCCGAAGAGCTGGCCGACAGTCTGGCTGACATTCTGCCTGAAGGGGCCATTGCCGCCGTTCGGGAATCTGTCGCCACTCGCCTGCAGGCGCGGATCGATGCAGGTGATGCCGCTGCCATCCCGCAATTCGCTGCCTATCAGCTGACCATGCTGGAAGAGCCAAACTACGAAACCGCCTATATCTGGTATTCCATTGCGGCGGCGCTTGGCCTGAAAGGAACGCTGGAAGCGCGGGACGATGCACGCGAAAATGTCGAGGATGAGAGAATCATCGAACTGCAGGCTGAAGCTGGCACGATTTATGAATCGCTGAACATCAAGAACGATTGACGGGATTGCACAGGACGTGCGCGCCATAACGGAGCGACTGGAGATAAAAATGGATGTGAAAGTTCACTGGATCATTGACGGCGTCGCTGAACTCGATGTCGAAACCATGGAAGAAGCAGAGCAAAAGGTNGANAGCNTGCTCCGNGAAGTCATCGCGGANAANCCNAAGCTTGTTGAACTTCTCGGTGCGCGTGCCATTCAGGGCAAGGCGTATCTTCCNGGATCAGANGAAGATNTGCAGAATGAAACGCCAGCTGCTTAGGCNNNTNCGTCCGGCGCCNCTTGTGTGTGCATTTGTNGCAACGCTCATGGTTGCCGANGCAATGGCAGCAGGNCGNACCTACAANCCGCAGAATGAAGANNNTNCGCCCAAATTCGAGCTNTGCCGNTTGAAAAAGCGTGACTATATNGATNGCGGTACGAACTGCATCTATGNCCGCCAGACCGGTGGCAAGGATGTTGTGATCAAGGTCGATGGCAAGAAAGTACGCTGCCAGCCAAGCTTTCAATGCAAGCGTATCAACTGAATCGGTCCGCCGGTGATGGCATCAGCGGTTATTTTCCGCGGCAATCAATGCCATTGAATTCGCCCAGTTCANCCAGCGTATCAACATAGACAAGGCCGGATTCGGCAAGACGCTCGCGCATCGCATAGATGTCCAGCCCTACTTCACCGGCAGCAAGACGCTGCCGCTTTGCCTCTTCTCCATCGAGGCGTGCTTGTGCCTTGTCCATGACGGCGTCAGCCTTGTCACGCGCCACAACGACAACACCATCATCATCCGCGCAGATCACATCCCCCGGAAAGACCAGTTGACCNGCACAGATTACCGGCACATTCACCGCGCCAAGGGTGTTCTTGACCGTTCCCATTGACGAGATGGCGCGCGACCAGACCGGGAAATCCATCTCGGCAAGGTCAGCGACATCGCGCACACCGGCATCACTGATAAGCCCTTTGACACCATGCGCCTGTGCAGATGTTGCCAGCAGATCTCCAAAATAGCCNTCCGTATTTGGCGAGGTTGTCGCCAGCACCAGAACATCCCCCGGCTGGCACAGTTCGATCGCCACATGCACCATCCAGTTATCGCCGGGTGCTGCNAGAATGGTGACNGCCGTCCCGCCAATCCGCGCATTTGGATAGATCGGCCTCAAGGCCGGATCCATCAGGCCGGTCCGGCCCTGTGCCTCATGNACGGTGGACGCCCCGGCGGCACCAAGNCGTGCCGCAAGCCCGGCATCTGTCCGCTTTATATTCCGNACTGCAACTGTCTTCATCAGCCTCTCCCNCAGGCAGNTNCCGTNANCTGCCTGTCAATNTACCGCNACGCCCTATTCATTCTCGAGGATGATAGCACCNTAGGCNGTGGCCGATACCGGTATGTGGTAGAAGCGATACGCCTCATGCACCTTTTCGTTNAGCGCGCCACGCATGACATTCCACATGATCATNTCGATCCCCTCAGCNCCTGCCTCGCGAATGAAATCAGTATGGGTCAGCCGGGTATTGGCCATCGGGTCATTGACCANATTATCCAGAAAGCGCTTGTCAAAGTCAGGGTTCACCACACCTGCGCGCTCGCCACCAAGCTGGTGTGACAGACCGCCGGTCCCCCAAATCCCGACCGTGATGTCTTCATCGAAACTTTCAACGGCACGACGGATTGCCTGTCCCAGCTTGTAGCAACGAAGCGGTGTCGGCTGCGGATACTGGATCACATTCACGCATAGCGGAATGACCTTGGTTGGCCATGCTTTCGGCTGATCATATGCGATTGACAGCGGTACTGTCAGACCGTGATCAACGTCAAAATCGGCTGTGACCGCCATATCAAATTCATTCAGGATCAGGTCCTCGACAATGTGCCATGCCAGTTCCGGATGGCCCTCGACAACCGGCACCTTGCGCGGGCCCCAGCCCTCATCCGCCGGCTGGAACTGCTCGCCAACACCCATCATGAANGTCGAATAGTGATTCAAGGACATCGATGTGGCNTGGTCATTGAATACGATGATGGTGACATCCGGCACATGCTCGGCATGCCANGCGCGTAATGGCGCAAACCCCTTGAACAGCTCCACCCAGTAATCTTCATGCGTTTTGCCATTATCCATCGCNGCNCCNACACCCGGCACATGTGATGTTCCCATTCCNGCGATCAGCCTAGCCATNATCCGTCTCCTTCTTGCTGCGGTTGCCGTCGATAGGCCGTCCNCCNCCAATCATCATTTCCTGGAATTCTTCAAAAGACATCTGCGGCGATGACATCTTGCCATACATCACCTGGGGCGGCTGACGGTCATGGCTGACAATCTTGAAGGTGTAATAGACATTCGCGCCAAGCTGCAGNAGCCGGATATAATCACGGTCAAGAACGGCCTGTCGCTGTTCGTCAGTCATCGGAAACTTGGCAAGATAGGCGTTTTCATCTGCNGCGAATTCAGCGCGGCATTCGGCGTCGTTCAATGACATGCAGAACATGTTGAGGTGATAGCCCTTGCGATAGCTGCGGCTATCCAGAATATATGTGCCCGGCACATCATCATAGTCACGCGGTGTCGACATTCGGCCCTCCTGGATGTCTCAAAATCCTTGGCAGAACCTATGGTAGCGCATACCATAATCGGCACAAATACCTATTTTTGAGACATATCGTTCATGAAATGGAACGTTGATCATCTTCCCGCCTTTGTCGCAGTNGCCCGCCACGGGGGTATTTCGGCAGCGGCACGCGCCATGGGCCAGCCAAAATCNAGCCTGAGCCGTATCATCAGCCGGCTGGAAGATGATGTCGGCATACATCTGTTCCTGCGCGGGACGCGTGAATTTGCCCTGACGGCGGATGGCGCGCTGTTCTACCAGCATGCGGTGCGGATCTGCGAACAGGTGGACGCGGCCAGCGCCGAGTTGAGCGGACTTGGTGATACACCGCATGGCCGATTGGCCGTGGCCCTGCCCATGGCGTTCAGCCGCGAGGTTGTCAGCCCCTTTCTGCCGCGGTTTCTGGCTGAATATCCTGATCTGCACCTTGATTTGACTGTATCCAGCTTTATGCCCGATCTCGCCCGCGACCAGATCGACCTGGCCGTTGTGGTTGGCAGCCTGCCTGATTCCGACTTTGTCCAGCAGGCACTTGTGGCCGCGCCGCTCATCTGGATCGCCAGCCCGGAAGTTGCCGCCAGCCTGCCATCCCGGCCCGACCCGCACCTGCTGGCCGGNCAGGTTCGTGTTACCGAGACGCGCTATGCCCAGAATGTATTACCGGTCCGCAGCGCGGGCGGCGAACGTGTGACGGCACGGCTGGATGTTGAAACCATGTTGCAGGTCAATGACCCGCTGATNGTGCGTGATATAGTGGCATCGGGCTATGGCGTCGGGTTTGCGCCGCATATTTACTGCCGAAACGCCATTGCTGACGGTACGCTTGTGCAGCTGGCACCGCAGCTGCAGATCGAACATGAATCCCGCCTGTCTCTATTGCACCCCGGGCGCCGCCGGATGCCGCCGAAGACACGCGCCTTCATCACATTTCTGCAGGCCTGTTGCAGCGGTCATATCAGTCAAAATGACTGAGGATTTCTTCTAGTGGTTTCTTGCGTTTGGCAACACGCGGGATCCGGGCATCGCTGGCGGGATGCCCGACCGCGAGGATCATCAGTGGTTTGTTGGATGCTGGCCGCTTGCAGATACGGGTCAGGAACCCCATCGGATTGGGGGTGTGGGTCAGGCAGACAAGCCCGGCATTATGAATGGCCGCAATCAGGAATCCCGATGCGATGCCGACACTTTCAGGCACATAGTAGTTCTTGTAGCGCGTCCCATCGTCAAACACGCCATAGCGTTCAGCAAAGACAACGATCAGCCAGGGCGCATCCTCCAAGTGTGGTTTATGCGGCCCTGTGCCAATTGGCTCCAGCGCCTTGATCCATTCATCATGCGTGCTGCTTTCATAGAATTTCCGCTCTTCGACCTCGGCCGCCTCGCGGATGGCCGCTTTCATTTCAGGATTGCCGATCAGCGCGAAGTGCCAGGGCTGGTGGTTGGCGCCACTTGGCGCAAGCCCGGCAGTGCGAATGCAATCCTCGAGGATCTCGCGGGGCACCGGCCGGCTGGAAAAGTCACGTACCGTATGCCGTGTCTGCATATGCTCCAGATAGGCACGGGCGGCGGCGCTGCTATCTGCATCGCTCATCTCGGCCCTGTCGGGCAGCGGTTGTGGTTCGTAATTCAGTTTCTCGCGAATGAACATGTAGTGAGCGTCCCGGCTGAATGGATGACCTTTTGTCAAAGGCAGGCAGACAGTCTGCCGTGCTTTCACAGCCCCCGCAACTTTGCTAGTCTGGCGCGGCTTTTACTGGTCTATACCAGCTGTTTTCCGGAGTGATTTTTTTGTGATGTTCAATCCTGCTGTAGCCGCGCTCACCGCCCCTCCCGTTTCTGTTGTGCAGGATTGGCGCGCCTCCTATGACGGCAGTCTGGGCCCTATGATCGACATGAGTCAGGCCGTACCCGGCTATGATGCGCATCCCGACATGATAGGCGCACTGGCCGCGTCAGCGCGTGACCCTGATGCGGCGAAATACGGCCGCGTGGAAGGCGACCAGGGGCTACGCGCGGCCTATGCGGCGCATTTGGGTGAGATTTACGATGCGCAGGTTGACGCCGAACAGACCCATATCACGTCAGGCTGTAACCAGGCTTTTGTTGCCGCCGCACTGGCGGTTGCCGGCACAGTTGACGAAATCCTGATGACCCGTCCATGCTATTTCAATCATGAGTCGGCGCTTGGCATGCTCGGCATTGCAACAGGCTATGTTGATTGCATCCCCGANAACGGCATGCTGCCAACCGTCGATGATGTGGCGGCTGCCATCGGGGACCAGACCCGCGCGCTNGCGATTGTATCGCCCAATAATCCCTGCGGTGCCATCTATCCNGCCACNTTGCTGGATGATCTTTTCAGCCTGTGCCAGCNACGCGGAATCTGGCTGATCCTTGACGAGACATATCGTGACTTCATGCCCATGAACAGTGATCGGCCGCATGATCTGCTGCACCGTGACGGCTGGCANGATACGCTGATNCAGCTTTACAGCTTTTCAAAATCCTATTGNATGCCCGGNCATCGGCTTGGCGCNGTGACNGGTGGTGCNGCNCTGGTCCAGCAACTTGCCAAGATCATCGACAATATCCAGATCTGTGCCCCGCGTGCGCCGCAGATGGCAGTCACGCCCATGCTGACAGAACTTGCTGACTGGCGGCAGGAAAATCGCCAGCGCATTGCGGCTCGCGCTGACCTGTTCTGCCGCATCATGGAAGGGCTTGACGGGTGGGACCTGCTCAGCAGCGGCGCCTATTTCGGGTATGTCAGGCACCCGTTTGACGGCGTCTCGTCGCATGATGTTGCGATGCGCATGGCGCGCCAGGCTGGTGTCCTGACGATACCCGGCACTTTTTTCGGTGATGGTCAGCAGGCCTGTCTGCGGTTTGCCTTTGCCAATGCCGGGCGCGATGTCATTGCCCAGCTGCCGGAAAGGCTGGCTGTTCTCTGACCGGCGTCAGGTTTTCCAGCTTGGATCAATGCGGTCCAGCATGCGCCAGAATGCCGGCCACTCCGGATGCCGCACCGCCGCACCGGACTGCGCGTCACCACCTTCGAATTGCTGACGTGTGTGACGCATAATCTCGTCAGGGATATAGCTGATCTGAGCGCCGGATGACAGCGCCCGCAGCTGAATCTCGGCGTTGCGGATGAACAGCTGGTGCCGCACAAAGGCCCAGGCCACATTTGGCCCCGCTGTCAGCAATCCGTGGTTCTTCAGCACAAGCGTATGCTTTTCGGTGCCCATGGCCGCAATCAGCTGTTCCTGCTCGGTCTCGTCCAGAACAATGCCGTTAAAGCTGTGATAGCCAATCCGCTCAAACAGCTGGCACCCCTCCTGCATCAGCGGCACAACCTCGACATCCAGCGCGGCGATCGACTGGCTGAACGGTTCATGCGTATGCATGACGCAATGCAGATCATCAGGGCGGGCCTTGTGGATGGCCGCATGGATTACATAGCCGGCCCGATTTACCGGCCAGTTATCATCTGACACCTTGTTGCCTTCCAGATCGATGCAGGTCAGGTTCGAGGCGGTGATTTCATCATAGGTCAGGCCAAACGGATTGATCAGAAATGTATCGGTTCCCGGCACCCGCAA
>NYYG01000064.1 GCA_002686685.1 SAR116 cluster bacterium | reverse complement strand
GTCGGCATACCACTATTGCTGTTTGCCATTCGCGGTCCGCAGATCACAAGCCGCAGCGATTTCGCATTAATCAGCCGCGAAGGTGCCCTGATCCTGAATAATTTCCTGCTGACATCCGCAACCATTGTGGTTCTTGTCGGCACCTTCTATCCGCTGGCGCTAGAGATGGTCACCGGCGCGCGGATTACCGTGGGACCGCCCTATTTTGACGCCACTTTCAATCCGATCATGGGTGTACTTGTAGCGGCGATGGGCGTTGGTCCGTTGCTGGCCTGGCGACGCGGCACAATAGCGGGCATGCGTAAAATCATGTTGATGGCCGGGGCCACAATGCTGGTGCTGTTGCTGGCTGTTGTGATGGCCTCAGCCGCTTTTGGTAGCGGCATCAGCATTGCCGGCATGGCCGGTCTTGCGCTTCTGTTCTGGCTTGGTGCCGGCATTCTGGCTGACATCATCTATCGGCTGAAGCCCGGCAAAGCGGGCATCGCTGCGCGGGCGGCACAATTGCCGACACCGCTTATTGGCATGTGGATTGCCCATTTCGGCATGGTGATTTTTCTTGCCGGTGCGCTTGGCAACGGTCTGTTTGCAACGGAAGTCGTGGTGCGCGCCACCCCCGGAGACAGTGTTGATGTGGCTGGCCGGCAAATGACGCTGCGCGCAGTAGAGGCACGGCAAGGCCCGAATTACGTCACTGAAACCGCGGTGATCGATGTGCGCGAGGATGGTCGGCTATTGGCCGTGATGACGCCCGAAAAACGGTTCTACACAGCAGAACGCCAGACCACCACCGAAGCCGCCATCCGGCCACGATTTGGCGGTGATGACTATGCTGTTCTGGGCGATGGTACGGATGCGACGGGGTANACGCTGCGNCTTTACCGCAAACCNCTGGTCAGCTGGATNTGGGCCGGCGCGGGCCTGATGGCAATTGGCGGCGCGGTTGCTGCTATTGGCCGCGTCCGGCGGCGTCAGGTGCCTGTTGTGGCACGAACATCCGCCATCGGTGCCGATCAGCCAGCCCGGATGTGACGAGGCGGATGTGACGGGACAGATATGACGGCCAAGGCCAAGGCAGGTGCNGAATGAATGACAAGCGGCCCGGCAGCGGGTTCAGGCTTTCCTTTCTGTTGCCGTTGGCGGCATTTCTGGTGCTGGCCGGATTTGCCTCAGTGGCATTGCTGGCCACATTGCGCGGTGAACGCGATATCTCGCAGCTGCCATCAACCATGATTGGAAAGCCGGTCCCGCAANTTGCGCTGCCGGATCTGGAAAACCCGCAAAGAAATGTCGGGCCAGCGCAATTTGCCGGCGCGCCTTTGCTGGTCAATGTTTTTGCAAGCTGGTGTGCGCCATGCCGTGCCGAGGCACCCGCACTGGCCCAGCTTGAAGAGCATATCCCTATTCTTGGCATCGCCTACAAGGACAAGCCCGCAGACACACAGACATTCCTGCAGCAATATGGCAATCCGTTCATCGCCATCGCGGTTGACCGCGACGGGGCCGGCGGCCGNGCNCTCGGCGTTTACGGCGTTCCCGAAACCTTTTTGCTGGATGGTGATGGCACGATCCTCCTGCGCCATGCGGGCCCGATTGACAGGCGTGTATTGGACGAGGTTCTGATGCCGCAGATCAGAGCATTGAAATAATGCCNGCAGCACCTTTTACGATTGTTCTGCTTTTGCTGTCGCTGCTGCTATCGGCACCTTTGCCTTCGGGCAGCGCCCATGCCGTCACGCCCGAGGAAATGCTGGCNGACCCGGCCCTGGAAAAGCGCGCCCGTGACTTGTCAAAAAATCTGCGCTGCCTTGTCTGTCAGAATCAGTCCATTGATGACTCCGATGCCGACCTTGCCCGTGACCTGCGCCTTGAGGTACGCCGCCGGCTGGCCGATGGCGAGACCGATGCGGNCATCCTTGCCGCGATCCGCGAAACCTACGGGGATTACGTATTGCTGAACCCGCCCGTATCGCCGGCAACGCTGATCCTCTGGACNGCCCCTCTGGCGATTATTGCCGGCGGGGTGTTGTTGCTGATNGCCACGCGGCGACGACGCGNTGATGGTGAAGCTGACGGCAGTGCCGCTGATACAATGGATATCGTTTCATATGCACAGTCTGATGACGATGCCGGGCAGACGATGCCTGACCCGTCTGCAACGCCTGACATGGCACGCCCCCCCTTGCCCACCAAACTGGCACTGGCGCTTTTAAGCCTGGCAGTTGGATGCAGCCTGCTGATCTATCTGGCACTTGGCCGCGCCGATCTGCCCGACCGCCCGCTGGCGGACCGTACGGCCGAAATCGCGGCCATTGCGAATTCTGCAGAGCAGGATAATGCCGAACGGCTTGCCGGTTTTGAGGATGCCCGCGCCGCTGTCGAGGCGGCGCCCGATGAGGTTGGCAACTGGCTGAAGCTTGCCATTGCATCGGCAAATGCGGGGCGCACCGAAACCGAAATCGCCGCCCTGCGCCAGGCGATGATGCTGACAGATGATGATCCGGCGATTGCATCCATGCTGGCCGAAGCCCTGTCACGCGCGGCAGACGGTCAGGTGACGATCCCGGCCCGCGAACTCGTTGCCGGCGCGCTGGCCCGCAATCCGTTGGAACCAAGAGCCCTGTTCCTGTCCGGGCTGGCCGCCTATCAGGACGGTGATTTTGCTGATGCTATCGAGACCTGGCAGCTGTTGCAGTCCGTATCTGCGCTTGATGCCCCATGGATGCCGCTTCTGGCGGACAACATCGCCGATGCCGCCGCTGCGGGTGGCATTGATCTGCCGGCACCGGGGCCGGATGCCGCCGATATCGCCGCAGCCGCCGAGATGAGTGCCGATGATCGTGATGCGATGATTGCCGGCATGGTCGAGGGCCTTGCCGCGCGTCTGGCCGAAAACCCGAATGACAGTGCCGGTTGGCAACGGCTGGCCCGCGCCTATGAGGTGATGGGGCGGCCGGAAGACGCACAGGATGCGCATGTCAGGGCGGCGGACCTGCTGGTCGAAAATCCTGATGCGCAGTTACAGGCCTTGCAGGCCATTGTTGTCGGCAATGCCGAGGAACGGCTGCGCGTGGCGGCTGAACGCCTTTTGGCGCGCCTTGTGATGCAGTTGCCCAACCGGCCGGAAACGCTGTATCTGCAGGGACATTTCGCGGCCAGCTATGGTGATGCGCAGGCAGCCCGCCAGTTCTGGGAAACCCTTTTGGCGCGCATTCCGGAAGATGCGCCGATTGCGGNCCANCTGCGCGCCGCCATCGACGCCCTNTAATNCAGATGCCCTGCCGGATCGCATCAAACTGCAATTACAGCCGCAGCAAGCGTGTACCAATCTGTCGATAGGCAGGTACCGCCAGCATCATTGCCAGCGCCAGCAGCAGACTGGCCGCTGCAACCAGCACATCATCAAAACTGCCAAAGGCCAGAATGACACCACCGGCAACCGGACCGACCACCTTGCCAAGATTGCGCATCGCGCCATAGAGCCCCATCCCGGTGCCCATGGCGGTTCCGGACTGGTCAGCCACATAGGCGAGGGTCGCCGGGAAAATAAGCCCCTGCGCTGCCCCCAGTGCCAGCGCACCGATAATAATCATGTCACCTTGCAGATGCGGCAGCAGAAACAAGCCGCCAGCCATAACCAGAACGCCAAGGCCGATCACCGTCAGCCGGCCAAATCGGTCAGCAGCCATGCCGCCTGGCGTGCGCATCAGCATATGCGCCCCTTCCTGCATACTGAAAAAGAGTCCGGCAAGCATCAGCCCGTGACCACCCTGCACAGAGGCAAGGATATGAAGCGGTAAAAAGGCCTTCACCGCATAAGCCGCCATATTCACCATCATTTCCAGCCCGCCAGCCACCCACAGCGCAGGACGGCGCGATGCAGCCGCAAGGGTTGCCGCGAAATGGCTGACAAGATGGCGAAAGCGTGCCGGGCGATGCGAAACAGGCCTCTCGCCAGGACCGGCCCTGCCAGATGTGCCGCGCCCGTCGCGTGCAAAGGCCAGCAGGGGCAACAATGCAATGGCAGCAATCACCCCGGTCAGCATGAACAGCAGTTGTGGCGACATGCGGGTCAGCAGAAAGGCCGCCGATACGGGCGCCAGCAAATAGCCGATTGACCGCGCCAGGCCAAACACGCCCATGCGCGTTGCCCGCCCCTTGCTGGGATCACGCTGCCCGGACGCGTGATAGGGGGACGCACTTTCCCCGGCCATTTCGGCGACCAGCGCCAGACTGACCGGCCCGAAGATCGCCGTCGCCAGCCCATGCACAAGCCGCAGGGCAAATAATTCCGACGGGGTGCTGACGAACAGATAGCCAAAGGGCATCAGGATGAACAGGGCCGCAGCCAGCATCAGCCAGATGTGGCGGCCTTGCCGGTCAGACAGAAACCCGACGATCGGTTTGACCAGAATGCCGGTCAGGGTGGATACCGAAACAATAAGCCCCAGCAATATGTCGCTGGCCCCGAGTGCAGCCGCAAACAGCGGCAGAACCGGCGTCTTTCCCATCTGATAGGCGGTGCGCACGATGGCATCCGCGGCAAAGATACGCGCGAACGGGCGGCTCAGCAGGGCGTGGAACGCGGTCACCAGCCNGTCTTTGGCGCGCCGATAGANGCCGCGCTGACAGCCGGCGCACCGATCTCNGCAACNGTGGCGTTCAAAGCAGCAAGCGGTCCTTCGACATGGCTGTCCAGCTCGGCGAGGAGCCCGGCAACCTTTCCGGTGACAATGTCGGTCAGTTCGGCCACCTGCAAGGGTGGCTTGGCATCGGCAATCAACACCGTCCAGCGCAGATCCATCAATGTGTCATCCAGCCCGGCCGGATGCCGCAGCACATCGCGCGGCGTTTCACGATGCACATCAACCAGCTGGGCCTCGATTTCACCAAGTCGGCCCATTGCCGCTTCGATGTCACCATCCACAGACGGCACCAGAAGCTTCAGGTTTTTCAGCTGTTTGCGCATCATACGAATGCGATTCACGCCAATATTCAGCTCGGACAGCGACTCTGTAAGCTGTTTAGCCACCGCATATTGGCTTGCCAGATCGGCATCACTGACATCCAGCCGCGGGTCCTTGACCACAGTCAACGACTGTGTGCTGGTCTTGCCGCCCGCTGTAAGGCTGACAGTATAGGTGCCGGGGACGACGCGCACCCCAGGGGCACCGTCTCCTTCCTTGGCAAAAGGCTCATAGGCCCGATCGCGCAACGAGCGGTCAATGCGAACAGGCGGCAATTCACGCAGATCCCAGATAAACCGGTTGAGGCCGGCATGACCCGTCGGTTTCATATTGATCTTCAGCCGCTCGTCACCCGTATCAAACCGTGCGCGCAGCGTGCCGTCACTGTCATGCACCTCGATCACCAGATCATCGGTTGCCGGCTTGTCCAGCCAGTAATAGAGAATGGCCCCATCTGGCGGGTTTTCACCAACATCCAGATATCGGCGCTGACTGCGACCATCCGCGGTCTTCATCTGGTAAGACGCACCTTCAACGCCAAAGGCCGGGCTATAATCCTTACCGTCACCATTAAACAGCCCGGTGCTCCAGTTCAGGCACTGGCGTACTGTATCGCGCGGCGGCACCAGCCCCTGGGAAGGCGCGCGCAAGGCAGACAAATCATCCAGTATCCAGAATGACCGGCCATGCGTGGCAACGATCAGATCACCATGTTTGACACGCATGTCATAGACCGGCGTGACCGGGAAACCGCCCTGCATGCGTGTCCAGCTGCCGCCATCATCCACACTGACGAAAACGCCTGTCTCGGTGCCGACAAACAGCAAGCCGGGCCGTTCGGTATCGGCACGGATCACACGGGTAATTTCATCCTGCGGGAAATGGCCTGACAGGCTGGTCCAGCTGGCGCCACTGTCACGCGTAACAAACAGATAGGGTTTGTAATCAGCCGACTTGTAACAGGTGGCAGACAGGTAAATACAATCTGCATCATGCGCAGAAATTTCGACGGTGCCGATATAGGCCAGTTCCGGCATATCCGGCGGCGTGATCTCGGTCCAGTTGGCACCGTCATCACGCGTCACATGCACACGCCCGTCATCGGTCGCACCCCAGATTTCCCCACGACGATGCGGGCTTTCCACGACCGAAGACAGGCTGGCATAGGCTTCGGCGCCGGCACTGTCGCCCGTCAGGGGCCCACCGGAATAATCCTGCTTGCTGCGGTCATTCCGGCTGAGGTCAGGCGAGATACATTCCCAGCTGTTTCCTTCATCACGCGACCGGAACAGATGGTTGCCGCCGGCATAAAGGGTGCTGCTGTCATGCGGCGAAAAGCAGATCGGGAATGTCCATGCAAACCGGTAGCGCAGATCGCGCGGCGCAAAGCCGGTTGTTTCCTCTGGCCAGACATTCACCAGCTGAATCTGACGCGTCCGCCGGTCATAGCGCTGCAACGCACCATTGCCGCCAGGGGATGAGCCCACCGCCCCGACAAAGACGATATCCGGATCATCCGGATGCACGGCAATAAAACCCGATTCGCCGGTACCCGGCAGTTCCATGTCGGATTTCGTGATCATCCCCCATTCAGCCTGGCTTGGCACTGAAACCGATGTGTTGTCCTGCTGGGTGGCATAGACACGATAGGGATACTGGTTGTCGACATCCATGCGATAGAATTGGGCTGTCGGCTGATTATAGATGCTTGACCATGTCCGCCCGCCATTGAACGACACATTGGCGCCGCCATCATTGCCCTGCACCATGCGCTTGGGATTGGCCGGATCGATCCACAGATCGTGATTATCACCATGCGGTGTGGTGACCTCGGAAAAACGCACCCCGCCATCGGTGGATTTCCACATCTGGTAGTTGGTTACATACAGCGTGTCTGCGTCCTGCGGGTCGGTAAAGACATGCGTGTAATACCAGGGACGGTGGATCAGGTCGCGATTGGGTGAAACGCGCTTCCAGCTGTCNCCATAATCCTCGGACCGGTAGAGGCCTGTGTTATTTTCATCGGCCTCGACAAGGGCGAAAACGCGGCCCTGCCTGGCCGCCGAGACAGACACCCCCATCTTGCCAAGCATGCCGCTGGCAAAACCGGGCTGTTCGGTCAGATCCTGCCAGCTGTCACCGCCATCCATAGACCGAAAGATGCGGCACCCCGGCCCACCACTCGACAGATGCCAGAACTGGCGCCGCGCCTGCCAGAATGTGGCAAAAAGAATCCGCGGATTGGTCGGGTCCATCGACAGATCAATGGCCCCGGAATCGGCATCAATCTGCAGCACCGCATCCCAGTTGCGCCCGCCATTGGATGACCGGTAGACGCCGCGCGCCTCACTCGGCCCGAACGCATCACCAAGCGCTGCCACATAGACAAGATCGGGATTATCGGGATGCACACGGATTTCACCAATCTGCTTGGTATCGGCCAGTCCGAGATGCTGCCAGCTGCGCCCGGCATCGGTTGACCGGTAAACCCCGTCACCAAAGGACACATCAACGCGAATAGTGGTTTCACCCGTTCCCGCATAGATGACATTGCTGTCGGAAGGTGCCACGGTCAGCGCACCAATGGTGGCACTCGTCAGAAAGCCGTCGGACACACATTCCCAATAGGTGCCGCCATCATCGGTTTTCCAGATNCCCCCGGCGCAGGCACCCGCGTAAAAGGTCATCGGATCACTATAATCACCGGCAACGGCAACCACACGTCCGCCGCGCGACGGCCCGATACAGCGCCATTTTAACGCGTCGGACTTGACGATGTCAGCTTCAACCGGGCCNGTNCCCTTGGATGATTTCGCCATTGCAAGTCCTTTCCAAATAGACGTCTGTATCAGCGGCCCCTAATTCGGGGGTCCATCGCATCGCGNAGGCCATCACCAAGATAATTGATGCTGAGAACCGTCAGCGAAATGGCAAGACCGGGCCATAGAACGCGTTCAGGGTGGAGTTGCATATAATCCACAGCATCATTCAGCAGACGGCCCCATGTCGGAAAGTCAGGCGGGAAGCCAAGCCCAAGGAAGCTGAGCGCACTTTCCGTGATAATCGCATTGGCGATCCCAAGCGTTGCCGACACCAGAATAGGCGACAACACATTCGGCAGAATATGCCGCAATATGATCCGCAGATCACTGGTGCCAATAGACCGTGCGGCAAGGATGAACTCGCGCTCTTTCAACGCCAGCACATCACCACGCACAATACGCGCCGTCGGCATCCAACTGGTGATACCAATCGACACAACAATTAGAACAAACATCCCGCGCTCAGGGCCATAGGCCTCGCTGAGTGGTTCGCGGAACAGCAGCATCATAACCAGCAAAAGCGGCAGAAGCGGCAGCGACAGGAACAGATCTGTAAAGCGCATCAGAACGCCATCAAGCCGCCGGTAATAACCCGACAAGACGCCAATAAGGCTGCCAAGCATGAGCGAGAGCATCATCGCTGCCAAACCAACGGTAATTGATGTCTGCCCACCAGCAATCATCCGCGCAAACGTATCACGGCCAAGTTGGTCAGTTCCGAAAGGATGCGCCCAGCTAGGGTTCTGATTGCGTAGGCGGATGTTGATTTCATTCGCCTCATACGGCCACAGCGATGGCCCGAGCATCACTGCAAATACAATTGCAAAAAACAGGATGCCGCCAATCAGCGCACCCTTGTGCTTGGTGAACTGGTCCCAGACATCGCGCCACTGGCTGCGTGTTTCGCGCTCGGCGACTGGCTGGCCAGGTGCTTTCTGTGTTGCCTCAGTCATAGCGAATCCTCGGATCCAGAAGCCCGTAGATAATGTCTGCCAGCAGATTGAAGAACACAATCAGCACCGCAAAAATGAAAGTCAGCGTTTGGATGGTCGGCAGGTCATTGGCATAGATCGCGCCAATCAGCTGCTGTCCGATCCCGTTCACCTTGAAAATCTGTTCGGTAATAATCGCGCCGCCAAAAATGGATGGCAGGTTCAGCGCAATGACAGTCACAACCGGAATCATCGAATTACGCAGCACATGCAGCATCACAACGACCCACTCGCTCAATCCCTTGGCGCGGGCGGTACGTACATAGTCCTGGTTGAGATTATCCAGCATAGAGGCCCGCATATACCGGCTGATTTGCGCCGTGGTCTGCAGTGCCAGCACCATGACCGGCAGCACCATCTGTTTCAGCTGAATGACAAAGGTATCCCANTCTATCACCTGATGCAGNGTGTCATAGGTTGATGGCAGCCAGCCNAGCTGCACCGCGAAAATCACGATCACAAGCGGNCCGGTGAAAAAGGGCGGGATCGAATAGCCGATCATGGTGACAAAGGTGCCGGCCTGGTCGAACACAGAATAATGACGATAGGCGGAGTAGATTCCGATGGGCAGCGCAATCAGGATGCCAACCACATAGGACATGCCAACCACCCACAGGGTCTGCGGCAGGCGCTGCACGATCATATCCATNACCGGGCTGCGGGTCTGCCAGCTGATGACCCGCAAGTCNCCNTCTGANAAGGAGGTGCCGAATATATGNTCAATCAGCACCTGTGGTTCGATCCANAAAAACTGCACCANCCATTTCCAGAACTGNATATAAAGCGGCTGGCCAAGGCCAAGCGCCTCACGCATCTTTTCTTTCACCTCTGGCGGTACTGTCAACGGCACCTGTGCCATCGGGTCATTCGGCGCCAGGTTCAACAGCAGGAAAATAATCAGGCTGATGAAAATAAGCGTCGGGATCGAAATCAGCAGACGTCTGATGGTGAATGTAAGCATGAGGCGACTGGCTTTTCTTGGCTAATAGACAAAGCAAAAGGGAAGCCCGCCATGAATGACGGGCTTCCCGATGTTAGAAGGATCAGTCGATCCGATACCAGTCAGCAATGTTCCACAGCTCGGAGTCCCAAGTATTCAGGACAACGCCGCCAAGCGAGTTGGCATGTGCGGATACACGACCACGATTGACCAGCGGCACAATGGTGTAGCTGTCCTTCGTGAGCATATTGTTCAGCGCGATGCCCAGCTCNCCGCGTCTCTTCAGATCACCAGTCTTGAACAGCTCGTCGAGCATGGCGTCATAGGCTGGGTCACAATAGCGGTTGATGTTCTCACCCTGCCACTGGCTCTCAGGCTTCGGCTCGTTGCCACAACGATAGGCCGCGAGATAGGTCTGAGGGTCAGTACCGTTAAAGGTGTTCGCATACATCTCAACGTCGGCATAGAACTTCTGGAAGGTGTCAGGCGAGCCCGGGTCACCACCAAAGAAGACAGATGCGTTCAGGTTACGCAGCTCGGTCTCAACGCCGATCTGTGACCACCACTCCTTGATGAGTGCCTGAAAATCCTGACGAACAGCGTTTGTTGATGTCTGGTACAGGATTGAAAGGCGGACACCATCCTTGGAACGGACACCATCCCCACCCTTTTTCCAGCCAGCACCGTCAAGCAGCGCATTCGCACCGGCAATATCCTGTGTCAGGCAATGGTCGTTCTTTGCCGCATACAGATCCGGCGCAGGCACAAGGTCACATGTCGGGAAGCCGGCCTTGCCGTAGCCGATTTCGGTCAGCAGCACGCGGTCAATCGCCATAGACAATGCCTTACGGACATTGATGTCGGTGAGGAATGGGTGAGGCGCTTTCCGTGTGGCACGTGTGTCAGCATCCAGATCAGGTGACGGGTTGGTCAAGTTCATCTCGAGCCGCTCAACCAGTGGACCAAATCCGGCAATCGCAACACCTTTGCCGCCTTCTTCCATCTTAGCAATCACTTCAGGTGCCAGCTGCAGGTTCCAGGCATAATCAAATTCGCCTGTCTCAAGAACTGAACGGCCAGCGCCGGTGGCATCACCGCCACCCTTGAAGGTGACCGTTGCAAATGCCGGCTTGGCAGGATCGCGATAGTTTTCATTGGCTTTGTATTGGATCACGTCATTCGGACGGAAATCTGTCACCACNAACGGACCTGTACCGATCGGGCCAAAGTTCTGCTCAGTACACTCAGGCGCCTTAGCACCCATGCAGCTTTCGAACTGTGCCTTCTGGATAATTGGCGACTGGCCACCCATAAACGGGCCATAGGGGTTTGGCTTTGGCGCGGAAAAGTTCACGGTAACAGTCAGGTCATCGACGATATCGATCGACTTGATGCCGTCAAAACCGGCTAGCTGTGCACAACCCATATCAGGGTGCATGCAGTAATCTGCGGTGAATTTGACGTCTGCAGACGTCACCGGCGAACCATCCGACCACTTGAGACCCTTTTTCAGCGTCCAGGTGATAGATGTCAGGTCCGCGCTCACACCACCATTATCGACGGTTGGAATCTTCTCTGCAAGATAAGGNACGAGCGCACCTGTCTGGTCGTAACGGCCAAGTGGCTCGATAACCAGAGACGATGATTCAACGTCCTTAGTACCACCAGACAAATATGGGTTAAGAATAGAAGGCGCCTGCCAGTAAATGATGCTGACATTGCCGTCTGAGGCACGTTCAGCCATAGCTGGTGGAGCCATCGTTAGTGCAACAGCGGCACTAATCAATANACCTCTTANTTTCATGTTTCCTCTCCTAAANCGTCGCTTGACCGNCCTGTCGTCANTTTACAACAAACCGTNAGCAAACTTAGTTGAGAGCGCGGGTTTTCGTCAGATGGGACCGCACTCCGCCGGAAAATTACACCGGACACAAATCATGAAATACGCAGTTTGTGAAAATTACAAGTGCGGGATGACGATTATTTTGCATCAGGGAGATGCAATTTGACATGCGCTTCCTGTAAGGCCGGAGAATTTGACAGGCGTGTCTTCGTTTCGTTAGCCTGACATCCTTTAAAAGGAAACCAGCCAGTGCCTTCAAAAACTTCTACCGCCGTCAAACGCAAGGCGGNTACCGCCGACGCCATCGCCCAATTTGAGAACCTGCGTGTTGAATTTGAAACGCGGGATGGNACCATTGTGGGTGTGGAGGATGTCAGCTTTCATATTAATCCAGGCGAAACAGTCTGCGTTGTTGGCGAGACCGGTTCCGGCAAGTCGGTCTCGTCACTGTCAATGATGCGTTTGGTAGAGTTTGGCGGCGGGCGGGTAGCCGGTGGAAAGCTTATTTTTGACCGTGCAGAAGGCGGCAAGATCAATGTTGCCGATGCCGACCAGTCTTTAATGCGTTCGATCCGCGGCAACGAGATCGGGATGATTTTTCAGGAACCGATGACTGCGCTGAACCCGGTGTTCACCGTCGGCCGGCAACTGACCGAAGGGTTACGCGTTCACAAGGGCATGAACAAGGCAGAAGCAAGACAGACAGCGCTTGAACTTTTGGAAAAAGTACGGATCCCCGAGGCGGAAAAGCGGCTTGACCAATATCCGCATGAATTGTCCGGCGGTATGCGCCAGCGGGTGGTAATCGCAATGGCGCTGGCCTGCGAGCCGCGATTGCTGATTGCCGACGAACCGACAACCGCCCTCGATGTTACCATCCAGGCAGAAATTCTGGCGCTGATTGACCGTTTGAAGCAGGAAACCGGCACCGCTGTTCTTTTTATCACGCATGACATGGCCGTGGTCGCACAGGTGGCGGACCGGGTTGTTGTCATGTTCCGCGGTAACAANGTCGAAGAAGGCCCGGTCGAACAGATTTTCAAGAATCCGCANCATGCCTATACGCAATCGCTTCTGGCGGCTGTGCCAAAGCTTGGCGAGATGAAGGGCACCATCTATCCCGAACGCATGCGCCTGATGACAGATGGCAAAAGCGAACCGGAACCCATTACCGGATCACAGGATGTGTTGCTGGAAGTGCGCAACCTTGTGACCCGCTTTCCGATGAAAGGCGGGTTGATGCGCCGCGTCACGGCAAATGTCCATGCGGTAGAGGATGTCAGCTTTACCCTGATGAAGGGGCGTACCCTGTCTCTTGTCGGCGAGTCGGGTTGCGGCAAGTCAACCGTTGGCAGGTCCCTGCTGCGATTGATCGAACCGCATGCTGGCAGTGTGAAAATTAATGGTGTTGATGTACTTGCGATGCAAAAGCAGGAATTACATGACACCCGCAGACATATGCAGATGGTGTTCCAGGACCCCTTTGCCTCGCTCGACCCGCAGATGCGCCTGATCGATCAGGTCGCCGAACCCATGCAGAATTACAAGACACTGGACGCAGACGAAATGAACCGGCGGGTCGAAATGCTGTTCGACCGGGTAAAACTGCCCCGCAGTTTTCTGCGACGCTACCCCCATGAATTGTCAGGCGGCCAGCGCCAGAGGGTGGCCATTGCCCGCGCGCTGGCGCTGAACCCGGAATTGATCATCGCTGACGAGGCTGTCAGCGCGCTGGATGTTTCGGTGCAGGCCGAGGTGCTGAACCTGATGATGGAACTGCAGGTGGAACTTGGCCTGTCCTATCTGTTCATCAGCCATGACATGGCCGTGGTTGAACGCGTCAGCCATGATGTCGGCGTGATGTATCTTGGCCGTCTTGTGGAAATCGGCCCGCGTCACAAGGTCTTCGAGAATCCCCAGCATGCCTATACAAAGGCGTTGATGAGTGCCGTGCCGATCGCTGACCCCACCCAGCGCAAGGGCGAGGCTGAACTGAATTTCAAGGCCATTAACTCTCCTGTGCGGCCAATCGGTTATGAGGCCGAACCATCAGTCTATGCTAAAATTTCGGATGGCCATTTCGTCCTTCAAACTGACAGCGGATACTGAACCATGCCCGCCACCCATCTCGATCCTCTGGCGCTGATGACAAAGCTGATCAGCTTTCCCACCGTCAGCCGCGACAGCAATCTGCCGCTTGTCGACTGGGTGGAATCCTATCTCGATTCGCATGGCATCCCTGCGCATCGCGTTTATGACGAAACGGGCGAAAAGGCAGCGCTGTTCGCGCATGTCGGTCCGGATGTGGAAGGCGGCATCGTGCTGTCAGGCCATACGGATGTGGTACCGGTTGATGGCCAGGCATGGGATACGGACCCCTGGACCGTCATTGAAAAGGACGGCAAGTATTTTGGCCGTGGCACCTGTGACATGAAGGGNTTCGATGCGTTGTCGATCTGGGCGCTTGTCGAGGCCCATCACCGCGGCGTTACCCGCCCGTTGCAACTGGCGCTGAGCTATGATGAGGAAGTNGGCTGCCTNGGTGCCCCGCCAATGATCGACCGGATGGTTGAAACGCTGCCAAAGGCAAGTGCCGTGATTGTGGGCGAGCCATCCATGATGAATGCGGTNACCGCGCATAAAGGTGGATTGGGGCTGAATACGCGCATCAAGGGCTATGAGGTCCATTCATCCCTTATGCATACCGGCGTCAGCGCCATCATGTCTGGCGCGCGGCTTATCGAATGGGCCAACCAGACCAATGCGGCCAGTGCGGCGGCCGAACCAAGCCCTGTCGCAGCGATGTTTGAGCCAACGTTCACGACGGTGCATATTGGCACAATCGAAGGNGGCACCGCTGACAATATNACCGCCAAGGACTGCCGCTTCAGCGTCGATATGCGCGTATTGCCTGATGAAAGCCCCGAACGGTGGCGCGAAATCTACATGGAGCAGGTTGCCGGCGTTGTGGCCGATATGAAAGCCGTGCACCCGGACACGNCAATCGAAGTGGACACCACTTTCTGGGTCCCTGGCCTGCGCCCCGAGGAAGATGGCGAGGCNGAGCGCATTGTTCGCCAGATCACCGGTGACAATGGCGAGCATGTCGTGTCTTACGGGACAGAGGCAGGGCAGTTTCAGGAACGTGACTATTCAGTGGTGATCTGCGGTCCTGGCAGCATTGAACAGGCACATCAGCCAAATGAATTCATTGAAGTCGCCCAGTTCAAGGCCGGNGCTGCCTTTCTTGAACGCATGCTCGACACGATGGGACGCGCCTAACGACCGGCAAGTCCNGCAGGCGCAGCAAAGACAGCATCACGCCCGAGAAGATAAAGTTGCGTATCCTTCCCGCGCAAGGGTGCCAGCGCCGCATCTCCGACATCCAGCCCGCCTGTCAACGCGCCGAATGCNGGCATCAGNAGACGGTCCCGCGTGCAGACGAAACAGGCGNGGCGCAGCTTTGCACCACGGTGGCGGATGACGGCGGCTGGATGATAATGCGCGCTGATTTCCGGCACCACCCCGGCCGGGTCCATGATGTGACGAAAGGTGATTCCGCCAATCGTGACACTGTCATGGCCAACATGTCCCGGCGGCACAAAATGCGCGTCATGATTTCCTTCGACCCAGATGGTGTCGATCCCGTCGGTTAACGACTGCAGCCGGCTTCTGTCAGCATCCGCCATGCGCTGCCAGGCCGTGCCGTCATGAAACACATCACCCAGCAGGATGAGGCGTGACGGTGCAAAGAGCGATACTGCATCGGCCAGCCGCTGCAGTGTTTCCGCCGTGTCGTAAGGCGGCAGGAACTGCCCTGACCTGTGATAGCTTGAGGCTTTCTCAAGGTGCAGGTCGCCAACGACAAGCGTGCCCTGCTCATGCCAGAACAGCGCGCCGGCCGGGTGCAGTTCCATGGTCTGGCCAGCAAATTCAATCAATCGATTCGACATTGGCAGCGCGGATTACTTCCTGTTCAAGATCATGCAGCAGCGCGTCACCTTCATCCGCGCGAATGATGTTTTCACGTGTGATCTGCAGGATCAGCGGCAGCGCCATGGGCGATATCATATCGAGGCGGCTGCAGACAATATTGCCGTGAAGCTGTTGCAGGGTATCGGCCAGCCTGCCGGCGTCGATCAGCCCCTGCATGGCATCGCGACGCACAGCCTTCAGCAGGATATGGTCAGGTTCATGGCGGCGCAGCACATCATAGATCAGGTCGGACGAGAACAGGATCTGCCGGCCGGTCTTGACCTGCCCCGGGTGGCGACGCTCGACAAGGCCGGAAATGATGGCGGCATCACGGAACAGCCGCTTCAACAGCGGCGTATCCTGCAGCCATTCCTCAAAATCATCTCCCATAATGTCGGGATCAAGCAACGGAACCACATCTTCTGGCGGGCTGAGCGACCAGACAGACAGCGCATAATCCGTCATCGAAAAACCCATCGGCCGCAATCCGGCGTGTTTCATCCGGCGCAATAACAGAAACCCGAGCGTCTGGTTCGCGTTGCGGCCAGCAAAGCTGTAAATCACAGTGTGGTAGCGTCCCCGATGCGGAAACAGTTCGACCAGCAACGTCTTGTCATCCGGCAGCGCCGACCGTTCATCATGCAACCGCAGCCAGTCTTTTATCTGCGCGGGAAATGTCTGCCAGTCCTCGCGCGCGCCGATCAGACGGCGCACCGCCTGTGACAGGTTACTGGATAGTGGCAACCGTCCGCCGCCATAGCTGGGGATTTGCGCCTCGCCACCTTTTGCGCGCGACACNATCACCGCGGCATTGCTGATCCCCTCAAAACTCAGCACCTGCCCACCAAACAGGAATGTGTCACCGGGCGACAGATTCACCACAAAATTCTCTTCGATGGTGCCAAGCGTGCGGTTGCGCAGCTTGACCTTCATCATNGGCGATTCGACGATGGTGCCGATATTCATGCGGTATTGCCGCGCCATCTTGGCATCGCGCAACACGATGCTGCCATCCTTCAGCGTGGCAAGCCGGTTATATTGCGGATAGGCTTTAAGCGCGTAACCGCCATTGGTGACAAACCCCAGAATATCGTCGAATTCAGCGCGCGCCAGATCGGCATAGGGGGCGGCCGCAACAACCTCGTCAAACAGGTCATCAGCAAAAAACGGGCCGCTGCAGGCAACGCCGAATATATGCTGCGCCAGGACATCATATCCCCCGCGTCGAAAAGCGGCCCCGTCCAGATTTTGGGCAGCAATTTCTGCCTGCGCTGCCACACATTCGAGATATTCAAAGCGGTTGGTCGGCACCAGGATCGCGCGGCTGGGTTCATCCAGCCGGTGATTGGCGCGCCCTACCCGCTGCAGCAGCCGGCTGACCCCCTTTGGCGCACCGACCTGGATCACCAGATCCACATCCGCCCAGTCCAGCCCGAGATCGAGTGAACTGGTCGCCACCACGCAATCCAGACCGCCAGCGGCCATACGCGCCTCTACCTTGCGCCGCAATTCGCGTTCCAGCGAACCATGATGCACGGCAATGCGCAGATTGCGATCATTGAGCTGCCACAGATTCTGAAATACAAATTCGGCCTGCGCGCGGGTATTGACGAAAACAACGCTCATCCGCGCATCGGCAATGGCTGCATAAAGCGGTTCCAGCGCATGGCGGGCCATATGGCCCGACCAGGGGATGCGGTTATCTGTCTGCAGGATATCAATCTGCGGCGGCGCTGCCTGCCGCACGCGCACAATCACGCCATCGCGGCGGCACAGCCAGTCACGCGCCTGATCAGGCTTGTCGATGGTGGCGGACAAGCCGACCCGCACCGCATCCGGGGCAAGGCGTGCCAGCCGTGCAAGGCCAAGGCTGAGAAGATCACCGCGTTTATTGTCAAAGAAGGCGTGCAGTTCATCGATGATGACATATTTCAGCCCGGCGAAATAGGCCGGCGCATCCTCATAGGAAAGCAGCAACGCCAGCGATTCCGGGGTGGTCATCAGAAAGTCTGGCGGTTTGGTTTTCTGCCGCTGGCGGCGCGAAGACGGTGTGTCGCCAGTCCTTGTCTCAAAGCTGACAGGCAGGTCGAGCGCCTCGATCGGTGTTGCGATGTTACGATGCACATCCACCGCCAGCGCTTTCAAAGGCGAGATATAGAGCGTGTGCAGCCTGCCGTCAGACCCGCGCGCGGCGATATCCAGAAAGGACGGCAGAAATCCCGCAAGTGTCTTGCCTGCACCGGTCGGCGCAAAGACAATTACATCACGCCCGCCAAGTGCTGCATCTGCTGCGGCAACCTGATGCGCAAACCAAGACCAGCCGCGGTCCGCCAGCCACCCTGTCAGCGGGTGCGATTGGAGACGCGCGCCGGCGTGCCTATATTCATCGTCATGAAGTGGCTGAACCATGAACTCTATATAGAACCGATCGACAGCTATATCGACCCGGTACGACCGGTAGAGCGTGCGATCATTACGCACGGGCATGCCGATCATGCGCGCGCGGGCCATGCACATGTGCTGGCCACACCCCAGACCATCGATATCATGAAGGCGCGTTATGGCCAGACATGCGCTGGCCGTTTTCAGCCGCTGGAATTTGGCGAACCGCTGCGTATTAGTGATGTGACGGTGACCTTGTTTCCGGCCGGACATATCCTTGGCAGCGCGCAGGTCTGTCTGGATTATGGCGGCAGGCGGGCAGTGGTTACCGGTGATTACAAGACGCATCCCGACAGCACTGCACAGGCTTTTGAGCTGGTGCCCTGCGATCTGTTTGTGACCGAGGCCACCTTTGGCCTGCCTGTTTTCCAGCATCCGGACCCGCAGGATGAAATGCGTCGTCTGCTGANATCCATCGCGGCCCAGCCGGATCGCTGCCATGTGATTGGCGCCTATGCGCTTGGCAAGGCGCAGCGGGTGATCCGGATGCTGCGCGAGGCAGGGCATGATGCACCGGTCTATCTGCATGGGGCNCAGGAAAAANTGTGCGCCTNTTATGCGGCCCAAGGNGTGGATCTTGGCGATCTGCGCAAGGCGCTTGACCGCGACAAGGACAGCTTTCGCGGCCATGTGGTGGTTGCACCGCCCTCGGCATTGCGTGACCGTTGGTCGCGCCGTCTTCCTGACCCGGTGATATGTCAGGCATCCGGCTGGATGACCATCAAGCAACGNGCCAAGCAAAGCGGNGTTGAACTGCCGCTGGTGATATCTGACCATGCCGACTGGAACGAATTGACCGACACGATTACAGCCACCGGGGCAGAGACCATCTGGGTCACACATGGCCGCGAGGATGCGCTGGTGCATTGGTGTCGCCAGCGTGGTCTGGATGCCGAACCGCTTTATCTTCAGGGNCGCGAGGAGGACAGCCGCGAATGAAACGCTTTGCCGCCCTTCTGGAAACGCTGATCCTGACACCGTCGCGCAATGCCAAGATAGATGCCATGGCGCGCTATTTCAGCGAGACGCCCGATCCTGACCGGGGATANGCNCTCGCCGCCATCACNCGCGACCTGACACTGAAAAATCTGAAAGCCAGCGGGTTGCGCGCCCTTGTTGCCGGGCGTGTCGATCCGGACCTTTTTGCCATGTCCTATGACTATGTNGGGGACATGGCCGAAACCATCGCCCTCATCTGGCCAGAAGATGTAGACCAGCAGGCGCCAAACACTCTGCCGGGTGTGGCTGATTTCATTGCAGCAATCGAAACCTGTCCAAAGCATGATATTGACGATCTTGTCGCACAATGGCTCGACCAGGCATCGGCAAACGAACGCTGGGCNATGATCAAACTGGCAACTGGNGGATTGCGGGTNGGCGTATCNGCACGCCTTGCAAAGACCGCCCTCGCCCAGTATGGCGGACAGGAGCTGGATGAAATCGAAAAGATCTGGCACGGGCTGGAGATGCCTTATAGCGCATTATTTGCATGGCTTGACGGACATGGTGACAAGCCGCAGATCAATGCCAACCAGACGTTTCATCCCATGATGCTGTCCAATCCGCTGGATGCCGAGCGTGACTTTGAAAGGCTGGACCCGGCCGCCTATGACGCTGAATGGAAATGGGACGGCATCAGGGTGCAGCTTGTCATCGACACAGCCGGAAACGGAGACGACAACAGCGCGACAGCGCGCATGTTTTCGCGCACCGGTGATGATATTTCAACCGCCTTCCCTGACGTTACCACAAGCCTGCGCGGCCAAGCGGTGCTGGATGGTGAATTGCTGATCGGACAGCCGGCCAATGCAGATTCTGCCGCTGCGGAAACCATTACACGCGACCCGCAACCCTTTAACCACCTGCAGCAACGGCTGAACCGGAAACAGGCAGCAAAGACGCATTTGCGCGATCTGCCGGCCTTTGTCCGGGTTTATGACATGCTGTTCGACGGCGACACGGATATTCGCACCCTGCCGCTTACGGCGCGCCGCGACCGGCTGGCCCGGTTCCTGAAACGGCATGACAATCCGCGCCTCGACCTGTCCGAGACACTGGATTTTGACAGCTGGCCGGCACTGGCCGCGCTGCGCCAAAAAGGCACCGACAGTTTTGGCCATGAAGGGTTGATGATCAAGGAACGTGACAGCAGCTATGTCGCCGGCCGGCCAAAGGGCCCCTGGTTCAAATGGAAACGTGACCCGCGCGTGATCGACACCGTGATGATGTATGCACAACGTGGCCATGGACGACGCAGCTCTTTCTATTCTGATTTCACTTTCGGCATCTGGAAGGGCAATGAAATTGTGCCGGTGGGCAAGGCCTATTCCGGATTTACCGACGATGAATTGCGCGCCCTCGACAAGTGGGTGCGGGCGCATACCACCAACCGGTTCGGACCGGTGCGCGAGGTAGAGAAATCACTGGTGGTCGAACTGGCCTTTGACAGTGCGCATGAAAGCCCGCGCCACAAATCGGGCGTTGCCCTGCGCTTTCCAAGGATCAACCGCATCCGCTGGGACAAGCCGGCAGGCGAGGCAGATACGCTGGACACCATACGCAGCCTGTTTGACCGGGTTTCTGACTGACCGGGTTTCTGACTGACCGGGTTTCTGACTGATCAGGTATCTGGCTGATTGGCCTTAGATTAGTACATGCCATCCGCCTGCCCGACATTTTGCTGCGTTTTACTTGCTAAATCGTCATATTATTGATCATCAGGATATGAAAAATTACATATTTCAAATTTGAAATATTGTATTTTGAAAGCTTCTATCCTAACTTCTGGCGGTGGCGGTGCGTGTCTACCACATCCCACCCTGTCACCACGCTTGCCTTTCCATTGTAGGTTCCATGAACAATTTAGACAGCCAGATTATCGCCCTTCTCAAACGCAATGCCCGCATGTCGGTAACGCAGATGGCGCAGGAACTGGCCGTCTCGCGGGTAACCATCGACACCCATATCAAGAAGATGGAGCAAAGCGGGGTCATTACCGGCTATACGGTAAAGCTCGGCACCGAGGAATTCCGCCATAAGGTATCGGGGTGGATTCTGATCAGCGTGACCGCCAATGAAGAAGAGCGTGCCATTGAACAGCTGGTCAACATGCCTGAAATCACCCGCCTTCACACAACCAACGGCAAATGGGATCTGGCTGCGGAAATTCAGGTGCTGTCGTTGGAAAATTTTGACTCAACCATTTCGAGGCTGCGCCAGGTTAAAGGGATTATGGACACCGATACCAGCCTTTTGCTGAGTTCACGCATAGGCGAATAATCCCATATGCCTGATATGCCCCTCGCCGCTCTTTTACCGTCACAAGATCCTGTCCTGTTGGCGCTGATCGTGCTGTTCCTGCTGATATCGGGGATCATAAAAGGGTTTCTGGGCATTGGCTTGCCAGCTGCTGGGATGGCGCTGCTGACGCTGATCATGCCACCAACTGAAGCGATTGCCCTGTTATGGGTGCCGATCATCGTATCGAATGCGTGGCAGTTCGCCCGTGCGCCCGCGCGCCGCGATATAATCATGAGTTACCGCTGGTTTGCTGCCGCCATCATCGTCAGCATCCTGCTGACTTCGATGTTCATCACCAGCTACCCGGCCGGTCTGCTGACCGCCGCCATCGGCCTTGCGATGATTATTTTTGCGGCAAACCAGCTGTTTGGCCTGTCCCTGCCGATCCGTGCCGGACGGGCCTGGCAAATCGGGCTGGGCATTGCTGCCGGCATATTGGGCGGCTTCAGCTCGATCTGGTCGCCGCCGGTGGCGATGTATCTGCTGGCCACCAACACACCAAAGGACCGGTTCATCGGCGCCACCGGGTTTCTCTTCCTGTCGGGCTGCATACCGCTGGGGGCCGGGCTGGTATTCACCGGCCTGCTGACGGGGCCAGTGGTGGTAAAATCCCTGCTGGGACTTGTGGTTGTTCTGACAGGTTTTCGCGTTGGCGAGATCATGCGCGATCATATTTCACAAGACCTGTTCCGGCGGATGGTGCTGTTCGGCTTTTTGCTGATGGGACTGCGACTGGTGGGCACCAGCCTTCTCTGACCCCGTCAGTTGCCCAGGCAGTAATTCCCGCTGGTGACCCCCACAAATCACTGGCACTATAATCGAACTGCAGTGACAGGTTATCGAAAGGGGTTCGGGTCATGACGCTGGTTGTCTTATTGAAGTTCTTTCACTATCTGGCGCTCTTTCTTGCCGGCGGGCTGGGCATCGGCGCGGCCGTCATTCAGACAGCCCATCGCAAGGCAGGCACGCCGCCCGCACCAGCTGTACAGACGGCCATGCACATTCTTGCCAGGCTGGGGCTCGTGGCCATCATCATTCTGTGGGGAACGGGCATCTGGCTGGCATACAGCCTTTATGGTGGCATGGGAATTGGCTGGGCGTTCCATATGAAGCTGTTGGGAGCCACCGGACTTCTGCTGGCTATCGCCGGGCTGAATCTTCACCTTGCCCGAATTGCAAAATCTGGCAACGGCATGCCAA
>NYYG01000063.1 GCA_002686685.1 SAR116 cluster bacterium | reverse complement strand
CGCAGCTGGCGCGATGCTAATCGCCTGGCGACGCGGCGCGCTTAAGGACGGAGCGCTGATGCAGGTTCTTCGNGAGACGACNATTACCACGGCNAAGCTGTTCTTCATCCTGTTTGGGGCGCTGATTTTCTCGAACTTNGTAAACCGAGCCGGGCTTCCCGACGGATTGATCGGAATCGTCAACGCCTTCGATCTGTCGCCGCTAGGGGTNATCTTTATCATNCTGCTGATTTATGTTCTCCTCGGCTGCGTGTTCGAATCGCTNTCGATGATCCTTCTCACNGTGCCGATCTTCGCGCCGGTGGTGGCAAATCTCGGCTTCGACCTGATCTGGTTCGGGATCCTTGTCGTCGTGGTGACCGAGATCAGTCTGATAACGCCGCCCATCGGGCTCAATGTNTTCGTCCTGAAAGGGGTGCTGAAGGATGTGCCNGTGACGACCATCTTCAANGGNGTGACGCCCTTCTGGGTGGCCGATATCTTCCGGCTGATCCTGTTGGCCGGCGTGCCGTCGATAGCGCTCTTCNTACCCTCAATGATGAACTGACGCGCAACCAGCANACGGCAGAGAANNATCTGGNCAANGATTTAATTANAANGTCTTTNTTCGGGAAATNGGCGCGTCTGGCAGGGCGCTAGATTGTNAAGGCGCCAATGCTGGCGCCGCCGCAGACATACAGGGTCTGGCCAGTAACAAAGCTGGTCTTAGGATCGCAGAAAAACAGNAACGCGTTGACGACATCAGCGGTTGTGCCCAACCGTCCAACAGGAANGCTNTGTGCCAGTTTTGCCTCGCGGTCACTTCCCTTTTCGACAATATCCCANAAATTATCNGTCTGNATGGGGCCNGGCGCAACCACATTGACAGTGATCCCGTGNGGGGCGAGTTCAAGTGCCCACGTCCGCGCCATACCGATCATGGCGGCTTTGGTCGCACCATANGCTGTACGTGTNGGCACCCCCAGTGCAGCGCGTGAACTGTTGAAANCCACGCGNCCGAATCCAGCNGCCTTCATCTGCGGCAACGCNGCCTGNATCAACTGCAGCGCGGACCCAAGATGCAACTGTGCCAGCCCGGCAATATCTNCTGNAGCAGCATCTTCCAACAGGTTTGGCCAGATCAAGCCTGCATTATGGATCAAATGTGTAATGCCGATGTCAGCGGCTAGCGTGTCCGCGACTTGTGCGACCGCCGCTGGGTCCAGCAGATCAGCNTCAATCAGCTGCAGATTTTTGTGGGACAGCGTGGCTTTTTCACGATCAATGCCAATGACCTNATAATCGCGATCCAGCAATNGCATCGCTAAATCGGCTCCTATGCCCTTGCTGGCACCGGTAATGACTGCTTTATACCCGCTCATCTTCCTGCNTGCCCACGGTCATTTACACATTANNTTTGGCGCANTATGCCGGCCTTTTACTTTTGCTCTATGGCAATAGCTGAATGTTGCCAAAGGCAGCGTCACAGTTCAGAAGTTCGACGCGTTTGCCGGCTATGCGCAACGCGCTGTCAACACGTGTCAGATCATGTGTTGCCGTCANTGCCAACAAAATTTGGTCATCAAGCCGTGTCTCCACATAATGCATNGAGGTGTTGGTCTGATAGCGGCCGGCCTCGTTATCAAGAAGATCAACAAAAGGGCGCTGGATGACATGGCTACACCGGCTTTTCGGTTTCTGGCTATAGGTGCGCGCGCCCTTAAGCCGNCGGACCCGGAGCTTGAGCATGAACATGTCTTCATANAGCAGCGAAGNCGTNAGATGCGGGTCNTCCTGNTTGTAATCAAGCGGCATCCAGTAATGCCCGTCATCCAGCCACAATNCTAGCCACTCATCATAGCGGCCTTCGTCCAGCATGCGTGCCTCGGCATAGATGAAATCGATGATNTCATCGNNGGTGAAGTCGGTCATGCTGGTGCTCNCGGGTCACTGNTATNCATCGCTCANTCNGAACCNNTTCNGCTTGCNCTNCGCGNCATGGTGCTTGTCATGAAGGTCTTCCATGCNTCGAACTGNTTGCGCATCTGGCGCTCAGTAGTGCCGTTCTCGACNGCTTCCTGNGAAAAATCCTCTGGCGNAGAAGGATGCAGACGTTGCANGTTCACCCACTCCAGCCCGTCTGAAAGCAGCCCTTCCTGCGCGCGCTCATACATTTCCAGATCATCNTGCCCNACAATAGAGGTGGGGGCGTTGATCATGCGGTTATACATGGCGGTGCGCGCCAGCAATTCATCGGGCGCACCGACAAGCCGGTAGATATAGCTCTCCACCAATGTCTTGTCCGGGCCAAGCGGGATGAAATTGCGTAGCTGCTGGATCGGTCCCTTCACCATGATATTTGGAAAATAGATGGTGTTATGACGATTCTCGTCGAGGATAGCCTTTGCGCCTGTTTCTCCATAGGTGGCACACATGGCCTCGAAATAGCCNGGGATGGAATCATAGTNTGAATGGATGGAATGGCTGACGCCTGTATGGCCATGTCCATTTGGCCATGTGCGGATTCCCATCTTTTCGAANAATTCATAGGGCGACATGAAGGGCGCGATGATCTGCATCGCGGGTGGGCGCGGTTCGGGATTCCCGAGCTCTTCCCAGATACGCACTGCGGTGCCGGCGGAACTCTGATGCGCCACCATCGGATGGCATGTATCCGTCTGGTTCTCGACAAGCATCTTCCAGTTACATTTGTGCATATAGCGCAGAGGCGGGCCCGCCACTTCCAGCCGCCCTTCCGGTGATCGGTCGACCATATTGTCAATCGATGACAGGCTGTCACCAAAGAAGTCCTCAAAGCTGATGCCGCTATCGGCGAGGCGGGCAAAGATAAAACCCCGATAATTGCGCACTGCGCCGACCGGCTTGATACCATTCGCATTCTCGGTCGTTTCAAAACTGGTATCGGCATAACCGCTATCGAGCGGCACCGCCTTCAAACGACCATCTGTCTCGAATGACCAGGCGTGATAGGGGCAGCGGAAAAAAGTGCCCGTATTGCCATGCCTGTCTATGGCGATCTTTGTCCCTTTATGCGGGCAGCGATTATGCAGCACCTTGATCGCGCCATCTGAATGCCGCACCTGAATGACCGGCTGGCTGCCAATCTGTGTTGTGAAATAATCCCCGTGCTTGGGTGTCTGGCTGTCATGCCCGACAAATACCCAGACATTGGCAAACAGATGCTGCATTTCCAGCGCATAGACATCCTGGCTGGTATAGACATCGCGATGCACCTGATGGTCTTGGATAAGGCGTTCGATATCCTGCGCGTCAAAGGCTTTTTTGGCTTGCATTTGCACCGTCATCTGCCTCCTGCGGGCTGTCGCCGATCAGATGCCACGATCTTTGGTGAAGGGGTTGAAACACACGATGGTATTGGTATCGCGTACACCGCTGATCGTCTGGATGGTGTCGCACACAAAGGTGCCGATATCGTCGTTATTATCGAGGCGGAACATGCTGAAGATGTCATAGTCGCCAGAGGTTGAATATACGATCGGCGCCTCGGGCAGGTCGGCCAGCGCTGCCGCAACATCATAGGTGCGGCCAAGTTCGCATTTNACCATCACGATCAGGTTTCGCTTGTCCATTTCGTCCTGTCTCCCTGCTTGGTGGCGGATGCCGGACCCGGCGGTGTATCGCAGATAAAACCTAGCGCGGTTTGGCAGCCACGCCAAGATACAGCGGCATCTCTTCAAAGCCGCGGAACCGCACCCTTGGTGACCGCCTTATACCTTCGCCAACCTGCAGATCCGGCCAGCGGCGGAAAAGGCTGGCAAGGGCAATCTGGCCCTCAATACGTGCAATGGTATTGCCTGCACAGACATGGACGCCGCCGGCAAAGGCAAGATGCGGATTATCCCCGCGGTCAAGGCGGAATTCATCCGGTTGGTCGAACACCGCCGGGTCACGGTTGGCCGCCCCCATACCCAGCGTGATCAGCGTCCCCTCGGGCCAATGCCGGCCCCCCATCTCGAAACCGGCAACAGCCCGCCTGTTGCCCAGCTGGTTGGGGCTTTCCATGCGCAGGACTTCCTCAATGGCCGCCGGCCATAATGATGCGTCTGCATTCAGCACCGCAACCTTGTCGGGCAGTTGCGATAACAGCCAGATACCCGAACAGATCAGGTTGGTAGTGGTTTCATGGCCGGCATTCAGGATGAAAATACAATTCTGCAGCAATTCATGCGGCAACAGATTGGCATCCTCGCCAGCGGCGCCGGTCTCGCGTATCAAACGCGCCATGATATCACTGGCATCTTCCACACCCTCGGCCTGCCGCCGCGCTACCAGCGCTTGCAGATAGGCCAGGAAATCACGCACTGCTGCCTCGCCGGCGTCAAATTGCGCATCATTGATTTCAGGTTCCAGCGCCCCGAGGATGGCCAGCGACCAGTCGCGCAGGGGATCGCGCTCCGCCCTTGGAATCGCCAGCAGATTTCCGATCACCTCAATCGGAATATTCTGTGCAAAATCGGCAACAGCATCGATGGGTTTGCCGTCGGCCTGACGTGCGGCCATGTCATCCAGCAGCCGGTCAACAAGCTGCCCAACCACCACATCCATGCCAGCGATCGCACGTGGCGAGAGTGCCCCTGCAATGGCCTTTCGCACCCGCGTATGCAAGGGCGCATCATTGAAGACCAACGAGGTTGTATGGTGTTCATAGAGAAGCGAATCTCCAAACTTTGGATAGAATTCGACTTTCTTGTCCGAGGAAAACACGGCCCTGTCTTTATAGACNCGCATCAGATCGGCATGGCGTGACAGGAACAACCCGCCCCCGGGCAATTCATAGACCGGTTGCGCATTGCGAAGGGCGGCATAATGCGGATGCGGGTTATCGATAAAATCGTCAGGAAGATTGCGCAGATCAAAGCCGGACATAGCAGGCCTATTTGCCGGTGAATTTGGCTGGGCGCTTTTCCAGAAAGGCTGTCACCCCCTCGCGATAATCCGCGGTTGCGCCGGCCTNTGACTGCAGCTTTGCCTCAAGCGCCAGCTGATCTTCAAGACTGTTTTCTGTTGCGGCAAGGATAGCCTGCTTGGCAAGCGCAAGTCCGGCTGTCGGGCCATTGGCGAGGCGCGTGGCCAGTGCTGTGGCCTCATCCATCAGTTCCGTATCATCGACAGCACGCCAGATCATTCCCCAGTCAGCAGCAGTTTCGGCATCCAGCGGCTCAGCCAGCATGGCAAGACCACGCGCGCGCGCCGGACCAACCAGCTGTGGCAAGGTCCAGCTGCCGCCAGCATCCGGGATCANCCCNATACGGGCAAATGCCTGCAGGAATTTCGCGCTTTTCGCGGCAAGCACAATATCGCAGCTGAGCGCAATATTGGCACCCGCGCCGGCCGCCGCCCCATTGACNGCCGCAATAACCGGTTTTGGCATGTCGCGGATCAGCCTGACATTTGGATTGAAGAAATTGTTCAGTGTGTCGCCCAGATCAGGCACATCACCNTTTTTCGGGTCGCGGTCACCCAGATCCTGGCCAGCGCAAAAACCGCGCCCGGCGCCGGTCAGCAGGACCGCGCGCACATCCTTGGTGTCGCTTGCAGCCTGCAATGCGGCACGCAACGCGATATGCATCTCTTCATTGAAGGCATTCAGCTTGTCCGGACGGTTCAGCGTNATGGTACGAAGGGGGCCGCTGTCAGCGATCAGCACAGTGTCACTCATTGAATTCCTCGCATTGGGAAATCCTCAGNCCGGAAAATCCTCAGACTGGGAAATCCTCGCATTGGTTTGTACCGGCAACGCATTGCCCTCAGCGCCCTGCGGTCCGCCGGTATGGTGCGTAAAGCCTATGCCCGCACGGGCTGGGCTGACCAGCAAAAAAGCAGTTTGTTCTTTACATAACCGACCGGTCGGTCAATTATAACCNATCATGTGACGGAGTGCGCAGCTTATGAGCCTGTTGGCCGTCCAGTCCTTTGCGGCTGGTAAGTGGATTGATCCCGGGGCGGAGGCGTCGCCCCTGCATAACGCCTTTTCAGGGGCGCTGATCGGTCATGCCGGCGGCGCGGCGCTTGACGTGGTCGCCATGCGCCAGCATGCCATCTTGAAGGGCGGTCCTGCATTACGTGCCATGACCTTCCATGATCGGGCGCGGATGTTGAAGGCGCTGGCGCAATATCTGAACGAGCGCAAAGAAGCGCTTTATGAATTATCCTACATGACCGGGGCCACCCGTGCCGACAGCTGGATNGATATTGATGGCGGCATTGGCACAATGTTNGTGTTTGCCTCCAAAGGTCGGCGCGAGATGCCGGATGCGCATGTCTATCTTGACGGCGATGTCGAGATGCTGTCCCGCAAGGGCAGCTTTNTGGGGCAGCATGTCTGCACNCCGATGCAAGGGGTCGCGCTTCATATCAATGCNTTCAATTTCCCGGTATGGGGCATGCTTGAAAAGCTGGCCCCGACATTGCTTGCCGGCATGCCNGCGATTATCAAGCCAGCTACGGCAACCGGCTATCTGGCCGAGGCGGCCTTTCGCATGATCATAGATTCGGGCCTGCTGCCAGCCGGGGCAGTGCAGCTTGTATCTGGCGGCGTCGGCCCANTGCTTGATCATCTGGACGCCCAGGATGCTGTCAGTTTCACCGGGTCCGCCGATACAGCCATGCGTTTGCGCAGCAATATGAATCTGCAGCAGCATGCGGTGCGCTTTGCCGCGGAACAGGACAGTCTGAACGCGTCGGTCCTNGGGCCGGATGTCGGCATTGATGATCCTGAATTTGATCTGTTCATCAAAGANGTCACCACCGAAATCACCGCCAAGGCCGGACAGAAATGCACCGCGGTGCGGCGTATTCTGGTTGCCGATGCCATGAAGCCAGCAGTCATTGACGCGCTGGAGGCGCGGCTTGCAACAATCACGCTTGGTGATCCGCGCCGCGATGATGTTGCCATGGGCGCACTTGCCAGCGCCGCCCAGAAAGCTGATGTGCTGGAAAAATGCGCCCTTTTTGCCGAGGAAGCGCGACGTGTCATCGGCAGTGACAGCCCTGCACTTGCGGGTGACGGTCTGGAAGACGGGGCCTTTGTCGCGCCCACGATCTTTGATTGCGCTGATCCTGATGCCGCGACCCATCTGCATAGCCACGAGGCGTTCGGGCCGGTGGCCTGTCTCATGGGGTATCGCGACCTGGCCCATGCCGGTGCGCTTGCCAATCGTGGTGGTGGTGCACTCGTCACCTCGGTGATCACACATGACGGCGATGTGGCGCACCAGCTTGTTGCCGCCAGTGCCAGCCATCATGGCCGGCTCTATTTCAACAATCGCGATTCCATGGGTGAATCCACCGGTCATGGCTCGCCCCTGCCGCATATGGTGCATGGTGGCCCGGGACGTGCCGGCGGCAGTGAAGAACTGGGTGGCATCCGTGCCGTCAAGCATTACATGCAGCGTACGGCGCTTCAGGGCCCGCCATCGCTGTTATCGGCGGCAGGCGAGACATGGATTGCCGGCAGCGTCACTCATCAGGGGCCGGCGCATCCGTTCCGCCGCCGCTTTGGCGACCTGCAGCTTGGCGAGACGCTTGTCACGCCACCGCGCCATATCAGCGCTGCCGATGTGCAGGCATTTGCCGATTTTACCGGCGACCAGTTCTATGCCCATACGGATGCCGAAGCGGCCGCTGCCAATCCCTTTTTCCCGGGCATCGTGGCGCATGGCTATCTTCTGCTCAGCTTTGCCGCCGGCATGTTTGTCGACCCGGCGCCGGGACCGGTTCTGGCGAATACCGGGCTGNATATGCTCAGCTTTCAAAAGCCGGTCACGCCGGGNACGGANATTACCGTTTCCCTGACAGTAAAACGCAAGACACGGCGCACCGATGACTATGGCGAGGTGCGCTGGCATGTTGAACTTTCCGATCAGGATGGCGATATCGTAGCAACCTACGAATTGCTGACCATGGTCGCGATCTAGACGAAAGGAACGAAGAAAAATGTATTCGCAGGGACTGATTGGCGCTGACGGCCGCACCACCGAAGACCAGGCGTTCCTTGACCGCTTTCAGGCGCGCATCGATGACGANCAGAAGATCGAACCAAATGATCCGATGCCGGAAGGTTATCGCCGGACNCTTGTCCGCCAGATTGGCCAGCATGCGCATTCCGAGATCGTGGGCATGCTGCCAGAGGGCAACTGGATCACACGTGCGCCCAATCTGCGCCGCAAGGCATCGCTGCTNGCCAAAGTGCAGGATGAGGGCGGTCATGGCCTGTATCTCTATGCAGCTGCNGAGACGCTGGGGGTCAGCCGCGAACAGATGACCGAGGAGCTGTTGACCGGNAAGGCAAAATATTCTTCGATTTTCAACTATCCGACCCTCAGCTGGGCGGATATAGGCACGATTGGCTGGCTGGTTGACGGTGCCGCCATCATGAACCAGATCCCGCTTTGCCGTTGTTCCTATGGCCCCTATGCGCGGGCCATGATTCGCATCTGCAAGGAAGAGAGCTTCCACCAGCGCCAGGGCTATGAAATCGTCATGACACTGGCGCAAGGGTCAGCCGAACAAAAGGCCATGGCGCAGGAATCACTCAACCGGTTCTGGCAGCCTGTGCTGATGATGTTTGGTCCGCCAGACAGCGAGTCACAGAACACCGACCAGTCCACACTCTGGAAGATCAAGCGGTTTACGAATGATGAACTGCGCCAGAAATTTGTCGATGCCACTGTGCCTCAGGCGGAATATCTGGGGCTGACAATCCCTGATCCGGACCTGAAATGGAATGAAGACAAGCAGGGATATGATTTCGGCCCGATCAACTGGGATGAGTTCTGGCGGGTGGTCAAGGGTAAGGGACCAATGAACCGGCAACGGATCGCAGCCCGTCAAAAGGCCTGGGATGATGGCGCCTGGGTGCGTGAGGCCGCACTGGCCCATGCTGAAAAACGCCGCACAATGGCAGCCGAATAACGCCGGCACATGCTGCATAAAGCGGCAGCTGCGGGGCGGGCGGCTATCATTGCAGGAAAGCAGAGGCAGGCAGGAAATGACAGAGACCAGCAAAGACATGATCCCACTCTGGGAAGTGTTCATCCGCCCACGCACGGGTCTGGCACACAGCCATGTCGGGTCAATTCATGCCGCTGACGAGGTGATGGCGCTGCAAGCCGCGCGCGATGTTTATACGCGTCGCGGTGAAGGCGTGTCGATCTGGGTGGTGCCATCAGCCAGCATCACCGCTTCTGATCCGGAGCAGAGGGATGAAAATTTTGAACCCTCGACATCCAAAATCTACCGCCACCCATCCTTCTATGACATTCCTGATGATGTGGGGCATATGTGATGGCAGCTGCCAGTCCAACAATGGTCAGCCGCGTTGCGGGTGACAGTGACGCCAGCCCGGCGCATCTTCTGGCGCTGCTGATGCGGCTTGGCGATGACCATCTGATCCTTGGCCACCGGCTAAGCGAGTGGTGTGGCCACGCGCCGATGCTGGAGGAAGATCTGGCCCTTCCCAATATGGCGCTTGATCTGCTTGGCACGGCGCGCATGTGTTATGGCTATGCGGCCGAGATTGAAGGCGGTGGCAAGACAGAGGATGATTATGCCTTTCTGCGCGACGGCACGGATTTTCGGCATGTTCTGATGGTAGAACAGCCAAATGGTGACTTTGCTTTCACCATTCTGCGGCAGTTCTTTTTTGCTGCCTTCATGCATCCGTTCTGGAAGGCCATGACCGAATCGACTGATGTAAGGCTGGCAGCGCATGCTGAAAAAGCGGAAAAGGAACTGGCCTATCATGTGCGCCATACGGGCGAGTGGGTGATCCGATTGGGGGATGGCACGGACGAGAGCGCCCGCCGCATGAATGACGCGCTGGAGGCACTGTCCCCCTTCGTGGGCGAAATGTTCGAACAGGATTCCCTCACCAGGGCACTTGCCGATGCCGGCATCCTGCCTGACATGGACAGGATAAAAAGCCGCTTTGACCATGTCGTTGCGGATACATTGCGTATCGCCACATTGCCAGCCTTTACCCCGGAATTCGCCCATACGGGCGGGCGTGAGGGCCGTCATACCGAGTATCTGGGCCATCTTCTTGCCGAGTTACAATTCATGCAACGCGCCTATCCGGGCCAGCGCTGGTAAGCCTTCTCATGACTGCGCCCCATACATACACCAGGCAGGATCTTGCGGCGGTGCGGCGCATTGCCGAGGCGGTTCCTGATCCCGAGCTGGTTGTTGTAACGGTCGGGGATCTCGGCATTGTGCGCGATATCAGGCTTGCTGGCGAAACTGTCGAGATAGATGTGACGCCAACCTATTCCGCATGTCCGGCAACACTTGCCATTGAACTGGAAATTGAAACGGCGGTGAACCGATCGGGGCACAGGGCACAGGTCAGGCGCGTTCTGTCACCTGCCTGGACGACCGACTGGATCACTGCAGACGGCCGCGCCAAGCTGAAAGCGCACGGCATAGCCCCGCCGCTGCCACGCGGAAATACAGGCGCGGACAGCAGCCGCTATTTCAGCCAACCCGCCATACCCTGTCCGCGCTGTGACAGCACCGATACAAAACAACTGTCTGCTTTTGGTGCCACTGCCTGCAAGGCGCAATATCAATGCGCCAGCTGTCATGAGCCTTTTGATTACTTCAAATGTCTGTGAGACATCCCCAGCCTCAAGGTGACTTTGCGCCATGCCCCCGCAGTTCCATTCACTGACCATCAGCGATATTCAGCGTTTTGGCGATTTCGCCGTGTCGGTGCGTTTTGAGGTGCCGCCTGCCTTGGCAGATGCCTTCCATTTCCTCCCGGGCCAGTATCTGACACTGAAAGCCGATCTCGACGGGGTTGAGACACGTCGTCCTTATTCGATCTGCAGCGCCCCCGAAGATGACGGTATCTCCGTTGGCATAAAACATGTCGATGGCGGTGTATTTTCCAGCCACGCCCTGACGGGACTTTCCGTTGGGGATTCGATGGATGTGATGACGCCGCAAGGCCGCTTTATCTATGATCCGGCAGCTGTAACCTTGCCGGACAGATATGCCGACAATCACATTCTTTTGCTGGCTGCCGGGTCCGGGATTACCCCGATGCTGTCGATTGCGCGCGCCGCCCTTTCAGCCAGTGATACAACGCGGGTGACGCTGGTCTATGGTAATCGCAACACCGCATCGATCATGTTCCGCGATCTGGTCGAAGATCTGAAGGACCGTTATCTGGATCGTTTGCGGCTGTTGCATATTCTGTCTCGCGAGGCGCGGGATACTGAATTGCTGAACGGACGTGTCGACAAGGCAAAGATCACAAGTTTGATCACAGCCGGTCTTATCACGCCGCAGGATGTAACAGCTGCCTTTCTGTGCGGGCCTGACAGCATGATCACAGATTGCCGTGATGCGCTGGTTGCGGGGGGCATGGGGGAAGACCGGATTGCCTTTGAACGCTTTACGCCNGCGCCGCGCGCCGCAGGAAGCACAAGACCGGTCAAGCCTGCCGCCAAGGCAAGGTCCAAGGCAGNTGTGGTCGATGTTGATATCAGGGTAGATGGCGTTAACCGCCATTATCAGATGGATCCGGCCCGCGACACTGTGCTGGCCGCTGCCCGCACAGCCGGTTTGGAGCTGCCCTTTTCATGCGAGGCCGGCATGTGCTGCACCTGTCGTTGCAAATTGATCGAGGGTGATGTCGAGATGGACGCCAATTTCTCGCTCGAACAGTGGGAAATTGATGGCGGGTATATCCTGTCCTGCCAGGCACGGCCTATCAGCAAACAGATCAGCATCGATTTTGACGCTGTGTAGAGCCATTTCTGGCGCGTGACCGATATCTAAAAGAATCAGGCGCGTCGCAAGCGGTCGGCAAATTGCGAGATGGCGACTCCGCCAAGAATGACGATGAGTGCCGTTACGAAATGACCGGGCAGNGTCTCGGACAGGATCACCACCCCGATCAGCACCGCCCAGATGGGCACCTGNTAATTGACAAGCGACAGGAAAGGTGGTCCGGCGCGGCGGATCAGCACCGTCAGCATNATGGTCGCCATACCGGTCGGCAACAGGCCCAGAAATAANACACCGCCAAGGCCGCGTGGACTGATAGCATCAGGCATTCCTTCGACATATAAAGCAAGCGGCAACAGCACTACGGCGGCACAGATCAACCCGGCGGCGGCAAAGGACAGGGTGCTGACCGGTGGACACAGACGGGTGATGATGGATCCGCAGGCATAACAACAGCTTGCCAGCACGCATGCAAGCTGNGCCATCATCATCGTCGGGCCGCCAGTTTCCATATTGGCAAACAGGCGATCACCGCCAATCAGCAGCACCACCCCGGCAAAGCCGATTGCAAAGCCGCCNAGACGTGCGGGCGTCATCCTTTCGTCAGGNACAAGAAAATGACTGAGCGGCAGAACCAGAAGCGGCACCACNGCCATGGTGATGCCGGCAAATCCGGAACTGACGATCTGTTGCCCCCATGCCAGCAGGCTGAACGGGATGGCATTGGTGAACATGCCCATACCAAAGCAATGCAACCANACCCGCCGGTCCAGTGCGGTGCGGGTGCCCGGCAACCCGTCGCCCCAGATAAAGGCAATGGCGGTCAGCAAGATGGCGGCAAGAACGATCCGGCCGGTCGACACCCATAGCGGGGGCAGGCTGTCCAGCCCCATCTCGACACCAAAAAAGGCGGCGCCCCAGATCAGGCCCAGCATCGCAAGCAAAGCCCAGTCGAAGAGCGTCGGTCCGGTCTTGTAGGCAGGCATCAGGTTACGGCTTTACGGGTATGGAAGGCCGGTGTGTCCCAGCGCCGNTCACCAAGGATGGCAGCGAATCTGTCCACCGCATCCCAGACATCGATATAGCGGGTATAAAGAGGGGTGAAGCCAAAACGCAAAATATCCGGCGCGCGGAAATCGCCAATCACACCTTCGGCTATCAGCGCGCTGATCATCGCATAACCGCCAGATTGATGGCTGAAAGATACCTGCGATCCACGTTTTTCAGAATCGCGCGGGCTGACCAGTTCCAGTCCGTGACCGTCACAGCGGGCCTCNACAAGGGCGATGAAATAATCTGTAAGTGCCTTTGATTTGGTCCGCAGCATGGCCAGATCGACCTGATCCCAGACATCCAGCGCCGAATCAAGGGCAATGAGGCTGAGCATCGGCGGCGTGCCACAGGTAAACTGGCCGATATCGCTGGCTGCAGCGTAACGCGGTGTGAAGGCAAAGGGGTCCTTATGTGCAAACCAGCCGCTGAGAGGCTGTTCAAGGTCGCCGAACAGCCGTGGCGCCACATAGACAAAGGCCGGTGCGCCCGGCCCGCCATTCAGATATTTATAGCCNCAGCCAACCGCGAAATCGACATCACAGCCGGAAAGATCAACCGGCATCGCGCCGGCCGAATGGGCCAGATCCCAAATCACCAGCGCCCCGGCATCATGGGCCGCGCGGGTAAGCGCCTTCATGTCATGCATTGCCCCGGTGCGATAATTCACATGGGTGAGCATCAGCACCGCCACGCTGTCATCCAGCGCCGCCGGAATATCGGCAGCATCATCGACATGCAGCAACCGGTGCCGGTCGCCACATTGCCGGATCACCCCTTCGGCAATGTAATTGTCGGTTGGAAAGTTGCGTGTTTCGGTAACTATGACCTGCCGGTCAGGACGGTGTGCCAGCGCCGCCGACAGAACCTTGAAAAGATTGACGGACGTGCTGTCGGCAACCACAACGCTGTCATCCCGGGCACCAATCAGACGTGCAAGCTTTGCACCGGTTGTGCGCGGCATGTCGGCCCAGCCGGCCGCATTCCAGCTGCGGATNAGGCCGTTTCCCCATTCGTCGTCAACCGAGGCCGCAATCCGGGCGGCAACGCCCTTTGGCAACGGGCCCAGCGAATTACCATCCAGATAGATCACATCATCCGGCAGGGTGAACATGTCACGGCATCCGGCCAGCGGATCCGCCGCGTCACGTGCCAGCGCGTAATCGCGTGACAGATCACTGCTGGCAGCGGGATCAGGAATATTGTCGGGTGAACAGGCCATTATGTCATTCGCATTCTTGTCACGGGGTTATAGAAAATCGATAGCATGTCTGCCATATGTTTCCCATAGACAAACCATGCAGGCAGTGTTGGTTGAGCAAAAGGAGCAATGATGATGACATATGCAATGGCAGCGGCGCGCCCGGGCGGGTCGGACATGATTCGCCGTATCGAGATCGACGTACCGGCAGCCGGTGCGGGCGAGGTGGTAATCGCACATGACGCCATCGGCATTAATTTCATCGACATCTATATTCGCACCGGCGCCTATCCCTGGCCGGTGGACAAGGACCTGATCCTCGGCAGCGAGGGTGCCGGCATCATCACCGCCGTCGGCGAGGGCGTCAGCCATGTCGCGGTTGGTGACCGTGTTGGCTATACCCTGCCAAACGGGGCCTATGCCACGCATCGCGCCATCAATGCCGACATGGTGGTCAAGCTGCCTGATGCCATCACGTCTGATGTGGCGGCGGCCATCATGCTGAAGGGGCTGACCGTTGCCTATCTGGTGCAGGACAGCCATGTGGTACAGGCCGGTGACACGGTGCTGTTTCATGCGGCGGCAGGCGGGGTGGGGCTTTTGGCCGGGCAGTGGCTGAAATCGCTTGGCGCAACAGCCATCGGCACCGCCGGCGGGCCGGATAAATGCGCGCTGGCGGCGGCACATGGCTATGACCATGTGATCGACTATAAATCCGAGGATGTGGTCACGCGGGTGATGGAGATCACCGGTAATGCAGGTGTGGATGTGGCCTATGATTCGGTAGGCAAGGACACTTTTGCCGGCACACTGGCCAGCGTAAAGCGGCATGGCCGCATTGTAGCCTTTGGCCAGTCATCCGGCCCCTATGCCGATTTCAAGATTGCCGATCTTGGTGCCGGATCACTGCATCTGACACGCCCGACCCTGTTCCATTTCGCGACCAGTCGGCCATGGCTGGAGGCGGCGAGTGAAACGCTGTTTGGCCTTGTCGGTGACGGCACGCTGAAAGTGAATATCAACCAGCGTTTTCCGCTGGAAGAGGCAGCCGCGGCGCATGAAGCACTGGTGGCCCGCCAGACCACCGGCTGCACCATTCTGGATGTCTGAGAGGATGACTGCGGATCAATCCCCGCACTCCCGGTAGTCGCCAGACCGATAAGCTGTCATGCCTTTGTCGAAATCAACGGCGGCGGAGGGTGATAGCGCGCCAACATGCAAGGCTGCGAATAGCAGCATGGCCATCAGGCCGGATGTGAACCATGGTCTGGGGTAGTTAATTATCCTCCAACGTTATTCCTGGTCCGGGAAATTAAGAGTTAAGTGCGGGCAGCTGTTCACCCATAAAAAAACCCCCGCCGGCAGGGCGGGGGTTTTCTGTATTCGGCGTTTGGAAAAGACGCTCAGGATGTCGTTTAGGAGGCCATTTCTTGGGGGCGCATATCGGCCGGGTCAATACCGGCGACAGCCACCGGGGCCTTCATCGCGTCACGACGGAACGGTTCGCCAAGCTCCTGGTTCAACATCACCTCTATGAAGGTGGTTTTGCCGACCTTCATCTGTGCGTCGATGGCCGCGTTCAGCGCGTCGGTCAGCTCGTCCATGCCGAATACGGCGACGCCGTCGAGACCGCATGCCTTGGCAATGCCGGCATAGGACACATTATCATCCAGTTCGGTGCCGACAAAATTGTCATCAAACCACAGGGTGGTGTTGCGCTTTTCCGCGCCCCACTGATAGTTGCGGAAGATAATCATGGTGATCGGCGGCCATTCATTGCGCCCGATGGCCGACATTTCATTCATCGAAATGCCGAAGGCACCATCACCGGCGAAACCGACGACCGGCACGTCCGGGCGGCCGATCTTGGCACCCATGATGGATGGCAGGCCATAACCACACGGGCCAAAGAGGCCGGGGGCCAGATATTTGCGGCCTTCCTCAAAGGTCGGGTAGGCATTGCCGATGGCGCAGTTGTTGCCGATGTCGGATGAAATGATGGCTTCCTTGGGAAGCGCGCTCTGGATCGCCCGCCACGCCATGCGCGGTGACATCTTCTTTGGCTCGCGGGTGCGGGCACGCTCGTTCCAGGTTGTGCCCGGGTCGTCATCCTCATGATCCATCGAGGTCAGTTCCTGCGCCCATGCCGATTTTGTAGTGGCAATCACTTCCTTGCGGGTGACACGGCCGGTGTCACCGGCATTCGGACCGAGCCGATCGAGCAGGCTGGCGGCCACCTTTTTTGCGTCACCGACAATGCCGACGGTCACCGGCTTGGTCAGGCCGATGCGGTCAGGGTTGATATCAACCTGGATGATTTTGGCATCTTTCGGCCAATAGTCGATGCCGTAACCCGGCAGGGTCGAGAACGGGTTCAGGCGGGTGCCAAGTGCCAGCACGACATCGGCTTTGGCAATCAGCTCCATGCCGGCTTTCGAGCCATTATAGCCGAGCGGCCCGGCAAACAGCGGGTGCGAGCCCGGGAAGGCGTCATTATGCTGGTAGCCACAGCAGACCGGCGCATCCAGACGCTCGGCAAGTTTCATTGATTCGGTGATGGCACCGCCAATAACAACGCCGGCACCATTCAGCAGCACCGGGAATTCGGCCTCGGACAGCATTTTTGCGGCTGCATCAATGGCATCCTCGCCACCAGTCGGCCGCTCGAATTCGACAATGGCTGGCAATTCGATATCGATGACCTGAGTCCAGAAGTCACGTGGCACGTTGATCTGGGCCGGGGCCGAGGCGCGCTTTGCCTGCAGGATCACACGGTTCAGTGTCTCGGCGATACGGGCCGGATCGCGCACCTCTTCCTGATAGGCCACCATATCCTTGAACAGGGCCATCTGCTCGACTTCCTGGAAGCCGCCCTGACCGATTGTCTTGTTGGCGGCCTGCGGCGTGACTAGCAACAGCGGGGTGTGGTTCCAGTAGGCGGTCTTGACCGGTGTCACGAAATTGGTGATGCCTGGACCGTTCTGGGCGACCATCATCGACATCTTGCCGGTGGACCGGGTGAAACCGTCTGCCATCATGCCGGCGTTGCACTCATGTGCTGCGTCCCAGAAGGTGATGCCTGCCTGCGGGAACAG
>NYYG01000007.1 GCA_002686685.1 SAR116 cluster bacterium | reverse complement strand
GAATCCTGTGCCAGTTCTGTATGGCGGATCGGTCAAACCGGACAATGCGGGCGCGATCTTCGCCGTGCCGCATGTTGCTGGGGCGCTTGTTGGTGGTGCCAGTCTGAAAGCTGATGATTTTGCCGCCATCTGCCAAGCCGCGATGGAAGTGCTGCCATCCCAATAGAACGCTTGAATTTGACATCGACTGGCCATATAACTGCGCGATTGCAAACAAGCAGGTTTTTTGATCCATGCAAACGCTGGTCCTGACCATCCATATCCTGATTGCACTGGCGCTGATTGGCGTGGTGCTTTTGCAGCGTTCCGAAGGCGGTGGCCTCGGTATTGGCGGCGGCGGTGGCGGCGGCGGTGGTGGCTTCATGACAGCTCGTGGCACAGCAAACCTGCTGACCCGGGTGACAGCCATTCTGGCTGCCTGCTTTTTTGCGACATCACTGATCCTTGCTATCATGGCAGGTGCTGGTCGCGAGAATGTGTCGATCATCGACGAGGTGATCAACGAAACCCCGGCAGCGCCTGCATCTGGCCCGGCTGTTCCCAGCGACTGAGTAATCCGGCATTTGGCCTAATCCCAACCGTGGACTGTGCGATGGACATGTGTCCGCGACGGATTGAAACCGTTCGTAACTGCATCGGTGCAACGCCATCGCCCGCCATCCATTGTCAAGACGGAAAATTTTCAATTTAATCCCATATGATGTGATTTTGGGCCTTACCAAAAACATCATCTTGGGGTAATACCGTGGTCCATGCCTCGTTATATATTTATCACTGGCGGCGTGGTTTCCTCACTTGGAAAAGGACTTGGCGCCGCTGCCCTTGCCGCGCTGTTACAGGCGCGCGGCTATAAGGTGCGCCTGCGCAAACTTGACCCCTATCTGAATGTCGATCCCGGCACCATGTCGCCAACGCAGCATGGTGAGGTATTTGTGACTGATGACGGTGCCGAGACCGATCTGGATCTGGGGCATTATGAGCGGTTTACCGGCGTTCACGCGCGCAAATCAGACAATGTGACAACGGGCCGGATCTATTCCGATGTGCTGGCCCGCGAACGTCGGGGCGATTACCTTGGCGCAACGATACAGGTCATTCCGCATGTGACTGACGCCATCAAGGCGTTCGTCAAATCCAATCATGAAGATGAAGATTTCATTCTGTGTGAGATCGGGGGCACTGTCGGGGATATCGAATCGCTGCCGTTCCTTGAGGCCATCCGCCAGCTTGGCAACGAGCTCGGCCGCGAACAGACCTGTTTCCTGCATGTCACGTTGCTTCCCTATATTGCGGCGGCTGGCGAATTGAAGACAAAGCCGACGCAGCACTCTGTGAAGGAGTTGCAGTCGGTCGGTATCCAGCCCGACATCCTGTTGTGTCGTACCGAACATCCATTGCCGGATGAGCAGCGAGGCAAGATCGGACTATTCTGCAATATCCGGGAATCTGCCGTGATTCTGGGGCTGGATGTGAACAATATCTATGAGGTTCCGCTGTCCTATCACGAACAGGGGCTGGACCGCGAGGTTGTCCGGCATTTTGGCCTTGAAGACAAAGCGCCTGACCTGACCGCCTGGCAGCGTATATGCGACGGGATTGCCAGCCCTGACAGTGAGGTGACGATTGCGATCGTCGGAAAATACACATCGCTTCAGGATTCCTACAAATCGCTGGGTGAGGCGCTGTTCCATGGCGGGATTGCAAACCGCACAAAGGTCAATATTGAGTGGATTGATTCCGAATTGTTCGAGACCGAAGATGCTGCCATCGAGGCTTTGCATCATGTCAGCGGCATCCTTGTGCCTGGCGGGTTTGGAGAACGCGGTTCAGAAGGCAAGATCAGGGCAATCCAGTTTGCCCGTGAGCATGCCATTCCCTATTTCGGTATCTGTTTTGGCATGCAGATGGCGGTGCTGGAAACCGCGCGCAACATCGCCGGCATGAGTGGTGCCGGGTCCAGTGAATTCGGGACGCCTGAGATTTCGCTCGTGGGTTTGATGACAGAATGGACATCGGGCAACGCCACGCAGCAGCGCAGCGCAGATGATGACCTTGGNGGCACAATGCGGCTTGGTGCCTATCCGTGCCTCCTTGAAGCCGGNACGCTTGCGCATCAGCTTTATGGCAGTGAAGAAATTTCTGAACGGCACCGCCATCGCTATGAAGTCAATATCGCCTACAGNGATACGCTGGAGGCAGCAGGTATGAAGCTGTCTGGTNTGTCACCTGATGGTCATCTGCCAGAAATTGTCGAACGTCCCGACCATCCTTTCTTTGTTGCGGTGCAGTTCCATCCCGAGCTGAAATCAAAGCCGTTCGACCCGCATCCGCTGTTCACCGGATTTGTGGCGGCATCCATGGAAAAGTCGAGGCTCGTCTGATGACAGAGGGAAGGCACGCATCATGAAGCAAGTGCCAATCGGTGACATCGCCTGCGGGCCGGATCAGCCGCTGCTGCTTATTGCCGGGCCGTGTCAGGTGGAAGGGCGCGACCATGCGCTGTTCTGCGCCGAGCGGCTGGCCACCATNGCGGNGAATGCGGGGATGGGGTTTGTCTATAAATCATCCTTCGACAAGGCCAACCGGACATCTGCGGATGCCGCGCGCGGTGTTGGTATCGACGAAGGATTACAGATCCTGGCCGAGGTGCGTGCCGCCATCGGTTGTCCGGTGCTGAGTGATGTGCATCTTCCCGATCAATGTGGCCCCGCCGCAGAGGTGCTGGATATATTGCAGATACCTGCCTTCCTGTGCCGTCAGACAGATCTATTGCTGGCAGCGGCCGCAACCGGCGCTGTGGTGAATATCAAGAAAGGTCAGTTTCTTGCGCCCTGGGATATGACGCATGTAGCTGCAAAGGTGGCAGGTGCAGGCAATGAACATATCCTGCTGACCGAGCGCGGAACATCCTTTGGCTATAACACGCTGGTGTCTGATATGCGCGGCTTGCCGCAAATGGCGGATATTGGCTATCCGGTGATTTTTGACGCCACCCATTCTGTCCAGCAGCCTGGTGGCCTTGGTGGACGTTCAGGCGGCCAACGCGAATTTGTGCCGGTTCTGGCGCGCGCCGCGGTGGCTGTCGGGGTGAACGGGTTGTTTATGGAAAGTCATGAAGATCCGGACAATGCCCCTTCTGATGGGCCCAATATGGTGCCGCTGGATGCCATGCCCGACATTCTGGCGCAGTTGCAACGCCTTGATGCGGCGCGACGGGACNGCTAGACAACGACGTTGCGTATGAGGGGGACACCATGACANCAATTGAAGACATACAGGCACGCGAAATCCTGGANTCACGCGGCAACCCGACGGTTGAGGTCGATGTCATCCTCGAAGATGGCAGTTTTGGCCGTGCCGCTGTCCCNTCNGGCGCATCAACCGGCGCGTTCGAGGCTGTGGAACTGCGTGATGGCGATGCCGAACGCTATGGCGGCAAAGGGGTGATGCAGGCCATCGATGCGGTGAATTTCGAGATATTTGATGCGCTTGTTGGTGCGGACCCGCTGGATCAGGCCGGCATTGATCAGGCGATGATTGATCTGGATGGCACGCCAAACAAGGCGCGGCTTGGTGCGAATGCGCTTCTTGGTGTGTCGATGGCAGTGTCACGCGCTGCGGCCGATTGCGTCGGGATGCCTCTTTGGCGCTATCTCGGNGGGGTCCATGCGCATCTGCTGCCAACACCAATGATGAATATCATGAATGGTGGTGCGCATGCCAACAACGCGCTGGATGTTCAGGAATTCATGGTCATGCCTGTTGGNGCCGACCATTTCCATGACGCNTTGCGCATGGGCGCAGAAATCTTTCATGCGCTGAAATCCCTTCTGGCAGCAGCCGGGCATTCCACAGCAGTCGGGGATGAGGGCGGTTTCGCACCGGCGATCAATTCGACCGGCGAGGCCATTGACTATATCACCCGTGCGATCGAGACCGCGGGATATAGTGCGGGCAAGGATGTGATGATTGCACTCGACGCCGCGGCCACTGAATTTCACGCTGATGGCGCTTACCATCTGAAAGGGGAGGGGCGCAGCCTGTCCTCTGACGAGATGGTGGATATGTGGTCCAAACTGTGCCGCGAGCATCCGATTGTGTCGGTTGAAGATCCGATGGATGAAGAAGACTGGCATGGCTGGGCACGGTTGACAGGCGAACTGGGCGATCGCACCCAGATTGTCGGGGATGATCTGTTTGTGACCAATCCTGAACGTCTGGCGCGCGGCATCACTGACGATTCAGCCAATGCCATTCTGGTCAAAGTCAATCAGATCGGGACCTTGTCGGAAACCCTGCAGGCTGTCGAAATGGCGCAAAAGGCCGGGTTTGGCGTGGTGATTTCGCATCGCAGCGGCGAGACCGAAGACAGTTTCATTGCTGATCTGGCGGTGGCGACCAATGCCGGCCAGATCAAGACAGGGTCCCTTTCACGGTCTGACAGGCTTGCCAAATATAACCAGTTGCTGCGGATTGCCGAAGAACTGGACTCATCCGGATTATATGCGGGGCGCAGCATTCTGCGCGACTGAGGGCAGGCCTGCAGCCAATCGTGGTCTGAATTGCCGCACATTAATAAAAATGAGGGAATCCCGCGATTCGCTTTTATGTTGACGTGACGAATCGGCTTTGATTCACTGTGCGTGCTGGGAGTTCAACCCCCGTCACAGGAGCGCACGGATGTATGTCGCACGGCAAAGGCTGATTTTCATGACTGGCAGTTTTCTGCTGACCTCTGCGCTGGTCCTGTTTTTCGGTTTTCATATCATCGCTGGTGATCGCGGCATTCTCGCGCGTCCGGAGTTGGACCGGAAAATCATCCTTGCCGAGGAAAAGCTGGAATTGCTGCAAAGACATCAGCAATTTCTGGCGCAGCGTATTGGCCTGATGCAGAGCGATTCTGTCGATGCGGACATGCTGGCCGAAACAGCGCGTGCCGAACTCGGCCTTTACGCGCCGAATGATGTCATTATTACAATCGATCTTTCGAATTTGAAATTTTCGGAAGATTTGGTTGATTGATAAATAAACCATAATTCAGTTTATTATAATTTTTCTGTTTAAATACAGATAAATAAAATAATTGCAAAAAATATATTTTCGAGGAAAGCTTGCCTTTATCCGGGGCGGCTTTTCGCAGGCCATCCCCGAATGTGCCGATGATCAGCAAACTGGCAGCCGAACCGCTATCACACCGATTGCGACTGGCGAAGAAAGCCAACGGGGAGACTTATGGCAGAGACAACAAAAGCACCGCGCAAACGCAAACCGGGGCGGCCGCCAAAGGCAGCTGCCGCGAAGGCGGCAATCAATGACATGCCACCCACCGAAGAGCTTGTGTCGATGTATCGCGACATGCTGTTGATCCGGCGGTTTGAGGAAAAGGCCGGGCAACTCTATGGCATGGGTCAGATTGGCGGCTTCTGCCATCTCTACATTGGACAGGAAGCGGTTGTTGTCGGCCTGCAATCCGTCAGCAAGCCTGGCGATACGGTTGTGACCTCCTATCGCGATCATGGCCATATGCTGGCATGCGGTATGGAAGCCGACGGGGTCATGGCTGAACTGACCGGCCGCGAAGGCGGTTATTCGCGCGGCAAGGGCGGCTCGATGCATATGTTCAGCCGCGAAAAGAATTTTTTTGGCGGACATGGGATTGTCGGGGCGCAGGTGCCAATTGGCTGCGGTTTGGCCTTTTCCCACAAATATCGCGAAGAGGCGAATGTCTGCCTTACCTATCTTGGTGATGGTGCGGTCAATCAGGGTCAGGTCTATGAAAGCTTTAACATGGCGGCCTTGTGGGACCTTCCCTGCCTTTTTGTGATTGAAAACAATCAATATGGCATGGGTACGGCCGTCACGCGCGCGGCAGCGGGGCGCTCGCTTGCCGATCGTGGTGCTGCTTATGGCATCCCCGGACGGCAGGTTGACGGCATGGATGTTCTGGCTGTTCGCGCGGCGGGGGCNGAAGCGCTGGCNCATTGNCGTTCTGGCAAGGGGCCGTTCATCCTTGAAATGAAAACCTATCGCTATCGCGGCCATTCGATGTCCGATCCAGCGAAATATCGCACGCGCGAAGAAGTGGATGCGATGCGCAAACAGCATGATCCAATCGACCAGCTGCGCGATGTTCTGATGAAACAGAGCATGACGGAAGAGGCGCTCAAGACTATCGATTCAGATGTGAAGGCGATTGTTACGAAGGCAACCGAATTCGCCCAGACCAGCCCGGAACCTGATGTGTCCGAGCTGTTTACCGATATTCTGAAACCGCTTGCCGGCGACATGGCTGGCGATGCGGCNGGNATGGAGGGCTGATCCATGGCGATTGAAATTCTGATGCCTGCCCTGTCACCAACCATGGAGGAAGGGACGCTTGCAAAATGGCTTGTCGCTGAAGGTGATGCGGTGCGCAGCGGCGATGTGATCGCNGAAATTGAGACCGACAAGGCCACNATGGAGGTGGAAGCGCTGGATGATGGCAATATNGGCAAGCTGCTTGTCGCAGCTGGAACCGATGCGGTGAAAGTCAATATGCCGATCGCCATCCTGCTGGAAGACGGGGAAAGCGCCGATGATGTGGCTGCAGTGACAACTGCAGCGCCAGTCGCGCCAGCGGTCCCGGCATCGCCAGTCCCGGCATCTTCTGGTGCCGAATCTGCCGTGTCTGTCCCGTCTGCCGCGCCGGCGACTGTCAGCGAGACGGTGGCATCCGAACCGGTTGCCAGTGGCAAGATGAATGACATGACGGTGCGCGAGGCGTTGCGAGATGCCATGGCCGAGGAAATGCGCGCCGACGATCGTGTGTTTGTGATGGGTGAAGAAGTCGCTGAATATCAGGGCGCCTATAAGGTAACTCAGGGGCTGTTGGCTGAATTTGGCGCGAAACGCGTTATCGATACCCCGATTACCGAACAGGGTTTTGCCGGGCTTGGTGTTGGTGCCGCCTTTGGCGATCTGCGCCCGGTCATTGAATTCATGACATTCAATTTTGCCATGCAGGCGATTGACCAGATCATCAATTCCGCTGCCAAGACCCTGTATATGTCGGGCGGCCAGATGGGATGTCCGATTGTCTTTCGCGGGCCAAACGGCGCGGCCAGCCGCGTCGCGGCACAGCACTCACAATGCTATGCCAGCTGGTATGCGCATTGCCCGGGGCTGAAAGTGGTATCCCCCTGGTCAGCGGCAGATGCAAAAGGGTTGCTGAAAGCAGCCATCAGAGATCCAAACCCGGTGATATTCCTCGAAAATGAGGTGATGTACGGGCAGAGCTTTGAAGTGCCGGATGATGACGACTGGGTTGTGCCGATTGGCCGCGCAAATATTGTGCGGGAAGGCAGTGATATCACCATCACGGCCTTTTCCATCATGGTTGGCCGCGCGCTGGAGGCTGCNGACCGGCTGGCTGAACAGGGCATTTCGGCAGAAGTGATTGATCTGCGTACCATCCGGCCGCTGGACACCGACACCATTGTTCAGTCCGTCAAAAAGACCTCGCGACTGATTACCTGCGAAGAGGGTTTCCCCTTCGCCGGGGTTGGATCAGAAATTGCCATGCAGGTGATGGAAAAGGCGTTTGACTGGCTGGATGCCCCAATTGCGCGTGTCACTGGCAAGGATGTGCCAATGCCTTATGCCGCCAATCTTGAAAAACTGGCATTGCCACAGGTTGACGATATTGTCGCTACCGCCATCGCCAGCTGCGAAGGTTTCAGGGGGGCGTCGTAATGGCAATTGATATTCTGATGCCCGCGCTCTCTCCAACGATGGAGTCCGGTACCCTGTCCAAATGGACAATCGCTGTTGGTGATCCGGTGCGCAGCGGCGATGTGATTGCCGAGATTGAAACCGACAAGGCAACCATGGAAGTCGAAGCCGTTGATGACGGGGTGTTGGCGTCCATTCTGGTGGCAGATGGCAGTGACGGCGTTGCCGTAGGTACCGTCATCGCGCGGCTGGCCGAGGATGGCGAGGCGGTTGAAGATGTTGCGTCGGCGGCTGTGCCCCCACCGGCACCAGTATCACCAGCGCCAGTATCATTGGCACCAGTATCAGACCCCGCAGAGGCAAGCGCTGCGTCTCAGACAGATGCTGTGTCAGCAGACCCTGTGCCGGCAGTAGCAGCGCCGGTCCAAACAAGTGCTGTGGCTGCAGTCGCGGCTCCGAAGGCACCTGCCACATCGGCTGATGGCAGTAGAATTTTTGCCAGCCCTTTGGCACGCCGCATCGCCGCTGACCGCGGAATTGATCTGGCGCGCCTTTCTGGCAGCGGTCCGCATGGGCGGATTCTGCGCCGCGATGTCGAAGAGCAGGCTGCGTCACCGGCCCCCGTGATGGCCGGCGCAGCTGGACAGATGGCCGCATCGGCATCTGCTCCTGTCGCCGGGGCCAGCAGTCTTGAGCCAAACAGCCAGATGCGCAGGATCATTGCGCAGCGGCTGCAGGAATCAAAGGCAAACGCGCCGCATTTTTATCTGACAGTCGATTGTGAAATCGACAATCTGCTGGCCGCCCGCCGGATGATGAATGACAAGGCCGGCGAAGGGGTCAAGATTTCCGTCAATGATCTGGTAATCCGGGCGGCGGCGATGGCATTGATGGCGGTGCCAAAAGCGAATGCAAGCTGGGAAGGTGACCATACGCGCCTGTTCCATCATGCTGATATTGCCATGGCGGTGGCCGTGGATGGCGGGCTGGTGACGCCGGTTGTATGGGCGGCGGAACAGAAAGGCCTCGCTGCACTTTCAGAAATCACACGTGATCTTGCCAGCCGCGCGCGTGATGGCCAGCTGGCGCCCGAGGAATTTTCCGGTGGCAGCTTTACGATTTCGAATCTGGGCATGTATGGCATCCGGGAATTCGCCGCGGTGATCAATCCGCCACATGGCGCTATCCTCGCGGTTGGTGCCGGAGAGGAACGTCCGGTTGTGCGTGATGGTCAGCTGGCCGTCGCCACTGTCATGACTGTTACCCTGTCGGCAGACCACCGTGTTGTTGACGGGGCTGTTGGTGCCGAGTGGCTGCAGGCTTTCAAAGGCTATATTGAGCAGCCTGTAACAATGCTGCTTTAGCGGGGGACCCACCATGGCGCAGGAGAAAAACTTTGATCTGGTGGTCATCGGCGGAGGGCCAGGCGGTTATGTTGCCGCGATCCGGGCCGCCCAGCTTGGCATGTCGGTTGCGCTTGTTGAGCGTGAGCATCTTGGTGGCATTTGTCTGAACTGGGGCTGTATCCCGACGAAGGCACTGTTGCGGGCCGCAGAGTTGCGTCATTCAATCGACGAGATGCAGGCATTTGGAATCACCATCACCGGTGAGGTGAAGATTGATCTTCCGGCGGTTGTCAAACGATCGCGTAAAGTCGCCGAGCGTCTTTCGATGGGGGTGAAACATCTGCTGAAAAAGAACAAGGTGTCGGTGTTTGACGCCGTCGCCAAGCTTGGCGCAAAACAGGGTGACCAGCGCGTTGTCAGCCTGTCTGACGGCGGTGACATTACGGGCAGGAACATCATTCTGGCGACTGGCGCGCGCGCGCGTACGCTTCCCGGCCTTGAAGCCGACGGCACCAAAATCCTGACCTATCGCGAAGCGATGATACCCGAGACCATGCCAAAATCGCTTGTTATCATCGGGTCCGGTGCCATCGGTGCAGAATTTGCCTCATTTTATCTGGATATGGGGGTCGACGTCACGCTGATAGAGGCCATGGACCGTATTTTGCCGGTCGAGGATGAAGAAATATCTTCCTTTGTTCAGAATGCCTTTGAAAAGCGTGGCATGAAGATCATGACCGGTGTGAAGCTGTCCAGCCTTACGGCCAGCAAGGCCGGTGTCACGGCAGCTTTTGACGGCAAACAAGATGACATCAGTGCCGAGCGCGCCATATTGGCGGTTGGCATTACCGGCAATACCGAGGCCCTTGGCCTCGAAGGGACCGGGGTAAAGGTCGAGCGCAATCATATCGTGACTGACAAATCGGGTGCCACCGGCGAACCGGGCATTTATGCGATCGGTGATGTTGCCGGACCGCCATGGCTGGCGCATAAGGCGAGCCATGAGGGCATTGCCTGCGTCGAGCATATGGCCGGCATGAAGGATGCACATCCGATCGCCGATGGCGCGGTACCGGGCTGTACCTATTGCCGCCCGCAAGTAGCGTCGATCGGATTGACTGAAGCCGCAGCCAAGGCTGCCGGGCATGATATCCGTGTCGGGCGGTTTCCAATGCTGGCCAATGGCAAGGCCATCGCGATGGGCGATGACCAGGGGCTGATCAAGACAGTGTTTGACAAGAAGACAGGCGAGCTGTTGGGCGCGCATATGGTTGGCCCGGAGGTGACGGAGCTGATCCAGGGATATGCGGTGGCGCGTACCCTCGAGGCAACAGAAGCGGAACTGATGCAAACCATTTTCCCGCACCCGACACTGTCCGAGGCGATGCATGAGTCGGTGCTTGANGCATATGGTCGCGCCATACATTTCTAGGGTGTGTGAAAATGATGACCCGTGCTAAGTCACGCATCAGGTTGGGAAACATCGTTAAAGGGNTATGGCGCCCGGCGCGCCGCACCGAAAGCTAAGTCAGGATGCCGCAACTCAACACCAGCAAAGGCGCACAGCGCCACCCTGAGAAACGCAGGAACCCGGACCGGCCGCAACCGCGCCGGCCAGACTGGTTGCGCGTCAAGGCCCCCGTTTCGGCGGCCTATGGCGAAACTCGGGCCCTGATGCGCGATCTTGATCTTGTTACGGTCTGTGAAGAGGCGGCATGTCCGAACATTGGTGAATGCTGGGCCAAAAAACATGCCACCATGATGATCCTTGGATCGGTTTGCACACGCGCCTGCGCCTTTTGCAATGTGGCCACCGGNCGNCCGGATCTGCTGGACCCGCATGAGCCGGAAAATGTGGCCAAGGCAGTTGCCAAACTGGGGCTGCAGCATGTTGTCATCACCTCGGTTGACCGCGATGACCTTGATGATGGCGGCGCACAGCATTTCGCCGANACNATCAAATTCATCCGGCTCTATTCCGNATCCACCACCATCGAAATCCTGACCCCGGATTTTTTGCGCAAACCCGGGGCGCTGGAGATTGTGGTGGAAGCGCGCCCTGATGTGTTCAATCACAATATGGAAACGGTGCCGCGCCTNTACCCGTCTATCCGGCCGGGCGCACGTTANTTTCACTCTCTGTCGATCCTGCAGCAGGTCAAGCAGCTGGATGCGTCGATATTCACCAAGTCAGGGATCATGGTNGGGCTAGGTGAAAGCGATGAAGAGGTGGGTCAGATTATGGATGACCTGCGCAGCGCCGATGTTGATTTCATGACCATCGGTCAGTATTTGCAGCCAACGCCGAAACATGCCGCTGTTGANCGTTTTGTCGAGCCGGCTACGTTTGAAAATTATGCAAGGATTGGCAAGTCGAAGGGGTTTTTGTTGATGGCATCGACGCCGCTGACACGTTCATCTTACCATGCAGACGACGATTTTGCGGCGCTNCGCGACGCCCGAAATTCGGCGTTGGCGGCAAGCTGACATGACGGTCCATTCTGAAAGGCGGGTCATCCCGCATCGTCCCGAGGANCTGTACGCGCTCGTTGCGGATGTCAGGCGCTATCCTGAATTTCTGCCATGGTGTCTTGCCGCCCGTATCCGGCAGGCAGATGAACATGCCTTGTCGGCTGACCTGATCATTGGTTTTCGGATGTTCCGCGAGCGGTTTACATCCTATGTCGAGCTGAACCCGGAGCAACTGGAGATTGAGGTCAAATATGCCGAGGGCCCGTTCAAATATCTGACCAATTCCTGGCGCTTTCTGCCGCATGAGGATGGGTGCGAGATCGACTTCCATGTTGATTTCGAATTCAACTCGCGCCTTTTGCAGTCGGTGATCGAAACATTATTCACCGATGCGGTGCGCCGCATGGTGCAGGCCTTTGAAACACGCGCAAACGCGCTGTATGGGCGGGCGCCAGAACGGATCTCGGCAGATCAGGCACGGCCTCAGGTGACTGCTCCACAAGGGTAAGCTGCTTCGGTTGCATGCCGGTGCGATGGTGATTTGAGATGGTGCCGGTAAATGATGCTGCCGAAACATGATGTTGGCGGTACAAAATCCGTATCAGGCGTGGTCTTGGCCGGGTATGCCTTCAATTATCAGCTTCAGTGCGCGCATTGTGGCCTGCTGGCGGATGGAAACGCGGTCGCCAGTGAAGTGATGCCGCCAGCTTTGTGTGCTGCCCCCGGCAATAGCACGGCCAAAAAACACCAGCCCGACAGGTTTGTCGGCACTGCCGCCGCCGGGGCCAGCGATACCGGTAATCGATACCGCGAGGCTTGTGCCGTTGGCGTTGCCCAATGCGCCATCGGCCATTTCAGTGGCTGTTTCTGNCGATACCGCACCATGCGCNACCAGCGTNGCNGGGGCGACCCCGAGTAAATCCGTCTTTGCGGCATTGCTATAGGTTACAAAGCCGCGGTCAAGCACTGCCGAGGCGCCAGCGATATCGGTCAGTGCAGCGGCAACCAGCCCGCCCGTGCAGGATTCGGCGCATGTGACCATGATGCCGGCTGCACTGGCGCGGGTAACAAGCTGCTGTGCCAGTCTGGCGATCTCGGCATTATTGGTCTCGGCGTTCACGGCATGATCCCCCACCACCGGATGAGCAGCAAACAGGCAGCTGCCAACACACCTGCAACAATATCATCTGCCATCACCCCGATGCCGCCCGGCAGATTTTCAGCCATGCGCACCGGTCCGGGTTTGACGATATCGAAGAGGCGGAACAGCAGAAAGGCCAACAGATACCAGCGCCAGTCCAGCGGCACCGCCAGCAGGGCAATCCATTGNCCAGCTACCTCGTCTATGACGACTTCCGGGGCGTCATGCCGCGATGTGACGGTCTGGTATCGTCCGGCCGCCAAAACACCCAGCAGACAGACCAGCAGGGTGGCAATCTCAAGCAGCCATGGGGACAGCATCGCGAGGATGGCGGCAAGCACAACCGCAGCTGCCGATCCCCAACTGCCAGGGGCGGGTTTNAAAAACCCGACAGGGCCCAGCGTCGCCAGCATCATCAGGGCGCGATTCTGCGNTGGATCAGCCATCATTATNATCCATCGATGGTGCCGTTATAACCAGCGTGGCGGTGGCCTGTGCGGCAATGCCCTCGCTGCGCCCAGTGAAGCCCAGTTTTTCGGATGTTGTGGCCTTGACGCCAACGCGGTCGACAGGAATGNCGGCGAGGCTGGCAATCCGCTGGCGCATGGCATCACGATGCGGGCCGATCTTTGGCATTTCACAGANCAGCGTCAGGTCCAGATGCTGGATGACAGCCTTTCGGCTTGCACAGCGTTCCACCGCAAATAACAGGAAATCCGCACTGTCCGCATCCTTCCAGCGATCNTCAGAGGGTGGAAAATGCGCCCCGATATCACCATCGCCAAGCGCGCCGAAGATCGCATCGCAAAGGGCGTGCAGGCCAACATCGCCATCNGAATGTGCGGCAAGGCCGTGCGGGCTAGGTACATCAATACCGCCNATGCGCGCCGGGCCAGGGCCATCTGAAAAGCGATGCACATCGAANCCGTTGCCAACACGAATATCAGGAATCATCTGGCGGCTGCCTTTCTCGCGGGACATCAGGGCGGTCAGAATATCAAAATCCTCAACCGTCGTCAGTTTCATCAGGCGCCTGTCACCGGCAACCGCTGTCACAGCCTGTCCATCTGCCTCGACCAGTTGGATATCATCGGTAATCCCGATGTCTTTCGGGTGGTCTGCGTGCAGCTTTGCGATATGGGCAAGGCGGAACATCTGCGGTGTCTGGGCGGCAGCAAGGGCTGACCTGTCAACTGTCCCGGCAATCTGGGTGTCACTGATTGTTTTCAGCGTATCCACAACCGGCATGACGGGCAGCGCCGCTGCAGNACCGTCCTGCATGGCCGCAATCAGCCGGTCAATNACAGNTGCAGGCAGCANCGGGCGTGCCGCATCATGAATGGCAACCAGCATCGACGGATCCGGCATGTCCGTCTCTGTCGTCAGGATCGCGAGGCCTGCCTGTACCGAATCCTGTCGCCTTGCACCGCCGCTGGTAATATCGACACGCCGATCATCTGCCAGCGATCCCAGAATGGTCCTGACCTTTTCCATTTGCGATGACGCNCAGACGATGACGATGCGGGCGCATGCCGGATGCGCCAGGAAGGCNGTCACGGAATGCNTCAGTACCGGTTTGCCNGCCAGTGGCNGAAACTGCTTTTCAAGGCCATCACCCATGCGCTGACCACTGCCGGCGGCAAGGATAATCGCGGCAAGCGGCTGCTGTGTCTGGCTGGTGGTCGCCATCCGGGTGGAGGGTGTAACGCTCATGGCTACGTTATCTCCGAACCGTCAGGCAAAGTCCACCAGCACAAGGCTTGCTGGCTATTGCAGTGTCAAATGCCATTGCCAAGGGCTGGATTGCGCGGATTACATATCTTTTTACTGGAAACGATGCTGCTTTGTGATGCATTATGCTCAAAATTTCAGCANAGCAGGGGCGAAGAGCCATCGCCNGCAAGATGCATGAGNCTTCTCATCCGTGACATAGCGATTCCGCATGCCGCCATTTTGGCGCCCATGTCGGGTGTAACCGACCTGCCGTTCCGGCGGGCNGTGCGTCGTGCTGGCGGCGGGCTTGTTGTTACCGAAATGGTGGCCAGCGCTGCCATTTTGCGCGAGGTGCGCTCGGAAATGCGCAAATTGCGTACGGATATTATTTCAGAGGCCCCGCTGTCGGTGCAGCTTGCCGGTTGGGANCCGCAGATCATGGCCGAGGCCGCAAAGATCGCCGCGGATCTGGGNGCAACCATCATTGATATCAATATGGGGTGTCCGGCAAAGAAAGTGANAGGTCGGTTGTCTGGTTCGGCCCTGATGCGTGACGAGCCGCTGGCGGCCAGTATTCTGCAGCATGTGGCCCGCGCGGTTGACGTGCCTGTGACGCTGAAAATGCGTCTTGGATGGGATGNTAGCTGTCTCAATGCCCCGGTGATTGCCCGTCANGCGGCAGATGCCGGTATCGCGATGATCGCTGTACACGGGCGGACACGCTGTCAGATGTATAATGGCGATGCCGACTGGCAGGCCGTGCGTGCCGTTGTGGACGCGGTAGACCTGCCGGTCATCGTCAATGGTGATATTCGCAATCTAGACGATGTAGACGCTGCGATGACGGCAAGCGGTGCAGCCGGGGTGATGATCGGCCGCGGCGCACAGGGGCGGCCCTGGGTGCTGGCACAGGCAGGCGACCTCCTGCGCGGGGTGGCGGTGCGCCCAGACCCTGACATTGCCACCCGCCAGACAATGATGCAGACACATCTCGACGATATGCTGACGCATTACGGCACGCCGGCCATGCGACTGGCACGCAAGCATATTGCCTGGTATGCGCATGGCCTGCCAGGGGCTGCNGAGTTGCGTGACATNGCCAACAACACAACCGACGCAGCAGCTGTCTTCGCGGCTGTCGACACCTTTTTTGACGGGTTGCAGGCAGCACGGGCGGCATGATGGACGAAATGAACCCTGATCTCGGTCATGATGCTGCAGAAAATGATGCCGCGCTGATCCTTGCGAGTTTGCCGAACCCGGTGTTTGTTCTCGACGCTGAGGATCATTTCCTGTTTCTGAACCAAGCGGCAGAAATGTTTTTTGACTCCAGCGCCGCGATGTTGCACGGCACCGCGCTGTCAGCACAAATTCCTGAGGATTCCAGTCTTAACATGTTGTTGGCGCGTTCGCGCTCGCAGATGGCGTCGGTTGCGGATCAGGGAATTGAAATTGCCGGTCCACGTCTGGGTTTGAAATTGCTGAATGTTCAGATCGCGCCNTTTGGTGACCGCAACATGCAGCCGGGCCGGATGCTGGTCACATTNCAAGAGCGGGCGCTGGCCGAACGGTTGCGCGGACAATCGGCCTTTCACGGGGCTGCACGATCCATTTCGGCCATGGCAGCCCTGCTGGCGCATGAGGTCAAGAATCCGCTGGCTGGAATCAAAGGTGCCGCGCAATTGTTGCAGGCAGATCTATCGCCNGAAAATGAAAGTTTCGCATCGATGATCGTCGAGGAAACAAACCGGGTCACCGCACTTCTAGATCGCATGGAAGGCTTTGCCGGTGGTGGTGTGGTCGCGCTTGCACCGGTGAATATCCACGAAATTCTGGACCATTGCCTGCGTATTTCGGCGGCCTCCTATGGGGCGTCCATGACCGTTACACGTAGCTATGATCCCTCATTGCCGCCCGTTGACGGTCATCGGGATTTGCTCATTCAGGCCTTTCTAAATATTATTAAGAACGCATTTGAAGCTTCTGAAAATAATACCAAAATAAANATCAAGACCTCTTATTCCCGTGGGCGGCGATTGAGTGGGGGCGGCGCGGCTCAATTGCATGTGCCCATTCAAGTTGAAGTTGTGGATAAGGGCCCGGGAATTGCGCCAGACATTCGCGACAATATCTTTGACCCCTTCGTATCGGGCAAGGCTGGCGGCAGTGGATTGGGGTTGGCCCTTGTTGCCAGCGTTGTTGCCGATCACGGCGGCATGGTTGAAGTGGATTCCGTGCCGGGCCGTACGGTGTTTCGACTAAATTTNCCGCTTTCCGGAAAGGGNCATGGTGATGGCTGACAAGCCAGCGCATATTCTGGTTGCCGAGGATGACAAATCAGTCCGGCTGGTTGTGCAGCAAGCGCTTGCCAGGCAGGGCTATACGGTCCAGTCCAGCGGGACCGCGGCCGGTCTTTGGAAATTGATTGAAAGTGGTCGCGGCGATGTTCTNATCAGCGATATTGGTTTGCCTGACGGCGATGCGCTCGATCTGCTGCCGCGCATTCAGGAACGCCGGCCCGGCATGCCGGTCATTGTGATGAGTGCACGCTCTACCCTGCTGACGGCGGTCAAGGCACAACAGACAGGTGTATTCGAATATCTGCCAAAACCGTTCGAGTTGCGCAGTCTTGTCGAGGCGACGGGGCGCGCCGTTGCCAGTATCGGGCAGCCTGGCATGGAGGGCACGCAGAAAGGCTCTATGGAAGAGGGCGGACCGCTGGTCGGGCGTTCACGTCCCATGCAGGATATTTTCAAGGCCATGGCCCGCGTTGTCAGCACTGATCTGACAGTTCTGGTGACGGGTGAGAGCGGTACAGGCAAGGAGTTGGTGGCGCGCGCACTTCATGATCTGGGGTCACGGCGTGCGGGCCCCTTTGTGGCGATCAATATGGCCGCGATTCCCAGAAATCTGGTGGAATCCGAATTATTTGGACATGAGAAGGGTGCGTTTGTCGGTGCGGATAGTCGCATGCCTGGCCGGTTTGAACAGGCCGAAGGCGGGAGTCTGTTTCTGGATGAGGTTGGCGACATGCCACCCGAAGCCCAGACAAGATTGCTGCGGGTCCTGCAGGATGGCGAATTTCTGCCTGTCGGGGCGACACGGCCCGTAAAGGCCAATGTGCGGATCATCGCAGCGACAAACCATAATCTGCAGCACCTGATGCAGCAGGGGCTGTTCCGTGAAGATCTGTTCTANCGGTTGAATGTGGTGCCGTTGCGCCTGCCGCCTTTGCGCGAACGCACCGAGGATATTGCCCCGCTGGTAAACCACTTCCTTAAAATCGCGGCAGAAGGGGGGTTGCCGCTGAAACGGTTCACCCCTGATGCTATTCGCGCCTTGGCTGCATGGCATTGGCCGGGCAATGTCCGCGAGCTTGAAAATCTCGTGCGCCGTCTTCTTGTATTGGTCAGTGAGGACGTCATTTCCGCCGAGATGGTGGATACCGAACTGGTAGCTGCAGGTCCGGAGGATAAACCGCCCCTTGAGGCTGACAGCCTGTCGCAATCCGTTGATCAGCACATCCGCCGGTATTTCGACACGTTGAATGGTGCCATGCCGCCACAGGGGTTGCACGGACGGGTGCTGCGTGAAGTGGAATATCCGCTGATCGTGGCAACACTGGAAATTACCCGCGGCAATCAGGTCAAGGCAGCTGACATTCTGGGCATTAACCGCAACACGCTGCGCAAACGTATCCGCGAGCTTGGAATCTGGTCAGGAAAACAGGCATGACGGTATCGGCGCAAACACGGCCGCGCGGGTCGATCCTGCGGTTCTCTGAAAATAGGCTCGGTTACCTGGCCGTTCTGATCGCCTTGTCGATCGGTATGCTGACAGTCTTCACCCTGTCGCGCTTTGACCCCGCGCAGCAGGACAGCACATTTCTGACGACCCTGATTGCGATTGATTTTCTGGCGGTCATCATTGTTGGCGGGTTCGTCATTCGGCAGATCCTGCAGCTGTTGAGCGAGCGGCGCCAGCGCCTTGCCGGATATGAGTTGCATTGGCGCATTGCGCTTATGTTTGGCGGTGTGGCGGCATTGCCTGCCATTATCATCACCGCCTTTGCGTTGTTTGTTGTGGATTATTCGCTGCGCGGCTGGTTTGCCGACCGGATTTCAACCGCCGTCACCGAGTCCGTTCAGGTCGCTGATTACTATTTTGAGGAACANGCCAGCTCGATCCAGAGCGATGTGCTGACGATTGCCAATGATGTCAATCGCGAGGCATTCAGGCTGCGCGGCAATGCGGCACTTCTGGAGCAATATCTGACAAACCAGACCGCGTTGCGGAACCTGTCGGAGGCCATCATCCTTGATGGCACCGGACAAGTAATTGGCAAGTCGCGATTTGCCTTTGCTGTTACATTTATCAATATCCGCGAGGAATGGCTGACAAAGGCGCGTAATGGCGAGGTTGTATTGCTGCGCGCCGACCAGACAAACAAGCTGCGCGCGGTTGTGAAACTAAACAGTTTTGTCGATGCCTATCTGTTTGTTGGTCGCTTTATCGACCGCTCGGTACTGGAGGCTGTCGACAATACGCGCCTTGCCGCCGCCGATTATCAACAGCTTGGNATAAGACAGCTTGATCTTCAGATCAGCTTTGCCTTTGTGTTCGGCCTGTTCCTGGCATTGCTGCTGATCACCGCCCTGTGGGTCGGGCTTAATCTGGCGACCGCCATTGTCGAGCCGCTAGGCTCGGTGATTTCGGTTGCCGAACAGGTGCGGGCAGGCAATCTGGCGCCGCGTGTGCCCAAGGGGCTGGAGCTTGAGGAAATCGCAAGGCTTGGTCTGTCGTTCAACAACATGCTCGATGAAATTGTACGCAGCCGTGAACAGCTGGTGCAGGCTAATAAACAGATCGACCGACGACGTGAATTCACCGAAGCGGTTCTGGGTGGTGTTTCGTCCGGGGTGATCGGGCTGGACAAGGATTTGAATGTAACGCTGCCCAATACCACGGCCGTTGAATTGCTGCAGGCACCGACTGACAGGTTGATTGGCCATAAGCTGGCTGATGCTGTCCCTGAATTTGCCGGGCTGTTATCCATGGCGACGTCGCGCAAGCGCGGCTTTGCGGAAGACCAGGTCATTCTTGAACGTGGCGGGCAGCATCTGACGTTGCGGGCACGTATCGCCGCTGAACGTGTCGACGGCGCCATCATTGGCTATGTTGTCACGTTCGACGATGTGACTGATCTGCTGTCCGCGCAGCGCAAGGCTGCCTGGTCAGATATTGCGCGTCGCATCGCGCATGAAATCAAGAATCCACTGACTCCGATCCAGCTGGCATCGGACCGTCTGCGCCGCAAATACAAGCCCGAAGATGCGGCGGCCAGCGAACAATTTACCGAATATCTGTCAATTATCAGCCGCCAGGTCGAGGATATTGGCCGGATGGTCGACGAATTTTCGGCATTTGCGCGGATGCCGCAACCGGATATGGCGCCGGTAGATTTGCGCACATTGGTTGAAGGCCAGATGACGCTGTTCGAGGATGACAATATCAAGCTGTCACTTGTCGATGACGCTCCGACCGCGGATGCCGGCGCCGCCTATATCGTTCTTGGCGATGCCGGATTGTTGCGGCAGGCGGTTTCCAATCTTATCCAGAACGCTGTCGACAGCTTGCGTGAATCCCGAACAAAGACNCCCCGGGTTGAGCTCTCAATCGGGAAACAGGCAGGTCNGGTGACGCTCAAGGTGCGGGATAATGGCCCCGGCTATCCTGAGATGGATCGCAAAAAGCTGCTGGAGCCCTATGTCACGCATCGCGCCAAGGGAACCGGACTTGGGCTTGCGATTGTATCGAAAATTGTGCAGGACCATGCAGGCACGCTGGAGCTGGTGAATGGGGATGACGGGGGCGCATGCGCCATCATCCATCTGGGCTTTCACGAAGACATGGGAGCTGATCAGTGAAGACCGCTGGGGACATTTTGATTGTCGATGATGAGCGCGACATCCGTTTGCTCATTGCCGCAACGCTGCGCGATGAAGGCTTTTCCACAATGGAGGCTGCAAGCGCTGGCGAGGCACGTGATCTCATGGCATCAAAACCACCGGGTCTGGCNATTCTGGATATCTGGATGCGCGATTCCGATATGGACGGGCTGGAATTGCTGGATTGGGTAAAGGGTATCTATCCCGACCTGCCCGTGCTGATGATCTCGGGTCACGGCACTGTGGAAACCGCGGTTCAGGCCATTCGCAATGGTGCCTATGACTTCATCGAAAAGCCGTTCAAGGAAGACCGGTTGTTGCTGATGGTGCAACGCGCGCTGGAATCGTCACGACTGTCGCGGGAAAATGCCGAATTGCGGGCCCGTGTCAGCGAAGAGAGCACCCCCGAGCTTGTTGGTGTTTCACAATCTGTAAAGGGCATCCGCACCGCTATTGAACGGATTGCGCCGACGGCCAGCCGGGTTTTGATCAGCGGCGCGAATGGTACGGGAAAAGAACTCGCGGCGCGGTTGATCCACCATAATTCGGACAGGCGTGAGTCCCGCTTTGTCGTTGCGAGTTGCGCGCGTCTTGCAACTGACCGGTCAGAGGTTGATTTGTTCGGCTCAGACAATCTGAACAATAACCGCCGTATTGTCGGGCTGTTCGAACAGGCGCATAAAGGCACGCTCTATTTCGATGAAATCTGCGACTTGCCGCTGGAAACCCAGGGCAAGATTGTGCGCGCCGTGACCGAGCAGCGTTTTCGCCGCGTGGGCGGGCATCAGGAAGTATCTGTTGATGTGCGTGTTATTTCGGCATCCAGCAAGGATCTGGCGTCCGAAATTGCCGCTGGCAATGTGCGCGAGGATCTCTATTACAGGCTCGGTGTGGTGCCGCTCACCATGCCGCAACTGTCCGAGCGTCGTGAAGATATTCCGCATCTGGCACGCTATTTTGTGGATGTGGTCAGCCGGCGCACGGGCCTTGGCAAAATCAAGCTGTCCGATGAAGTNCTGGCTGCCATGCAGGGGTATCACTGGCCCGGCAATGTGCGCCAGATGCTTAACACGATTGAGAATATGCTGATCATGGCCCCTGCAGACCGCAGCAAACCGGTCGGGCTTGAAGGTCTGCCTGCCGAAATTCAGAATATCTCGCCTGCGATGGATGTATCTGGTATGGAAGCGCTCATGGCGCTGCCGCTTCGCGAATCCCGGGAAGCCTTTGAAAGGCAATATATGTCTGTCCAGCTGGCCAGATTTGACGGTAATGTGTCCCGCATGGCCGGTTTTGTCGGGATGGAACGGTCAGCCCTGCATCGCAAGCTGAAATCGCTGGAAGTTGCAGTGGATGGCAAGGAAGCTGACGCCGACAGGAGTGACAAGCAATGAAGATCGTGATCTGCGGGGCCGGGCTTGTCGGTACCAGCATCGCCTCGCATCTTGCCGAAGAACAGAATGACGTCACCGTTATCGATGCGTCCGCAGAAAAGATTCAGCGTTTGACCGAACAGGTTGATGTGCATGGGGTGGTTGGTGTTGCCTCCTACCCTGACATTCTGTCCGGTGCCGGTGCGCGCGATGCCGAGNTGCTGATCGCCGTGACCGAGTCTGACGAGGTGAATATGGTTGCCTGTCAGGTGGCGCACACGATTTTCAACACCCCGGTGAAGATTGCGCGTATTCGCCACCAGCCATATCTCGACCCGCTTTATGGTGATCTCTATTCGCCTGACCAGCTGCCGATCGACCATATTATCTCGCCAGAGGCCGAGGTTTCCGCCGCAGTGACAAACCAGCTGCGTGTGCCGGGNGCCTTTGATGTCAAGGAACTGTGTGGCGGCAGAATGAACCTTGTCGGGGTTCTGTGTGATGATGCGTGCCCGATCATGGATACGCCCATCCGCCATCTGACCAACCTGTTTCCCGACCTGAGCATGACCATCCTCGTCATCATCCGCGATGGCAAGCTTGTCGTGCCGCGCAATGGCCAGGAAACAATGCAGCCGGGTGATCGTGTCTATTTCGTCTGTGATGCATCGCATTTGCACCGGGCGATGGCCAGCTTTGGCCATGAGGAGCCCGAGGCCCGTTCGGTTGTAATTGCAGGTGGCGGTGCCATCGGTCATATGGTCGGGCGCGAGATAGAGGCGCATTTTGAAAATACCCAGGTCAAGCTGATCGAGCGTAATGCGCAGCGCGCGCGCGAACTTGCCGAGGAGTTTCGCGTCACCGGTATCCTGAATGGTGATGCGCTGGATAGCGGTATTCTGGCCGAAGCCGGGGTTTCGACAACCGAAACCTTTGTATCGGTGACCGATGATGATGAGGTCAATATCCTGTCCGCATTGCTGGCGAAACGAACCGGCGCAAAACACGCTGTTGCGTTGGTGAATATCCCGGGATTCATCCCGCTTGTCGCGGCGCTGGGCGTCGATGCCGTCATCAGCCCNTCGCAAATCACTGTTTCGTCCATCCTTGAACATGTGCGGCGTGGCCGGATTCGGGATGTACACCCGATCATTGAGGATTTGGGCGAAGTGCTTGAGGCAGAAGCGCTGGCATCATCATTATTGATCGGCAAACCGTTGCGTGAGGCCCGTATTCCCAAAGGGATCGTTATTGGTGGTGTGATGCGCGACGAACAAGTCATTGCTGCCCGCGGTGACACGGTCATCGAAGCCGGTGACACGGTGGTGATTTTTGCGGCTCGTGGCAAGATCACACAGGTTGAGAAGCTGCTGTCTGTAAGGCTGGACTTTTTCTAGCCGCGCGTGCTGATCCGCAATCGCGATAATCCTGCTGTGTTTTATCGCAAGACGGGTCATCCCATAAAGCCCGGAACCCTAGGCTGGAAAAGTGCCATTGTGCGGATTTGCGCCAGAATGTAGACTGTTTTTGAAATAGGAGAAGAAAATGGCCGGAGATAAGAGCCGAAACCTTCAGGAATTGTTTTTAAATAATGTGCGCAAATCCCACGCGTCAGTCACAGTGTTTCTGGTAAATGGTGTCAAGTTGCAGGGGATGATTACCTGGTTCGACAACTTCTCTATTCTGTTGAAACGTGACCAGCATGTGCAGCTTGTCTACAAGCATGCCATCTCGACGATTATGCCGATGACCGCCATCCAGCTGCAGGATCTGGATGATGACGCGGAAGCGCCAGACGGCGATCAATAGCCCGTTTCGTCAGGCTTGCTGATGAACAGCCCTTTGGCAGACGCCGTGGCAACCCTGTTGCGCGAGGTTGGTGAAAAAACCATCCTGCCGCGTTTTGGCGCACTGGCGGACAGCGATATTGAAACCAAATCCGGCCCCACGGATTTTGTAACGGTTGCTGACCGTGAGGCTGAACAGTGGCTGACCCCGCGTTTGCGCAGGCTTGTCGATTGCCCGGTGATTGGCGAAGAAGCCTGTGCCGAAAACCCTGCCATTCGTGATGCGGTGGCTGCGCCACGCGCATGGACTGTTGATCCGGTGGATGGCACCAGCAATTTCGTCAAGGGTAATGGCCGCTTTTGCAGCATGATTGCCCTTCTGGAATATGGTGTGCCTGTTGCCAGCTGGATCTGGGTGCCACTCACAGAAACACTATATATGGCGACGGCAGGCGATGGCGCCATGCTGGTAACACCCGCATCACGAAAAAAGCTACAGGCCGGGCAGGGCGCGATGGATCTGGCGAAGATGGCAGGTGGCGGCAACGCCCTTGGTATTTCAGAGCCACGGCGCAGTCATGTCCGCGATGCGCTGCGTCAGTTGCCGGGACGCACGTTTCCGGGCAGCAGTGGTATCCTGGGGGCAGACATCGCGTCGGGCAAACAGCATTTTCTTTTTCATGGCAGCTGTACCCCCTGGGACCATGCGCCAGTTGACCTGCTGTGCCGTGAGGCGGGTGCCCATGCGGCGATGGTGCCGGACGCAGCGCCCTTTAGCGCGGATCGAAATGAACCCTTTCTGATCACAACCACCNCGGATGACTGGCAACGGGTGCGCGCGCATGTCTGGGGCGATGCCGATAAATGATCCAGCCACGCTTTGGCGGCGTTTTGCAGGAAGCGGCAGGTCCGATCACGAAGCCGATTTCGCCGCCTGCCACAATCTTTCCATCTCATCCAGTGGCATTTCTTCAATATTTTTATTATATTTTTCAGTTTCCTGTTCAATATATCTAAAGCGCTGCTCAAACTTTGAATTACACCCCATAAGGGCAGTTTCCGGGTCGATGCCGGCTTTACGGGCAAGGTTGACCGCGACAAACAATATATCACCAACCTCATCAGCAATCCGCGCCTGATCCCTGTTGCTGTCTGCCGGATTGCCTGACAATTCTGCTTTCAGTTCGGCTGTTTCCTCATGCAGCTTGTCAATCACCTGGTCGATCTCCGGCCAGTCGAACCCGACGCGTGCAGCGCGCTTCTGCAGTTTCAATGCCCGCAGCATGGGTGGTAGTCCGGCAGCGACATCGTCAAGCGTGCCGGTTTGGCCGCGACGGGCACGTTCTGCCGCCTTGATATCCTCCCAGCGCTGCTTTTGCTGGTCTATGGTAACGGTGTCCTCGCTGCCAAATACATGGGGATGGCGCGCCACCATCTTGTCGCTGATGCTTTTTGCAACATCGGCAAGGGCAAAGCTGCCAGCTTCTTCGGCCATGCGGGCGTGGAATACGACCTGCAACAGCAGATCCCCCAATTCGTCACGGATGTCATCATTGTCACCGCGGGCAATGGCATCGGCAACTTCATAAGCTTCTTCGATGGTGTAGGGGGCTATACTCTCAAGGGTCTGTTTGACATCCCAGGGACACCCATCTTGCGGGTCCCGCAACTGCCGCATGATGCGGATCAGCCGCTCCAGCTCGTTAAGTGTCGAATGGTCTACCGGGTCTTGTGCCGTCGGAATCATTGGCGCGGGTCCTGCTAAGGTGGGATCGTCGTAAGGCGATATGATATTCGCGCGCGCGCAGGTTGTCACCGCAATGTCTGGTTATTGCCGCCATTGTCATGACTGGCGACTTGCGTTGATCCCTTTATCAGACCATTATCCTGCCCACCCCACCGCAACAATGGCGATATAATGACTGAAGAGATCCAAACGCCCCCGCGCAAGGTCGGTATTCTGGCCCGCCTGCGATCCTGGTTCCTGACAGGCCTTTTGGTCACAGCGCCGGTATTGCTGACAGTCTACATCACCTGGACTGCCGTTCAGCTGATCGACAACCAGGTTGCGAGCCTGTTGCCATGGGTCAGCCAGTACAGCTTCACCAGCCTGCCGGGTGTCGGTTTGATTATCGGGGCGGTGATGATCACCCTGATTGGTGCGGTCGCGGCCGGCTTTCTGGGACGGTGGATAATCCGGCTTGGGGAATCGATTCTCAACAGGATGCCAGTCGTCAGATCGATTTACGGTGCCATAAAGCAGATTCTCGAGACGGTCATATCAACGCAGTCTGATGCCTTTCGCGAGGTAATTCTTGTTGAATATCCGCGCCGTGGATTATGGGTGATTGGCTTTGTTACCGGCAGCACCAAGGAAGAGGTCGCGCGGCGGATCAGCGGGAACATGGTCAATGTTTTTGTGCCGACGACACCAAACCCAACTTCCGGCTTTTTGTTGTTCTGTCCCCGCAAGGACCTGATTTTCATGGATATGTCGGTTGAGGATGCGGTGAAGCTCGTGGTGTCGGGCGGCATTGTCACCCCGCCGGATGATGGCGCAAAGGGCAGCACTGCCAAGGCCAGCGCAGCAGCGCCGAAAGCTGTGGCTAAAAAGAAGGCGCCAGCAAAAAAATCGGCTGCAAAAAAATCGCCAGCAAAAAAACCGGCCGCAAAAAAGTCGGCCGCAAAGAAAGTAGCCGCAAAGAAAAAAGTGGCGAAAAAGGCTGCAAGCCGCCGCAGCTGACGGCAATCTAGCCAGACGCGAGAAAGCGAACGGCGCTATCGCGCTCAAACAGGCTTAGCAAGAGATCCGCCATCTCGCGGTCATGCGGTGCGCCATCACGGTCTACCATATTGGCCGCCTGGTCACGCGCTATCGCCAGCAGATCGCGGTGCGCACCCAGATCAGCAAGCGCGAATTCCGGCATGCCGGATTGTCGCTGGCCCAGAAATTCCCCCGGGCCGCGCAATTCCAGATCACGTTCCGCAATCACAAACCCGTCATTGGTCTCACGCATCACATCCAGACGCTGGGTGGCAAGATCGGACAGGGGCGGCGCAAACAGCAGCAGGCAGGATGAGGCGTCATGCCCGCGTCCGACCCGTCCGCGAAGCTGATGCAGCTGTGCAAGCCCAAACCGTTCCGCATGCTCGATGATGATTACACTGGCCTCGGGCACGTCAACGCCAACCTCGACAACCGTTGTTGCCACCAGCAGCTGGGCCGTACCATCGCGAAACTGGTTCATGGCAGCGTCACGGTCTGCACTCTTCATTTTGCCATGTGCCAGAGCCACCTTCACATCGGGCAGGGCACGCGCCAGCGTCGCTGCACGATCCTCGGCAGCGGCAACATCCAGTTTTTCGGATTCCTCCACAAGCGGGCAAATCCAGTAGGCGCGCCGGCCTGCGGCGATCGCACTGCCAAGGCGTGCCACCACGTCTCCAAGCCGGTCCAGCGGCAACGTCCGTGTATCAATAGGCAGCCGCCCCGCCGGTTTTTCATCGAGCCGCGAATGATCCAGATCGCCATAGGCGGTCATAGACAGCGATCGCGGGATAGGCGTGGCGGTCATGACAATCACGTCCACCCCTTCACCCTTCTGGCCAAGCAGAATGCGTTGGCGCACCCCGAATCTGTGCTGTTCGTCAACCACGGCAAGCCCGAGATTTGCAAAGCTGACACTCTCCGACAAAAGCGCATGTGTGCCGACCACAAGCTGCACATCGCCATTTGCCAACCCGTCCATGATGGCACGACGTTCGGCGCTGCCGCTGCGTCCTTGCCCCAGCAGCAGACGCGCCTCCATGCCCAATGGTGCCAGAAAGGCGTTGATGGTTGCGTGATGCTGGCGCGCCAACACTTCGGTCGGGGCCAGCAGCGACGCCTGCGCGCCTGATTCAACCGCATGCAGCATGGCGTGAAGCGCCACAAGTGTCTTTCCTGAGCCCACATCCCCCTGCAGCATCCGCAGCATGCGGCTTTCTGAGGTCTGATCCTTCGCAATCTCGGTAATGGCGCGCTTTTGTGCCCCCGTCAGGCGAAAAGGCAGCGCCTTCACCAATGCCATGGTCAACGCACCGGTGCCGTTAAAGGAACGGCCCGGCATGCTGTCAGAGGCAGCACGCCGCACAAGCATCAATGCCAGCTGGTTCGCCAGCAATTCATCATATGCCAGTCGCGCGCGTGCCGGTGCGGCAGGCAACAGGTCTTCTGCGTTTTCGGGATGATGAACCTTGTCCATTGCGGTGGCAAAATCGGGCCAGTTCTTCTGTTCCATGACAGCTGGCGCAATCCACTCACGCGGGCGCGGAATGCGTTGCATTGCGCCTTCGATGGCCCGGCGCAGGGCCTTTGGTGACAGGCCAGCTGTCAACGGATAAACGGGTTCAATCTGCGGCATTTCTTCGGGCGCGTCAGGGCGCACAATATGATCGGGGTGCGCCATCTGGGGCCGGCCCTGGCGCAGTTCGACGCGTCCACTGACGATACGGCGTTCGCCAGCCGGCAACATGCGGCTGACATAATCGTCACGCGCATGAAAAAAGATAAGATCAATCTGGCCGGTTTCATTCTCGCAGATCACCCGCCAGGGCCGCCGGGTCCCCGGGGGTGGCTTGTCATGTTTGATCACCAGTATTTCAAAGGTGGCGATGCTGCCATCGGCGACATCATCAAGGCCTGGACGGGCCCGTCGGTCAATCAGGCCGACAGGCAGGTGACGCAGGACATCAATCACATGGGTGCCGATGCGCTTCTCAAGTGTGGCAGCCAGTTTTGGGCCGACGCCGGGCAGCACCGTCGTAGCTGCAAACAGGCCAAAAATTTCAGTGGGGCGTCGTGGATGCACCGGCCAGCCTGCCTTCTTTCAAACGGGTTGATCCTGTGCCAACACTACAACAAAGCGGGTGGCAAAACAAAAAGCTGTAAATGATCCGTATGGCGGGTGCATAAAGCCATTGCTTTGTGCGCAAATCGACCCATATTCCCGGTAGCGGTCGTCCGCCCGATCTGCCCGCCGCAATTACACCGAGATTCTTATGGATGAAACACGCGCCATTCGCCTGAAACGCCTGATCTATCAGGCAAGCTATACTGGCATGAAGGAGACCGACCTGTTGCTTGGTCACTTCGCCGCTGCGCATCTCGGGACACTGGATGACCAGGGGCTGGATGATTTCGAGGCGCTTCTGGATGCGGGTGATGACAGGATCTATGCCTGGGTGATGGGTAACGATAGGGTGCCAAACGCCTATGATACACCTGTTTTTGCGTTGATTAAGTCTTTCAAAGAATCCTGATACGTGTTTGATTATATACATAAGATTGCATTTGAAGAATCCCTCTGGGGTGTGCCGGACGGTGCTGGCATGCTGGCGCTGGCGCAACGTCTGTCGGCAGGGGACCGGCTCGTCTATGTCGCACGCGATGACGCGCGCATGATGGCGATGCGTGATGCGCTGGCGATGCAATCTCCGGACGTCCCGCTTCGCCTGTTTCCGGCATGGGATTGCCTGCCTTTCGACAGATTGTCACCGCAAGGCGGGCTTGTCGGCCACCGGGTCGAAACGCTTGCCTGGTTGTCCGATCTTGGCGTGCATCAGGCAGATGGCGGCGCTGGTGAGGTCGGGGGCGGTGCGGCCATTCTGACCACTGTAAACGCGGTTTTGCAGCGGGTGCCGCCAGCAGATTACTTTACTGACCGGTCCATGCAGTTGCGTGCTGGTGATACTACCGGTCCGGCACGGCTTGCCGAATTTCTGGCGATACAGGGTTATCTGCGTACCGATACGGTGCGCGAGACCGGAGAATTTGCGCTTCGTGGCGGGATCCTCGATATTTTTGCTGCCGGGCATGAAATGCCGGTGCGGCTGGATTTCTTTGGTGATGAGCTGGAAACATTGTGTCGTTTCGATGCAGCGACGCAGCGGAATGCCGAAAAGATTTCTGTGGTCAATCTGCGACCGGTGGCCGAATTTCAGCTCGACGAGTCCTCGGTAGAGCGGTTCCGCAGCGGTTACAGGGCGGCCTTTGGTGCGGTCGCAACGCGTGATGCGCTGTATGAATCTGTGTCCACCGGGCGGATGCATCCCGGCATGGAACACTGGTTGCCGCTATTTCATGAATCGATGGACCGGCTGACAGATTATTGTCCGGGCTGGCAGCTTCTTCTGGATCATGAGGCGGATGCGGCAATTGCAGCGCGCTTTCAGCAAATTGCCGATTTTCATGCGGCACGGCAGGAACCGGATGGCGGGGATGACAGCATGTCCTACCGGCCCTTGCCGCAGGATCGGCTCTATCTGCATGTTGATGAGGCTGAAACACTGTTTGCGCAGGCTTGCCGGATGATGCCCTTTGTCGCGCCACCCGGTGACATGCCAGCGGCAAAAATCAGTGATGCGGGCGGGCGTGCCGGCATCATGTTGAAGCCGGCTGTCGCGGCAGGTGGCAATGCGATCAGCGAACTGGTGGCGGCCATTGCAACTGAAAAAGCGGCCGCGAACCGTCCCATCGTGCTGGCGGTTGCCGGCGAGGGGGCGGCGGCGCGTCTGGAAGAATTGTTGGCAGCGCAACCGGACAGCATGCCGGTGCAACGGATTGACCGTCTTGAAGGGCTCGCACGGGGTGGGCTCTATCTTGTCGAATGGGGGCTTGAGACCGGTTTTCAGAGCGATTCCGTTCTTGTTATCACCGAGACCGAAATTTTTGGCCAGCGCCTGTCGCGTCCGCGTTCAAAGCGCGGGCGTGGTGAAGATTTCCTGCGCGAGGTCAGTGCGCTGGAAGAAGGTGATCTTGTGGTGCATGCCGAACATGGCATTGGCCGTTACGAGGGGCTGGTGATCATTGATTCGTCGGGTGGCCCCCATGATTGCCTGCAACTGATCTATGCCGGCGGTGACAAGCTGTATCTTCCGGTGGAGAATATCGAGATGCTGTCGCGCTATGGCAGTGCCGGTACGGATGCACAGCTGGACCGGCTTGGCGGCGCTGCCTGGCAGGCGCGCGTGGCACGCATCAAAGGCCGTGTGCGGATCATGGCGGAACAGCTGATCAAAATCGCGGCGCAGCGTGAAACCGCGCGCGCCGAAGCGCTTGTTGCCCCGACCGGTTCATTTGCCGAGTTCTGTGCGCGTTTTGGCTTCGCCGAAACAGATGACCAGCTTGCCGCCATCGAAGATGTGGTGAGTGACCTTGCAGCCGGTCGTGCCTCTGACAGGCTGATTTGTGGTGATGTCGGCTTTGGCAAGACGGAAGTGGCCTTGCGCGCTGCCTTTGTTGCGGCAATGTGCGGCTATCAGGTAGCGCTTGTTGCGCCGACGACATTGCTGGCCCGCCAGCATGGCAAGCTGTTTCAAGAGCGTTTTGCCGGCTTTCCTGTTCGTATCGGGGTGCTGTCGCGTATGACAAGCCCCGCTGATGCCAAACAGATCAAGGCTGATCTTGCTACCGGCGACATCCAGATTGCCATTGGCACCCATGCGCTGCTTGCCAAATCCATCAGCTTTAACAATCTGGGCTTGTTGATTGTCGATGAGGAGCAGCATTTCGGTGTTGGCCAAAAGGAACGGCTGAAGGAATTACGCGGCGATATCCATGTGCTGACCCTTTCGGCGACTCCCATACCACGCACACTCCAGATGGCGTTGTCAGGCGTGCGCGAGATGTCGCTCATCTCTACCCCGCCGGTGGACCGGTTGGCTGTACGGACCTTTGTTGGCCCATGGGACGGGGTGGTGTTACGCGAAGCCATCAAACGCGAGATGTTTCGGGGTGGCCAGGTATTCTGCGTCTGTCCGCGCATTGATGATCTGCAACGTGTATATGACCGGCTGGTAACGCTGGTGCCCGAGGCACGCATCCTGTCGGCGCATGGGCGCATGCCTGCGGCCGAGCTGGATACCGTCATGACGCGCTTTGCCGATGGTGAGGCGGATATCCTTCTGTCGACCAACATTGTGGAATCGGGGATCGATATTCCATCGGCCAATACGATGATTATTCATCGCTCTGACATGTTTGGCCTGTCACAGCTTTATCAGCTGCGTGGCCGTGTGGGACGCGGCCGGTTGCGGGCCTATGCCTATCTGACATCGGATCCCAACCGTTTATTGACACCGCAAGCACGGCGCCGTCTGGAAGTCATGCAGACGCTGGATACTCTTGGTGCCGGGTTTACCCTTGCATCCTACGATATGGATATTCGTGGCGCCGGCAACTTGCTGGGCGATGAACAGTCGGGTCATGTGCGCGAAGTGGGTGTTGAACTTTATCAGGAGATGCTGCGCCAGGCAGTTGAGGCGGCGCGTGCCGGCAATGGCGATGCTGCCGAAGAGATCATCGACTGGACACCGCAGCTCAATCTGGGGCTGGAGGTGCGTATCCCCGAAGACTATGTTGCCGATCTGACGGTACGGCTGTCGCTTTATCGGCGCATAGCCGATCTTGACATGGCGGCCGAGGCTGACAGCCTTGTCGCCGAACTTGTCGAGCGGTTCGGGCCGGTGCCGGATTCGGTGCGCAACCTCTTTGCAGTCATCGAGCTCAAGCAGCTGTGCCGCCGCACCAACATCGAACGGGTGGATGCCGGGCCAAAAGGCCTGTCGATGGCGTTCCGCGACAATGAATTCGCCAGTCCGGAGAAATTGGTGGCGTGGATTGCCGGCAAGGGCGGGCGGGTGCAACTGCGCGGTGATCACAAGCTGATTTTGCAACAGACGATGCCCAAGCCGGAGGCGCGCCCGCCGATCTGCAAGGAACTGGTGCAGGAATTACTGGCGCTTACCGTTTAAAGGCTTCGGCAGCATAGAGGGCTCTGGCAGCCTTGTTGTGCCGTCAAGCCGCTGCCGCCGCATCGATTGCCGGGATCAGATGTTCTGGTTGGTGCGCGCCGGCGATGGCGTATTTCCCGTCAAAGATAAAGAAGGGGACCCCGTCCAGACGCAACTGGTTGGCTGTCGCCAGATTGTTTTCAAGTTGCCTGCCAACGGCTTCATCCGCGGCCTTTTCCAAAAGGTCAGGCTGGCCAGCCGCATCGGCAATCTCTGCAAGAACCGCCATGTCGCCAATATCGCGTCCATCAATGAAATAGGCCCTGTAAAGCGTCTCTGACAGCATGGCGTTTTCGCTGCCAGCCGCAATCAGCATACGATGAGCGGCACGGCTGTCAGGGGTGCGCCGGATATCATCAAAACGAAACGAGATGCCACTATCCAGCCCGGCCGTGGCGATGCGGCCATAGACAGCCGCCGCCGAATGGCCGAATTTGGCATGCAGATACGCATTACGGTCCATGCCATCGCGCGGCATTGTGGGGTTCAGCAAAAAGGCACGCCAGTGATAAACGGGGGTGATATCGGGGCGCTTTGCAAAAGCATCTTCAAGCCGCCGTTTGCCGATATAACACCAGGGGCAGATTATATCGGCATAGATTTCCACATTGATGGTTTTGCCGGTCGGGCGGTCATCTGTGCCACCACCAGCACTGCTGGTGTTACCGGCTTCACCGTCAATTTCCCCATGTTCAAATCTGTCCGACATCGCAGGCTGCTCACTGGTTGTAATGCCGTCTTGGCGACAGGTGCCCGTCTCAAAACCGCTGCCCTTGCCATCCTATGGCGACAGGCTATCTATGGAGATAGACAATTTGTGACAGCGCTTCAACCATGGCGGCCATCAGGTGACGGCCCCTATGCAAATGATCGCGGTGAAGACGGCGTCGAGGGCGACCATGACACAGGATGACTTTGACAGGGCGGATTTGTCCGCCCAGCGCGACAGGGTTCTGGAATCGGCGCGCACACTCATTATCGGGGCAGCGCCAGAAACTGGCAGTGCGTCCGAATTGCCCGAGCTTGGCGTCACGCCAGCTGTCAGGCATGACGGGCATTTCTTTATTTACCCCAGCCGGTTATCAGCACATGTCCGTGCGATGGTTGATACAGGTATGGCGCAGTTTCTGGCGATTGAAGATGAAGCCAAGGCACAGAATATATGGGCAAGAAAACGGATAAAGTTCACTGCGGAAATAACTGAAATAAATAGACAAAACGATCAATTTTCAGTGCTTTCAGATATTTTTGTGTCACATCATGGGCCGACGATGAACCTGATCCGTGATTTTACCGATTTTCACATGTTGAAGCTGCTGCCGGTCAGTGGCGTGATGGTGCTGGGCTTTGCCAAGGCCTACCAACTTGAAGGGCCGATGCTTGATATCGCGGCACATCTTCGGGAGAGTTGAGCGATGAATGGTCAACAGCCTGCCGGGCTGAACAATGCAGCCGCCGATGGCCGGCCCGTTTTCTGGAGCTTTCGCCGCTGCCCCTATGCGATGCGCGCGCGCCTTGCCCTTCAGTCTGCCGGTATAACGGTCACGCTGCGTGAAATACTGTTGCGTGACAAGCCAGAGGCATTCCTGGCAACCTCACCAAAGGCGACCGTGCCGGTGCTCGATCTGGGTGATGGTCATATCATTGAAGAGAGCCGGGATATCATGATCTGGGCGCTGTCTCGCCATGATCCGGAACGCTGGCTGGCGGTCACAGAGCAGGCACCACAGACATGCACCGACTTTCTTGACCGCCTCGATGGACCGTTCAAGACACATCTGGACCGCTATAAATATGCCAGCCGCTATGACCCCGAAGCTGCGGAGTACCACCGCGACGCGGGCGCAGAAATGCTGGCGGAATGTGAACGCAGNCTGGCAACAAACCCTGCCTTGTCGGGCGCACATCAGGGGTTGCTGGATTTTGCCAGTCTGCCTTTTATTCGTCAGTTCCGGATTGCCGACCCGCACTGGTTCGATTCCCAGACATGGCCACATCTGCATCAGTGGCTGCAGGGCTTTTTGACATCGNCACGCTTTGCCNGCGTGATGGAAAAATATTCCCCTTGGCAGCCGGGTGAAGACGGGGTGACATTTCCGGTGATTGGCTAGGGGTCAATCAGCCTTTGGCGCTGCTGCTGCATCGCGTGCGGCGGACAGAAAGAACGCGATCAATGTCAAAAGGACAAGAGCCGCACCGCCGATCATCTCGATACTCGGCCGTTCCCCGACACCGACCCAGACCCAGAACGGCCCCAACACCATTTCCAGAAGCATGAACAGGCTGACATTGGTGGGGCTNGTATAGCGCGGCGCCAGCGTCAGCANAGCCCATGAGAGGGGCATGATAACAAGCCCCATCAGAATCNCCGGCACCCAGTTTCCGGGCACAAGGTCGCCTGCTGGTGCGCCAAACAGCGCGAAGGCACCAGAGAGAAGGATGCCAGTCGCGCAGGCAAGCAAGACAGGTGTCTCGGGATGGCGACGTGTGACCACGAACATGACAGCGATGCCGAAGGCGGACAGCACCCCCAATCCGCCACCGAGCCAGACATTGCCTTGTGGCGCCTGCTGCGCACCGTCGCCGTTAAAGATGACAATCAGCACCCCCAGCATGGTCATGGCAATGGCGATCCAGGTACGTAATGGTGTGGGCTCGCGCAAAATCAGGAAGCTCAATCCGGCGGCCAGAAGGGGTGCGGTTGCAAGGGCTGTCACCACAACCGTGATCGAGGTCTCGACGGCCGCAAAATTGAAGGCAAGCGTATTGCCGCCGTTGGCGACGACGATGATGATGGCGGGCCAGCTGAATAATTGTGGAAACTGCCTGATGGCCGCGCGCCCTTCAATCAGCAGCCAAAGCACAAAGACGCTACAGCCAATCAGCAGGCCCCGCCAGAATGTCAGGCCCCAGCCCTCGAGGCCCGATAGCCGGATCAGCAGCGTATCAGGCGTGATGAGCATTGCGCCGGCAAATGCCATGGCGAGGCCCTGCAATGGCCGCATGCGCGACAGGATTACGGATANGGTTNGCATGGTAGGAATAGAAGTGCCTTGCTGATTGCGACGTCTGCGACGCCCCAACTTCAGGGAAAACTGACAGGGCGTTGACGGGGCGTGATGCTATCACGCCTGTGCTTTCAGTCCATCATTTTACCTAAAGAAACCCTGTAATGCGGCCAGCGTTTCCTGCGGCGCCTCTTCGGGAAGATAATGGCCGCCGGGCACTGCGTGGCCCCTTACATCCTGCGCAACGGCACGCCACTCTGCCAAGACATCATAGGCGCTCCCGACAAAGCCGCTGGCACCCCACAAGGCCAGGACCGGCATGACAAGCTTTTTACCCGCATCCACTGCGTCATGTTGCAGGTCAATGGTGGCTGCAGCGCGATAATCCTCGCACATGGCGTGGATTGTCTCGGGCTGACGGAAACAGCGCAGGTAATCTGCAAAGGCAGCCTCTGTAAAAGCGCCTTCTGTACGGCCCCAATGGGCCCCTTTGGTACGCAGGTAAAATTCCGGGTCCGCGCCAATCATCTTTTCAGGCAGCGGTGCCGGCTGGATCAGAAAGAACCAGTGATAATAGGCCGTCGCAAAACGCATGTCAGTCTGGCCATACATTGATGCTGTCGGTGCGATGTCCAGAACCGCCAGCCGAGTGACCACGTCCGGGTGATCGCGGGCCATGCGATGGGCCACGCGGCCACCGCGGTCATGTCCGGCAACAGCAAAGCTGGCATGCCCGAGCGAGGCCATCAGCGCAACCATATCGGCCGCCATGGCCCGCTTCGAATAGGGGGAATGATCGGAATCAGTCGGCGGCTTGCTGCTGTCACCATAGCCGCGCAGGTCAGCGGCAATCACGGTAAAATCTGCAGCCAGTGCCGGGGCGATTTTGTGCCACATGAAATTGGTCTGCGGAAATCCGTGAAGCAAAAGCAGCGGTGGCCCGTTACCTGCCATGCGATAAGCAATATCCACGGTGTCACGCCTGTAGACAGCGCTATTGAACATTTCGCTATAGGTCATGTCAGATCTGCCTTGCTCTCGTCACCAGATTGGAGCCTATGGCAATCAGCAGGCCNGGGCAACAACAGGTCAGGCTGCGGGTGGTTTGGATCGCGTGTCCGGCCGTACCCGGTTTGCGCTATGCTCGAAATAGATCACAGCGAGACCGGCGCTGACAGTGATCAGAATTCCGGCAGCNGCCATGCCGTNGGGAAGGTCCTGAAAGAACAGCCAGCCAAGAAATGTGGCAATCGGGATTTCCACATATTGCATGGGGGCCANCGTTGTCGACGGCGCAAAACGGACAGCATAGGTCATGGCAATATGAGCCAGCGTGCCAAAAAAGCCGATAAGGACCAGCGTCCCCCAGTTTTCAGCNGGCGGCAGGGTCAGCTGCAGGTCAAAAATGCCGGTNTTGCCAAGCCCAATGCCGGCGGCCGTCAACATCACCAGACAGATCAAACCGCTGGTGGATTGCAGGCAGACGGGATCATATTCCTTGGCAATCTGGCGGGTCATCAGCACAAGCAGCGCAAAGAGCAATGCTACCAGCAAGGGCAGCAGCGCCGGCAAACCCACCTCGGCAAAGCTGGGCTGGATAATCAGCAGGGTGCCAAGAAAGCCCACACTGCAGGCTGACAGACGCCGTATGCCGACCTGTTCTCCCAGAAACAGATGGCCGAGCAGCAATTGGATGAAGGGAAACACAAAGGCGATCGCAATGGCATCTGCAAGCGGCAGGAAGCGGAAGGCAGCAAACATCGCTGCCAGTCCACCGATATGGACAAGGCCACGCAGGAGAAGAATACGCAGANCCCGNCGNGACATGACGATGCNGCGTCCGGTCATCAGAATAACCGGTAGCGGNATCAGCCACTGTGCCACATAGCGCGCATATAAAAGCACAATCAACGGGGTGGCGCTGGCAATTGTCTTGGTCGCCGCATCNCTCATCGGTGCAAACAGGCANAAGCCGAGCATGAACATTATGCCGACAAGCGGACGGTCCTTAATCATGCGGAAGACTGCGCCCTAATCATCGAAAAGGTCAATCTTTGTTATGTCAGTCACTATGTGTTTATGACCAAAAATGCAGAGGTACAGATAGGGGACGACAGCTACTAGGCGATGCTGTCACGGCACGGTAGGCTGGCAATGTGATTGAGGAACTTGTTGTCATAGCATTGGGTTGCTTCTTGGCGTCGATCGTAAATGCCGCGCTGGCAACAGGCGGGATTTACATCATGCTGGCGGCAACGACTGCAGTGCTGCCTGTCAGTGNGGCGATNCCCATGCAGACGGTTCTTGCCCTGCCATCGCTGATCGGACGCATTTATATGTGCCGGCGCGATATCAACTGGCCGATTGCAAAGATGTTCCTGCCGATGGCGGTGCCCGGGTCGCTGATCGGAGCAGGGGTGTTTGTGGCGTTGGACGAGGGGATTATTGCGATCGCACTGGGGTTGATCTTGTTGGCCCTGATCTGGCTTGTGCCGAAGGGCATTTCCTTTGGTAATCCGCGGCGCTTTCTGCTGGTTGGTGGTCTGCACGGATTTTTCGGCACCGTTTTCGGCGTGGGGTTGTTCCTGCAGCCTGCTATATTGCGCACAGAAATGACGCGCATGCAGATTACCGGCACATTGGCGGTATGCCTGCTCGGGCTGGATATCGTCAAAAGCGCCAGCTATGTCAGCTTTGGGTTTAACTATCTGGATTATCTGCCGCATATTGGCGTGGCATTTGTTGCCAGTTTTGCAGGCACAGTTTTGGGCGGACATATCGCCACCTTGATCCCCGAGGCGCGTTTTCGAATTCTGTTCAAATGGCTGATTACGCTGGTGGCTATACGTTTGGTGCTCAAGGGGGCGGGTACTCTGGCCGCAGGCTGATCAGTCCGTCAAGCGGTAATTGACCGTCAGCTATACGTCACTGCGTTTGTAGTCATATTGCCGGATTGTGGAATCATTGCGCGTTGTCGCGCCGGACAGCCCAATGGTCACTCCGAACCATTACCAAAAACAGACGTTACAAGGCAAAGTGGCCAGCAACGTGCAATACAGTCGCATAGATTAAGNTTTTTTGTCACGAAATATACTGTTTTGTTAATATTTAATCCGCTGCACTTGATGGCACCCTGATCCATGAAATGCTTTCATTTTTCGGAACCTTTCGAGAACTCAGCGCGGATCAGCGCATCATGTTCGCCAAGGGATGGCACTGGCCCCAATTTCTCTTCGGTTCCGCGGACCACGGCACCAGGGGCCATGATGTCAATCTCGCCACCATCACTTTGCACGGTTACAAATCGATTTTGNGGATGGTCTGCCAGATCTTCAAGATCGGTTAGGCGGCCATAGGCGACTCCGGCCGCATTCAAATGTTCGATATTCGTCTCGCGGGGATGTTCCATAAAGGCCTTTGATACGATGGCCTCCAGCGCATCGCGATTGGCAATGCGCTGATTATTGCTGTCAAAACGCGGATCGGTCGCCATGTCTGAGTCTCCGATCACCTCGGCGCACAGCCGTACCCATTCACGTTCGTTCTGGATTGAGATAAGGACTGATTTGCCATCGGCACATGCATAGGCCCCATAGGGCGCAATCGAGGGGTGCCGCAATCCAACCCGCGTTGGTGGCTTTCCGCCATAACGGGTCTGCAGATAGGGCACATTCATCCAGTCAGCCATGGCGTGATAGAGCGACACATCAACGATCCGCCCCCTGCCGGTACGGCTGCGGGCGAACAGCCCCTGCAAAATTGCCTGAAAGGCCTGCATGCCGGCGGCTATGTCGCAAACTGAAACGCCAACGCGTGCGGCGCCATCCTCGGTGCCATTCACCGCACATAAGCCGCTTTCAGCCTGTACCAGCAGATCATAGGCCTTCTGGTCGCGAAAGGGCCCGTCGCGGCCATAGCCGGTAATCGAACAATAGATCAGCGCTGGATATTGCGCCGTCATCTCCGCGGCGCCGAAACCCAGCCGCTCGGCCGCGCCGGGGGCGAGGTTCTGGATAAACACATCTGCAGACGCAATCATGTTGGCCAGAAGGGCGTGGTCCTGCGGGGATTTTACATCAAGCCTCACCGATTGCTTGCCACGATTGAGCCACACGAAATAGGCGCTGTCACCCTTGACCAGCGAGTCGTATTTTCGGGCAAAGTCACCTTCGACGCGCTCAATTTTTATAACCCGCGCGCCGGCATCTGCCAGACGGCAAGAGGCATAGGGAGCAGCAACCGCCTGTTCCAGCGCGACAACGGTGATCCCTTCAAGGTCTTTCATGTTATGATCCTGACTGCTGTTCTGGTGGCGGCTTTGTTGTCAGTTGTCCCAGAAGGCCTCGGCCTGCATGGCCACAGGGCCATTCGGGCGTGCTGTCCAGAGCGACATNCCTGTATCTGAAGGCGTGGCATTGACGGTAAAGGTCTGGTCGCAAAAAAGTGGCGATCTGCCGCGATATCGAAAACCTGTTGGTGGGCTGCCATGCAAGTCAGCAGCCATCTGTGCCATGATCGTGGCCTGCATCGGGCCGTGAACCACCAGCCCGTCATAACCCTCGACATCTCGCGCATATGGCGCATCATAATGGATACGATGCCCGTTGAATGTCAGGGCTGAATAGCGAAACAGCATGGTCGNTGAGGGCGNAACCTCGCGGACATGCATCCCCTGTTCTGCAGGCGCTGCCGCATCGGGTGTCACGGNACCAGCNGCCGGCGGGTCGCGGTACACAATATGCTGTTGTTCGCGCACGGCTGGTGTGCCNTCCGCGCTGATGTCATGCTGTACGGTAACAAAACAGAGCCTGCCGCTATTGCCTTGTTTTTCCTCTATATGANGAATGGTTGAGTGGCGTTTCACCTGCGCGCCGATTGGTAATGGCCCAAGAAATGTCATCTCACCGCCCGCCCACATCCGGCGCGGCAAAGGAACGGGTGGCAGAAAGCCGCCCCGTCTTGGATGTCCGTCTTCGCCAAGCTGGTCGGCTGGCAGCGCGGGTTGTGCAAGACACAAATGGATCAGCAGCGGTGCCGATTCACCCACTGCAACGGAAAAGTCTGATCCAAGCGTGGCGTTAAAGCGGCCCACAAGTTCCGGTGACAGCTGTTCCTGCATGGTTTCGGTCTTGCCAATCCAGCTGGAAAGAGTCGCAATNTCGAGCGTCACGGTGCCCCCCGTTAAAAGCGCTAGAAAGACCGCGGCATGCCAAGAACATGCTCGGCAATGTAGCTGAGGATCAAATTGGTGGAAATGGGCGCGACCTGATAGAGGCGGGTTTCGCGGAATTTGCGCTCAATGTCATATTCGCAGGCGAATCCAAACCCGCCATGGAACTGAATACAGGCATTGCCGGCTTCCCATGACGCCTTTGCGGCAAGATATTTCGCCATATTCGCCTCGGCGCCNCAGGGTTTGTCCAAATCGAACAGGGCGCAGGCCTTGTAACGCATCAAATCTGCGGCTTCTACCTCGATAAAGGCCTCGGCAATAGGGAACTGTACACCCTGGTTCTGGCCTATGGGCCGTCCAAACACTTCCCGCGTAGATGCATAGGCGGACACGCGGTCAATAAACCAATAGCCATCACCAATACATTCGGCGGCAATCAGCGCCCGTTCGGCGTTCAGGCCGGTCATGATATATTTGAACCCCATACCTTCTTCGCCGATGAGGTTCTCGGCAGGGATTTCCAGATTGTCGAAAAACAACTCGTTTGTCTGATGGTTGACCATATTGTCGATCGGGCGAACGCTCATCCCCGCTGTGACGGCCTCATGNATATCAACAAGAAAGATNGACAGGCCTTCGGATTTTTTCTTCACATCCTCAAGCGGCGTGGTGCGCGCCAGCAGGATCATCAAATCGGAATATTTCACCCGGCTGATCCAGACTTTCTGGCCATTAATGACGTATCGGTCACCTTTCCGCACGGCTGTGGTCTTGATTTTGGTGGTGTCGGTGCCGGTTGTAGGTTCTGTCACCCCCATCGATTGCAGGCGCAATTCGCCGCTGGCGATTTTAGGCAGATAGGTNTGTCGCTGCTTTTCCGAGCCATGTCGGATCAGCGTGTTCATATTGTACATCTGTCCGTGGCAGGCGCCCGAATTGCCGCCAGCGCGGTTGATTTCTTCCATGATGACGCTGGCAGCGGTGAGCGATAGGCCGGATCCGCCATAGGCCTCGGGGATCAATGCCGCCATCCAGCCTTCACGTGTCAGCGCNGCGACAAATTCCTCGGGATAGCCGCGNTCATGATCGATCTTGCGGTGGTATTCATCAGGAAATTGCGCACAGACGGCGCGCACACCATCGCGGATATCATCATACTGGCTGGTATCAAACATCACGTCTCGCTTTCCATCGCCGCCGGTCACCAGTTGACNGCAACGNACNATCNCTATCATAGGGTGGTGCAAGCGATCCTGCATGTGGAAAAATGTCTCGGCATCCTGTTCCTGCCATCTAGTTATTGCGTTCGTTGGCCTGCCGCGTAGTCTGTTTGCCTGCCTATGATGTTGTTGGCAGAATGGGAAGAAGTTTGCAGGGGAGATGAGATGCCATCACCGATCAAGGGACCAGGCCTGTTTCTGGCACAATTTGCCGGCGATGAGGCNCCGTTNAACACCTTGCCCGACATTACNCGNTGGGCGGCCGGNCTTGGCTATAAGGGCGTGCAGATCCCGACATTTGATGCNCGNCTNTTCAATCTGGATCTTGCTGCAGAAAGTGATGATTACTGTCAGGAGGTCGCCGGGGTCTGCGCCGAGGCAGGTGTCGAGATCACCGAGCTTTCAACGCATCTTCAGGGCCAGCTTGTAGCGGTCAATCCTGCCTATAACGAGGCGTTTGACGCTTTTGCCCCTGAAGCTGTGCATGGCAAGCCGGCAGCCCGCACCGAATGGGCCATTGATCAGGTGAAAAAGGCAGCCATTGCATCGCGCCGTCTGGGGCTGGCGCATACTGTCAGCTTTACCGGCTCGCTTGCCTTTCCGTTTCTCTATCCGTGGCCGCAACGTCCTGCCGGGCTGATTGAAGAGGCCTTTGCAGAGTTGGCGCGCCGCTGGGTGCCAATCCTGAACCATTACCGTGATCATGGCGTTGATATTGGCTTTGAGATTCATCCTGGCGAAGATGTGTTTGACGGCGCCACTTTCGAGATGTTTGTGGATGCCTGCGGTGGCCATGAAACTGCGATGATCAATTATGACCCGTCGCATTTCCTGCTGCAGCAGATGGATTATCTCGCCTTCATTGATATCTACCATGACCGCATCAATGCCTTTCATGTAAAGGATGCAGAGTTCAATCCGGATGGGCGGCAGGGTGTCTATTCGGGCTATCAGCCATGGATGCAGCGGGCTGGCCGGTTCCGCAGTCTTGGCGACGGACAGGTTGATTTCAGCGGTATTTTCTCGAAGCTGATCCAATATGGCTATGACAGCTGGGCAGTGCTTGAATGGGAATGCTGTATAAAGTCACCCGAACAGGGCGCGGCCGAAGGCGCGATTTTCATCGCAGACCATATGATTGACCAGACGGATAAGGCATTTGACGATTTTGCCGGCGGTNCGCGTGATGATGACCAGATCAAACGGATGCTGGGNCTATGAGGCGCATCCGGCTTGGCATGGTGGGCGGCGGNAAGGGCAGCTTTATTGGTGCTGTGCATCGCATTGCTGCACGTATTGACGACCNTTTTGANCTGGTGGCCGGGTCGCTGTCCTCGGATGCGATCCGCGCAGCNGAGTCAGCTGCCGAAATCGGCATTGATCCTGATCGCAGCTATGCCACATTNACGGACATGGCGACNAAAGAGGCGGCGCGANCNGATGGNATCGANGCCGTTGCCATTGTCACGCCAAACCATATGCATGCCGCACCCGCCATCGCNTTTCTGGAGGCTGGTATTCATGTCATCTGCGACAAGCCCCTTGCGGCGACGATGGCACAGGCCGAGGCCCTTCAGGCAGCCGTTACCGCCAGCACAGCACATTTTTTCCTGACACATAATTACACGGGCTATCCGCTGATACGGCAGGCACGCGAGATGGTTGCCAATGGTGCGCTTGGCAGCTTGCGGGTNGCGCAGCTGGAATATGCGCAGGACTGGCTTGCCGAGCCGCTGGAGGCAACGGGCCAGAAACAGGCATCATGGCGCACCGATCCGGCCCGTTCCGGTGCTGGCGCNATTGGGGATATTGGCACGCATGCGTTNAATCTTCTGCAGTTTGTAACNGGTGACACCGTCACCGCACTGGCGGCCGATCTGAACANTTTCGTTGATGGANGACAGGTGGATGACAATGCGCAGATCATGCTGCGGCTTGCCTCGGGTGCGCGCGGTTCCATCTGGGCAAGTCAGGTGGCCGTTGGAAACGAGAATAATCTGCGCCTGCGCCTCTATGGTGACGAAGGCAGCCTCGACTGGTCACAGGAACATCCGAATGAGATGATCTTTGCGAAACGAGGTGCGGCGCGCCAGATACTGACCCGTGGTGGTGCCGGTCTTGGCGATGGTGCTGACCGCTGGACACGCATACCTCCAGGCCANCCAGAGGGCTATCTCGAAGGTTTTGCCAANCTTTATCAGGACATNGCCCGCCAGCTTTGTGGTGACATAACCGACATGCCGCTGCCNTCTATTTCGGACGGGATGGACGGTATGTGGTTCATCAGCGCCTGNCAGGAAAGCGCCCGTTCCGGCACTGTCTGGGTTTCGCGCTGACGGGCAGGGGNGTTGGTGGCGGCGCGTTTATCCGGACGCCGGTTGCGCAACAAGCATGGCCGCCGCNGCNTCAGCTGATAGCGGGGCAGGNCGGTCGCAACTGGTGCGCATCTGCTGCCAGTTGCGGGTTTCACCTGATGCAAGAATGCCTGTCATCACTTCGATCACATGACGTGCCAGCTCGGCATTGCAGCGATGCGGACGGTTCTGCTGGATGGCAAGCGCCATATCGGCAAGCCCGGCACAGCGGTAATTCGCGCGGGGATTTCCGCCCCCGTCAGTGATGTTGTTTGCGCCGAAGGGATGGGTTTCACTGTCTTTNNTGGNAACGGTGCCGGNACTGTNGACGATCTCGACATCGCCGCCAAAGAAATTCGGGTCCGGCACATAAATCGATCCGGTGGCGCCATATAGTTCAGTCTCGNGGTGGCGATGCGCCCAGACATCCCAGCTGGCGCCAAGGGTNACCAGNGCGCCATTGGCAAATTCCAGAACCGCGTGAATGGTTGTNGGGGTCAATACNGGGATGGCCTCGCCATTGCGTGGCCCGTTGCCAATGGTACGGCTGTCAAAGGCTNCCCCGCTCATNGCAGTGACGGCACGCACCGGTCCGATCAACTGCACAAGATTGGTGATGTANTAAGGGCCAAGATCAAGGATTGGACCGCCACCNGGGCGGAAGAAGAAGTCNGGGTTTGGATGCCAATGTTCCATGCCGTGNGACATTACATGGCANGTGCCACCACTGATGGNNCCAATATCGCCATTATCAATGCANGCACGCGCCTGTTGATGGCTGCCGCCNAGAAANGTATCGGGGGCCGATCCAACCCGCAGCCCGTTTTGCGCCGCGATATNTGCNAGCGCATCAGCTTCTTCAAGCTGCAGGACATAGGGTTTTTCGCTGTAGACATGCTTGCCGGCCTGTAACGCAGCACGCGATATGTCAAAATGCGCATCGGGAACGGTCAGATTGACAATGATATCAATATCATCAGCGGCAAGAAGGTCGTCAACAGTGTGGGCGCGCAGATTGAATTCACCTGCACGGGCCTCTGCCGCGGGCATATCGATATCAGCAACGGCGGCAAGCTGCAAACCCCTGAAGAGCGGTGCCAACTTCAGATAGGCAGACGAAATATTGCCGCAGCCAATGATGCCAATACGCAAATCATCCATTTTATGCCCCCTGCCTAAAATGCAGATGCGGCGGCCATCGACCGCGATGCAAACCGCTTGGCATCCGACGGGTTGTCATGCTCAAGCACCATTAGATCTACCCCGGCGGCGGTCATCGCTGGTGCGATCCGCGACCAATCCATGACGCCGTGGCCGACATCGGCCCAGCCATCCTCATCCGCGCAGTCACCATCTGGTGCGCGGTCCTTTACATGCGCTGCCACCAGCCGTCCCGAATAGGTCTGAAGCCAGTCTACAGGATCAAGACCGGCAACATGTACCCAAGCAAGATCGAGTTCGAGCATGATATCCGGTGATGCCTCCATGATGGCTTCGATCGGATAACGGCCATTGGTGCAGGGGAGGAATTCAAAGTCATGGTTGTGCCAGCCAAAGTTCAGTCCGGCATCGATGACCGGGGTGCAGAGCTGAGCAAGAGTCTGACTGAATGCCTGCCAGCCATCAAAATCTGTTGGGCGTTGATCCGGCTTCAGATGCGGAATAATCACTGCATCCATGCCGAGGGTTCTAGCGATATGGATCGCTGTTTCCGGTGAGTCCCGAAGCATCGCAAAATCGAAATGCCCGCTTGTCATGCGCAGGCCATTCACATCCATATTATTGCGCAGCGTTGTCAGATCGTCATACAGGCCGCCATAGCCCTCTAACTCGGTAAGGCCAACTGACGCCAGATGCGGCAGAATTGTTGCAAGATCAAATTTGCGTGCGGAATAAAGTTGAAAAGATAGACGTGCCATTACCTGCCTATTTATTAGATCACAATAGCCGACAGACTAAGCGAGTTGGAAAGGACAACAATGAAAAAATTAAAAAAATACCGCCAGCTCAAATAGGCTGGCGGCTTTGTGTGGTTGTGGCTCAGCTGGTGCCCCCTAACAAACTTACCTTTTTTGATTTGTCTTGTTGAAAAATACGCCATTAAGGTACGCGTGGCGAATGCCGATATCTAAAAATGAGGTTTAAATGGACTTGATCCCCGTAACTTTGTTCACAGGCTTTCTTGGTAGCGGCAAGTCAACAATGCTTAATGAAATATTAAAGCAACAGGCGTTCGATAAGACAGCCATTGTTGTCAATGAGTTTGGAGAAGTTGGCCTTGACGGCATCTTGATCGAACACTCCAAAGATCAAATCGTCGAAATGACATCAGGTTGCCTCTGTTGCACGATTAGAGGCGACATCCGGCAGACCTTGCTGGATCTGCATAGTAGGCGTGCAAGAGGTGACATTCCTGCTTTTGATCGTGTCATTGTCGAGTCGACAGGACTAGCGGATCCAGCGCCAGTGGTGCACACACTAATGAGTGATCCCCTTCTCGATCGCCGCTACATGCTTGGTGGCGTTGTAACTACTATTGATGCCCTCAACGCAATGGCTACTTTGGAAAGCCAAGAGGAGTGTGAAAAGCAGGTTGCGGTCGCGGATCGGCTGGTGATAACGAAAACGGATCTTATTAACAGGCTTGACCCTGAAGGGTCATTGGGTGAACTTCAGGCCAGATTGTCAGCGCTCAATCCAACAGCGATCATTCTGGACCGACACGATCCAGAGTTCGATTATAAACGCCTTTTTGACACGTCTCTTTTTGACCCGGACACAAAATCAGTAAATGTCCGTTCATGGTTGAACGCCGAAGCATCAGGTGATCATCATAGCCAAAACACCAATCAGGGCCATGCACATGACCACCATCACCATCACCATGACGTTACCCGTCATGGAACCGACATCCGGTCGTTCACACTAACCTTTGACGAACCGGTAACGATTGAAACTTTTGCAAGTTCGCTTGAAGCGCTGTCTTTGACACAAGGGTCAAGCATTCTCCGCCTCAAAGGTATTGTTAACACTATAGATAGACCAGGGATGCCGCTGGTCATTCATGGTGTGCAACATGTTTTCCATGATCCGGTTTGGCTGGATGAGTGGCCAGACGAAGATCATCAATCGAAACTTGTGTTCATTACCAAAGGCATTGAGCGTGAAACACTGAATCTGTTTTTCAAGGCATGGATCAGTTCGTCAAAGGGTAGCTGGCGATGAAAGACTCGAAAATGAAGGCGCCTGCAATAATCTAAGCCAAATTTAGCTGTTAAATCTTTACCTTCCATTTGGCGTCAGTACCGCAATCATCGCAACGCCCATGAATTTCAATTATTGAGCGGTCTGGTATGAAACCACTTCGTTCAGACATGCTATTCAGGCTTTTGACCAGCTCTCTATCAAACTGCTCAGTCACATTCCCGCAATCGTTGCAAATCTCGAATACAGGTGAATTTGCGTGATGGTCGCCGCAGCAGGTGGTCCAGGAGTTCAAACTTTCAATTTTGTGGACAAGCCCTTGGCCGGCTAGTTGTTCTAGGGCGCGGTAGACCGTAAGTGGTGCGTTAAACCCATGACTGCGCAGTTTGTCCAAAATTGCATATGCACCTAATGGTTGCGAAGCCTTGGTAAGGATTTTCAAAACCAGTGCTTGGTTTTTTGTGAGCTTGGTCTTTCCATCTGCATTTTTTCTTTTCACTCACTAACCTCCTCAAAATTTCTCTTTAGATCCGAAGTGTGCGAAGCGTTTTTTGCTGTGAGTTTTGGAATTGGAAGAACGGAAATGATGAACCCGGCAAGTGCTGCAACAACAATGCTCGGGCCGGCAGGTGTATCCCACTGTAGCGAGCCATTAAGGCCAACAAAAACCGAGAGAGCACCGATAACTGCCGCTATAATCGCCATATGTTCCGGGGATGTGGCAAAACGTCTGGCTGTTGCAGCAGGAATAATGAGAAGTGCGGTGATAAGAAGCACACCAACCAGCTTCATTGACACGGCAATTACCGCTGCCACAAGAACCATGAAAACGAAGTTGGTGAGATCTGGCTTTGCTCCTTCTGCTTTTGCGAGCTCATAGTTAACTGTGGCTGCGAATAAGCGACGCCATATAAACGAAAGACCGATCAGTACAGCCAGCCCTCCGAACCAAATGACGGCCAAGTCACTGGTTGTCACTGCCAGGATATCTCCAAAGAGAAATCCCATCAGATCCACTCTTACCCAGGTCATAAATGCTAGAACCACAAGCCCAACTGCAAGCGTTGCATGGGCAAGCAACCCTAGTAACGC
>NYYG01000062.1 GCA_002686685.1 SAR116 cluster bacterium | reverse complement strand
CAGCTTCCGCATTTTCATCACCCCGTCATCATTGATCATGGTGTGAATTTCGCTTTTTGCTGCGAACGGTGCCCGCACGAAGATCAGGCGCTCATCCTTGTCCGAATGATTTGTAATGGACAGATAGCCGCCGGTCGCGGTCATGCCGGGCGGGGTGGCCCGAATTTCCAGCGTCGTTGTTTCGATATGGCCGGACCCGGCAGCACCTGCCATACCCGCAGGAAGGCAGAGCAGAACTGCAACCAACATCAGCTTTTGCACAAGCAATCTGTACATCATGTATTTCCTCTTATGGTCAGGGCAGATCTTATGGTCAGGGCAGATCGGGCGTAGCGCATCAAAGACTATCCGTGCCGGTTTATTTCAACATCACGCAACCCGGCAATGGTGGAAACACCAAGCTGAGCCATCACATCGCGCACTTCTTCCAGCAGGACAGCCGCCGCATGGTTGCCGCCATCGCGCCCGAGCGCTGCAACTGCATACATGAATGCGCGGCCAAGCAGCACAAAGTCAGCACCGCAGACCAATGCCTTGACAATATCGAGGCCGGACTGGATGCCGCTATCAACAACCAGCGGGACATTATCCCCCACCGCAGCCCGCACCGCTGGCAATCTTTCCAGCGGATGCGGCGCGGCATCAAGCTGGCGGCCGCCATGATTCGACAGCACCAGCCCGTCAACGCCCATGCCAACTGCGCGCACGGCGTCCTGACCATCCAGAATCCCTTTCAGCATCATCTTGCCCGGCCAGGCCGCCCGTATGTCCTGCAGATAGTCCCAGTCAAGGGTGCCATTAAGCTGCTGGCCGATGAAGCTTGTGATTGGCAGATTGCCATGCCGGTCAGCATAAGGGGCCATGTTTCGGAATTTCGGCCCACCCATCGCCGCCATGCGCAAGGCCCAGCCCGGATGCAGCGCAGACTGCCAGATTACACGGGGTGAAAAGCTGGAATTACCGCGACTGCCCAGCGGCGCACCGGCAATCCGCATCCGTTCCCGCCGGCTGGGTGCGGGCACATCCGCCGTCACAATCAGGGTCTCGACGCCGCAATCACGGGCGCGGCGGAGCAAGTCAAACGTAATGTCCTTGTCTTTTGTGGCATAGAGCTGAAACCAGGTATGCGCCCCGCCTGCGGCAGCCACATTTTCAATGCTGTCGCCGGCCACAGTACTCAGCGTGTAGGGGAACCCGTTGCGCGACGCCGCAGCGGCCAGAATTGTCTCGGCGCCCGGCCAGATCATTGATGACAGGCCAATAGGCGCCACGCCAAAGGGCGCATCATATGTTTGACCAAGGATCGATGCGGACAGATCGGCATCAATACGCCCGCGCAGGAACCGCGGCGTCAGCGTCATGCCGTCATAATAGGCGCGGTTGGCCGCGCGCACCACATCATGCCCGGTGCCCGAATCAAGATAGGCAAACACGAAGGGTGGCAACCTGCGACGCGCTGGCGCTTCGAGGTCGCGCAGCCGCGGGTATTTCATCATGTGACTCACATTATTCTCCGCCTGTGCATCAAGACATGATCAGGGTTGCGCTTTCAGATAGGCAATTACATTGGCAATATCAGCATCTTTCCTCAGACCCGCAAATGCCATCTTTGTACCCTTCAGGTATTTCTTCGGNGCCCGCAGATAGGCNGTCAGCGTATCTTCATCCCAGACAATACCGGAAGATTTCATCGCCTTGGAATATTTATAGCCTTCAACNGTGCCGGCCTCACGCCCAATCAGATTGACNAGATGCGGCCCGGTCTTGTTCTTGTCNTTTGCAGCATAATGGCAAGCCTTGCATTTCTTGAAGACTTTCTTGCCAGCTGCCGCATCCCCTGCATGGGCAGCTGCCGATATCAGGCCGGACGATACCAGAAAACAGGCACCCAGAAATATGGCTAGGGGTTTCGACATGACTTATTTTCCTGACGTAACAGATGGTCACAGACGCAGCCAGAATTACCGGCAGTTGCCCTGTCTTTCCGGCGAGCTGGCGCGGTGGCTGACGCCCGCCAGATATGAGATAGAACAGCGTCAACCCGGTTGCAAGCGGCAGACCGCGATAATCCGGCAAAGCGCCGGTACATGTCGTCACATGGGCGGCTTGCCACTTGCGCGACGGGGTCGGGCAGGCTAATCAGCGACAAGGATCAGCCGGAGTAATCAATGACGCCAAAGCAGCAAAGACTGGCCGCTGTCATCGCCATCGCCGCCCTTCTCGGGGTTGCNGTGTGGCTGGTATTGACGGCGCTGCGCGACAATATCGTATTCTTCTACACGCCGTCGGAAATTCCTGCGGATATGGAAGATCGTGCAATCCGCCTTGGCGGGCTGGTCAAAGACGGTTCTGTTGATATCGACGGGCTGAAAGCGCGCTTTGTGGTCACTGACGGTGATGCAGAAATCGCCGTCAGTTTTGATGGTGCCCTGCCAAGCCTGTTCCGCGAGGGCCAGGGCGTTGTGGCCGAAGGCCGGATCACGGACGGCATGCTGACAGCAAGCAATGTGCTGGCCAAGCATGACGAGACCTACATGCCGCGTGAAATTGCCGATTCACTGAAGGAAAAAGGTGTCTGGCAGGGCGCTGACAACTAGCCGGCATCCGCGTCCTTTTCAGGATCTTGCATGGCGGGATCCGGCATCTCGAAACCCGGCATATCTTCCTCGGCNGGGTGCGCCGCCGCCGTCGATGCCGGCATTGGCGTCTCACTCATCACCGTGCTGTTCTGCTGGCGTTCGCGATAGACGGTGTAGAGCCCCCCGGCAAGAATCAGCACCATACCGGCCCATGCCAACGCATCCGGCCAGTCCTGCCAGATAAGAATTCCCCAGATNACGGCAAACGGAATGGCGGCATATTCGAAGGGCGCAATGAATGACGCCTCGACATGGCGATAGGCATTTGANGANACCCAGGACAGAAACAGGACCATCACCGCGCAGGCTGCCATATAGATCCAGTCAATCATCCCCGGCATGACCGGCGCGCGCAGAATGAAATCCAGCGCACCATTGCCCGTGGGCGGCACCGGCGCCAGAAGATTAAAGACAAAGACGGGTGCAGACACCACCGTATAGGCCACATGCTGAACCGTCACCATGGCTTCGAGATTGCCAACCGATTTCAGACGACGCGTCCAGATCTGAAACAACGCGTAGGACAGCGCGGCAGCCAGAACCAGCAGCGTTTCCTGTTGAAAGGAATCGGTTCCCGGCCGGATGATCAGCAACACCCCGGCCATACCTGCCAGCACCGACAGGCTGCGGTGGATGCCAATACGCTCGCCAAGGAAGGGCACGGAAAAAAGCGTGATCAGCAAAGGCGCGACAAAGAAGATGGCAACGCAGGTTGGCAGCGGCAGACTGCCAAGTGCCGCAAAGAACAGCACCATCGCCACAACCAGACACATGCCGCGCGCAAAGAACTGGACAAATTCCGCTCCGGACAGGGCGAACATTGAACGAAAACCCGTACTGACAANTGCCAGAATTGCCAATGACATGATGCCGCGAATAACACTGATCTGCGCAAGTGACAGATGGCCACTCATCAGTTTGATAAAGGCATCATTCAGGGGAATGAATGCCATTCCCACGGCCAGCAGGGCCAGCGCAACAAAGGGACGCTGTATCCATTCAGTCATCATTGTGCCCTTGGACCATAGATTGCCAAAACCGTTACGAATGCAGCTTTGACGCGTTTATCAGCAAAAAGGGACCGGCAAAAGGACAAAATCTTGTGTTCATCGCCATTATAGGCAAGGCTCTGATTACAAATGAAGATATCCGATCAGAGACAGAGGAGTATCCCGATGCTGAAAGGATCATGCCATTGCGGTACGGTACATTTCGAGGTGGATGGCGGGATCGAAGAATACCGGCGCTGCAACTGTTCCATCTGCCGGCGCAAAGGCGCCATTATGGTCACGGCAAAGAAAGAGGATTTCCGGCTTGTCGCGGGTGCGGATAATCTGTCCCTTTATCAGTGGAACACCAACACCGCGCGCCATTACTTTTGCAAGACCTGCGGGATCTACACCCATCACTGGCGGCGAAGTGCGCCGCAATATGGCTTTAACCTTGGATGTGTTGAAGGTGTGAACATCGCNGATTACAGCGATGTGCCACTTGGCAATGGCGCGGCGATGAGCCTCGTCGACGAANCNTAAAGTTGGTGATGCGTAAAGCCGGTGATGCGTGAGATTGCGNCAGGCGCTAGCTGCCCGTGACGAGTGCCNATGACNANCTGACAGTGACAAGCTGACCGTGTTTAGCTGACCGTGAATTGCAGCACAAAAGCAGTATCATCTGCATGGTCGGCATCGCTGCCGTCAAAAATCCTNACCTCTTTCAGCACCGGTTCTGATATCCGCCCCATACCATGCAGCCCGGCCAGCGCCGTCTCAAATCCCTCGGCCTCGAAATGCTGGCGGTTTACCCCGATCACGGCCACCGCCCCGCGGGCGCAGTGGTCCAGCAGGGCCAGCAACGGTCCCGGCCCCAGATGGCCATGGGTGAAGGTACCGGCACTGACAATACCGGCATAGCCGTCAGGCAGATGGCTGATGTCGCCTGTCAGATCGGCCGCAAACAGCGCCGCATAAGCGTCCTTGGCACGTGCCTTTTCCAGCATCTCGGGAGACAGATCAACGCCGTGGATCACGGTCTGCGGTGCCTGCGCATGGATGGCCGTGGCGACAAGGCCGGTACCGCATCCAATATCGAGGACCGGCCCGTCACCAGGCCGACAGGCAGCAAGAACGCTGGCGATGGCCTGCGGGTAGATATAGCCAAGCGCTTCGGCAAAGCTGCGGTCATAATAGGCGGCGAATTCGCGGTAATAATCCAGATGGTCGTCCGGCTTTTCCAGCGCATAGGCACCGTTCAAAAGCGCGGTGCCACGGTCTGTAGTCGCATCACCCATCACACCGCCATGACCCCGCCAATGGCATGGCTAGCCAGCCTCAACAATGCCGCTGACGGTTTTGACCTCGAGGAATTCCTCAATCCCCATGGCCCCGCCCTCACGGCCTACGCCAGATTGCTTGTACCCGCCAAACGGCATACCAGAGGCGCGATGCGCACCATTGACCTGGATCATGCCGGCGCGCAGTTGCGACGCCACCCGCCGCGCCCTGTCGGTGCTGCCTGTCTGGATATAGGCCGCCAGCCCGTAGGGCGTGTCATTGGCAAGGGCGATGGCTTCTTCTTCGGTATCAAAAGGCATCATCGCCATCACCGGGCCAAAGATTTCCTCACGCATGATAGTCATGTCGGGGGTCGCATCGGCAAAGACGGTCGGCCGTGCGAACCATCCGCGATTAAGGCCTTCCGGCCGGCCAACGCCCCCGGCAACAAGGCGCGCGCCTTCATCAATACCGGTCTGGATCAGTCCCTGCACCTTGTCGAACTGCGCCTGTGACACAAGCGGCCCGATATGCCCGCCAGCCTTGCTTGGCAAATCAACGAGCGTGGCTTCGGCGGTGGCTGCCGCCACCTCGACAGCGCGATCATAGGCGCTGCGTTCGACCAGCATGCGGGTTGCCGCATTGCAGGATTGCCCGGTATTGGAGAAACAGAAGCGCGCACCGCGTTCCACCGCCGCATCAAGGTCACTATCCGCAAANACAAGATTGGGTGATTTGCCGCCAAGCTCCAGCGAGACNGTCTTTACCGTATCCGCTGCTGCCTTGCTGATCAGGATACCGGCGCGGGTTGACCCGGTAAAGGATACGACATCGATCTCGGGATGCGCAGACAGGATGCTGCCGACCCCGACACCATCGCCATTGACCATGTTGAACACACCGGCAGGGACACCNGCCTCATGCATGATTTCAGCAAAGAGGATACTCGACATCGGGGCGATTTCGGATGGCTTCAGAACCATTGTACAACCAGCCGCCAGTGCCGCGCCAACTTTCAGCACCACCTGATTCATGGGCCAGTTCCATGGTGTGATCAGGGCCGCAACCCCGGCAGCCTCATGCANGATGTCTTGTCCCTCGATGCCGGGGCGGTTGGGACGTGACCATTCAAAGCCCTCAAGGGCGCGGATAAAGGCTTTCAGATGACCACGGCCTGACCCGGCCTGATCGCTCATCGCCATGTCAATCGGCGCACCCATTTCCGTGGAAATAGCCTCTGCCATGTCGGCTGCACGGGTTTCATAGACAGCGAGAATATTTTTCAGCACCTCACTACGCGATTCCGGCGTGGTTGCTGACCAGACGGGAAAAGCTGCGCGTGCCGCCATGATCGCCGCTTCGGCATCTGCCGCGCTGCCAAGAGAAATGGTGGCGTATGGCTCTTCGGTTGCCGGGTTGTATACCGGTGTATCGGTGCCGCCCTGCGTGGCAACCCATGCCCCGTTGATATAATGGTTTCGCTTGTCGATCATGTTGTCCTGCTCTTGCTGCCAAGGCTGTGAAGTTGTTTAGTCCGCTGGTGCAGATGTGACGGCATTCGGCTTGTGGCGTTCTGCCAGATAGATGCCGCCAAGCACCATGACCATTGAGATTGCATGGTAAAGATACAGCGTCTCGGACAGAAAGAATACTGCCATTAATGCCGAGAATACAGGGATCAGATTGAGGTAGAATCCCGACCGGTTGGGCCCGGCCAGTTCGACCCCCCGCATGAAGAATATCTGCGCCAGCATGGACGGGAAAATGGCGCAATAGGCCACGATTGCCAGCCCCTTTGGCCCCGGCAGTTGCATCGTGCCCTGCCAGTATTCCACGCCCATGGACAAGGCAAAAAAGACGGATGCCGGAATGGCAAAGAAGCTGAGCATCAGCGCTGGCGGCATGTCGATCCGCCTGACAAGCCCGACCGTATAGCCGGCATAGCAGACACAGGCGACCAGCATCAGGATATCGCCGACATTGAAGGTCAGCCCGCGCAATGTATCCAGCGAGCCGCTGCTGACGAGGACCAGCACACCAACAAGTGACACCGCCAGCCCGACAATCTGCACCATGCCGATGCGTGTGCCAAATACCATCAGACTGATCAGCATCACGATGGCCGGCACCGCGCTTTGCGTGATGCCCAGATTCACCGCGGTCGTATATTGCGCCGCCAGGATGAAAAAGAAGGTAAAGCCCGCCATACCAAACCCGCCCATCATCACCACCCAGCCAAGCCGCGCACGTACCTGCGGCCAGACAGCCAGCATCTGCCGGCGGAAGATGAAGACGAGGATGGCGAGACAGCTGAACCAGCGCAGCCCCATCATGGTCATTGGCGACATTTCACCAACTGACAGGCGTGCCGCAACCGTATGCCCGGCCCACATCCACATCGCCATGGTCAGGGTGAAATGCGGGCTGTTCCAGAGGCGCGTCAGCATGGTTGTGCCGCAGCATGATCTGCTGGTCTGGCTGGCGTGCCATGGATGGCGGCCTGCCGGTCCTGACAGCATGCACCCGGGGTCACTGGAATCAACATTATGTTTCTGGCCCGTCCTGTTGCACCCTGTCCGACATGGTCCGGCACAGATTGTATTTGCAATCACCTCAAGGTTAAGCATGTGCGGCCACACCATGGCAAGCGCCTTCTGGCGGTGCTGCCGGGCGATGCGTCCCCAGCCGGCAGACGCGGTTGCAGCCGATA
>NYYG01000061.1 GCA_002686685.1 SAR116 cluster bacterium | reverse complement strand
TTTGCTGCGCGCGTTTTCCAGCTCGCGCGAGAGATTGAAATCGCAAACAAAAAAATTCAGCTGTGAGTCGCGCCGCCATCAATGGTGACTGATTGCCCTGTAATAAAGCCTGCCTCCCGGGAACACAGGAACAGAACGGTCCCAATAATATCGTCAGGCGTGGCCGGTCTTTGAATGCACTGGCTGGCAACGATGGCGTCTTTCTGCTCTGGCGTCACTGTCTTGCGCTCTATTTCGGTAAATGTGGCGCCCGGCATGATAGTGTTAACAGTTATACCAAACGGCCCCAATTCTCTTGCCATAGAGCGCGACATCCCCACGAGCGCGGATTTTGAAGCAACATAATGGGTGTAGTTTGGACGCCCCATAGTTACCGCAGCGGATCCGACATTCACGATTCGCCCAAACCCATGGCGCCTCATCGCGTCAACCACCTGGCGTGAACATTGATACACACCATTAAGATTCACATTGATTACATCACGCCATTCATCTGGGTCGATCTCATAAAATGGCTTCATGTCGAGCGTTGTGAAAATAGCGGCATTGTTGATCAAAACATCAATCGAAGAATATTGCGCGATAACGTTTTCAAATACCTTGGTTATATCCTTCGCATTTCCAACATCGAGCTCGTAAGCAATTGCCTGACCGNCAGATTCAGTTATCTCAGACACAACATTGCAAGCATTCTGATAATTCCGCTCAAGAATAAAAACCGTGGCTCCAACCTCGGCGAACGCCTTTGCATATGCACGGCCAAGGCCCTGACCTCCGCCAGTAACGGCGACATTGGCACCGGAAAAATCAAACCGGCAATCGGCAATNATGTCCGTCATACCNCTGCTTCCTTCAAACCATGGCTGGGAAAACGCCGNTGAGACGTAACTCTGAACGAAATTCCNGTCATCGCTCGACAAGATGACATGCAATANTTTGGCACNCCCTCCATTNAGAACANAAAANGTCCCANCTAGGACTGTANAAGGGCATTATCGTCAATAATCGCCTTTAGATCCNAGATGGATTGCGCCAAATCCACACCCTCAGTGCTNAGCTCAAAGTCCATGCGACTGAACTCCAGCTCCCGTNGACCGAGAATATTGCGCAAATGCTCTTCGGCAGCATCGAAACCACGCATGGGACGATCATCACCCTGATTTTGAACACGCTCGATATGCTCTGCNGGGCTGGCCTTTATCCAAACAGTGTGAAAATGCCGCAAAAGGAATTCGTAATTCTCCGGCGTCTCAACGATCCCACCACCGACCGCGATAATGACCTTTTCCTGACCCTTGANGATAGNAGCNATGGCATCCTGTTCNTACCGACGGAAACCTTCNTGACCATAAAGCGAAATCANNTCACGGACAGCCAAGCCGCTGATAGNGGTAATNTGNTTCGATATCTCGATGAAATCGACACCCAGNGCTGATGAAATGGCCTTACCAAGCGTCGTCTTACCTCCACCGCGCACGCCCACTANAGCAATGCGATNGCTCTTCTCNGACTTGGAAAACTTGCCGCCCGCAACAAGAGATTCAACAGCGCAGCCAAATACCAGAGATAGGCGATACAAAATACCAACCGANACNTTTCCNTCGCCGGCCTCCAACTTCGCCAGATATCGTTCCGAGACACCAGAATTTTCACTGAGGGTGCGCCGCGACAGACCATTGGCGCGGCGCAGAGACCTAACATGGAAGCCAATGCGACGCGTCAATTCAACCAACGCTGGATCCAGGTCTTGGGTATTGACTGCCATGCGTCAAGCCCCCGGCACCTTACCCCGCCTGCGCGAGTGCGGGATACTGAGTGATGATGCCCTCAAGCCATGGAACTGCGATATCCTCTGGNTCGTCACCAGTTGAGGCGTCGTGAAGTCCACGCTCGCCGATCTGCGTCGCCCCACATCCCTTCAGCAGATCNGCAAGCCGCTGGCTGCCCATGTTGAAGGTCTCGGCATAGCCCATATCGCCAAGTCCGAAGATAGCGAAATTCAACGCTGACAGGTCTGGCTTTATGTCATTCAGGTCGGCGACGAAATCAGTCGCTGATTCCGGTATCTCGCCGCGGCCTGTAGTTGAGGAGATAAACACATAAAGCGACCCATCATAGAGATCGTCTATCGACACATGCATGATGTCGGTAACNACGACCTCGTGCGCGCCCGACAACGCGTCCTCGAGATCCTCAGCAAGCATCTGCGAGGTGCCCAGGATNGTTGCATAGGTGATGTTGATCTTCATATCGATCTTCCTTTNGTCGCCNCCTAATTATGCCATGTGAAGCTTCACATATTCGAAATCACCGGCCTGGTTGTTGATGCCAACCTTTGGTGGCGCAATCCAGCTTGCATATCGGCCTGGNTCATAACAGGGCTTCATCAGCGACTGGATGAATTCACCATCGGCCTTTGTTGGCAGCCATTNGGCCATCTGCGCCTCCCAGCTGTCGGGACTGATGATGTTGCCTTGCGGGTCGACGCTGACATTCGCGAATACCCCGATATTTCGGTTGAAGCCCTCGTGCGGCAGCCNAAACTCGAAATCNACATTNTTGCGCTTCATNATCTTGTTCCACCGNGTCAGGCCACCNGAGGCGTCCTTCACATAATCGTCGCGAAGTCGCATATTGATGGCGTTCAGCGCTGGCATCTGCTCGGTGACAATTTGGTCTTCACTGACCATCTTCACATCGTAGGTATCGCGCTGCAGCTGATGATCGTCGTCAAGACGATGCTCCATGTAGCGGCCCTTGATGCCGGCATTGAAAGCATTCGCGGCGTTTGTCGACACCTCGTTGCCGAACAGGTCAAGCGACAGCGAATAATGAAGGTTCAGCTTCTTCTGAATTGTCGGTAGATCGATGACACCAAGATCACGGATGCGGTTGGTGTCATAGGGGTCAGTAATTCCAGCCGCTGTCATCGCGTCAACAGTCGCCTGAATTGTGCGGCCGACGCCCGTCTCCCCAACAAACATATGATGNGCTTCCTCGGTCAGCATGAAGCGGCATGTGCGGCTTAGCGGGTCGAACCCAGACTGAGCCAANCTTTCCAACTGCATCTTACCATCGCGGTCGGTAAAATAGGTAAACATGAAGAATGACAGCCAGTCTGGGGTTTCCTCGTTGAAAGCCCCAAGCATGCGNGGCGCCTCGTCTGATCCAGAGCTTCGCTGNANCAGCATGTCAGCCTCCTCGCGTCCATCCGCGCCAAAATATTTTTGCAAAAGATAGACCATTGCCCATAAATGGCGGCCTTCCTCTACATTGACTTGGAACAGATTGCGCATGTCATANAGCGATGGCGCGGTCAGNCCAAGAAAGCGCTGCTGCTCGACCGAGCCCGGCTCNGTNTCACCCTGGATCACGATAAGGCGACGCAGCATCGCNCGGTATTCGCCTGGCACTTCCTGCCACGCCAGCTCGCCGGCATGCTCACCACACGGAATACGGCGGTCTTCGACCTGCGGCGCGAGAAGGATACCCCACCGGTATTCCGGCATTTTCACATAATCAAACTTTGCCCAACCGCCTGTCTCAACCCCTATGGCAGTGCGAAGATAGACCTTGGCATCCTGAAATTGCTGCGGGATAAGCTTCGTCCACCAGTCGATATAGCCGGGATGCCACTTTTCAAGCGCCTTCAGGACGCGGCGGTCCGAGGACAGGTTGACGTTGTTTGGAATTTTCGTGTCATAGCTAACATTCATCACATTCTGCATCACTCACATCCTCGTAAAAACAGCCACGCTATCAGACGCGCTCCATGTTGTACTTGCCGCGCACACCAGTTCCGTAGCGCTGCAGAGCCCCCTCCTCACCAGCGGCGTTGGGCCGCTGGAAAATCCAATTCTGCCAGGCGGTNAGCCGCCCAAAAATACGTGTCTCCATCGTTTCCGGCCCGGCAAAACGCAGATTAGCCTCCATGCCAGTCATCGCATCGGGAGAAAAACTTGCACGTTCCTCGACGAAGATGCGCAGCTCGTCCTCCCAGTCCACATCGTCATAAGCAAAGGTAACCAGCCCATGTTCACGAGCCGCATTAGCCTCGAGCGCAGTGCCCTGCGCCGCCTCGGCGGCGGCGAGGCTGTCCGGTTCGCCGAGAAAGCGGGTTGCTAGCCTGCTGATACCGTTGGCCATTGGGAACAGGCCAAAATTGGCCGGCGACATGGTGATTGTTGCAAGAGGCCTGTTATCGCCTTCGAATTCATCTTCCATCATGTAGCTGCGATCGACCGCGAACAGCAGTTCGGCGAGGATACCGGCAAAGCAGGACCCATGTTCGACCAGCCCGGCAAGTGAGCGTGATGTTACGTCAACCCGCTTCAGCACCCGCTTCCAAAAACATAGGACCTCATTNGCAAGCCAGTGATCGNCATTTTCNCNAAGCAACGCCTCATGCGCGAGGAACCTATTCGGGTCNCCCTGGCTGCGGAANAGCANCAAGCCAGCCTCACGTTCNTTCAGACGCANATGCAGGATCGCGTTGTCGAGTTCGCGCGCTAGACGCAGCATGTAGGANTCAGCCCCTTGCGCCGTGAAGGCNTCCATATCGGTTGGCGCATCNTCATCNGGGCCGTGGATNNTGATTGTCGCCACGCCTTTGGCACGATCCATAGCCACCTCNATGGTGCTGTANGCGATCGAGCCATCATCGGCAATGTCGCGGCGNAGTGGCGTCAAGGCGATGCCTGTTGCGGCGGGTCGAGGCGCCGCGNCGGCAAATGTNTTGGCCCGNTCGGTCACNGTCTCNTCAAATTTTGAATTCGGCACAACCTCATCAACAAGCCGCCAGTCACGCGCNCGCTGGCCGCGGACCCCTTCTTCCATCGCACAAAAAACGTCGCACAGATCGCGCCGCACCTGCCGCTTGTCGGTCAGCCGCGTCAGCCCACCAGTTCCCGGAAGCACCGCCAACAGCGGCACTTCAGGAAGTGCCACCGTCGACGAGCCATCCTCGACAAGCATGATGTAATTACAAGCCAGCGCGAGCTCGTAACCGCCACCGGCGCAAGCACCACGCACGGCGGCAATATATTTCTGTCCGGAATCGACCTCAGCGGCCTCCATGGCGTTGCGTGTTTCATTGGTGAATTTACAGAAATTGACCTTGTGAGCATGAGCCGCGCCAGCCAGCATCCGAATGTTTGCGCCAGCACAGAATATTCGGTCTTTGCCCGATTCCAGCACAACTACACGCACCTCAGGATGCTCAAACCGCATCCGCTGTATGATGTCCGCAAGTTCGATATCCACGCCAAGATCATAGGAGTTGAGCTTTAACTCGTATCCGTCGAACAGGCCGCCTGTCTCGTCGACATCCATCACCACGCGCGCTAATGAGCCATCGCAAGACACGCGCCAATGACGATAGCGCGATGGTTCTGTCTGGAAATCGATCATCTTGGTCATGAACATCCTCCGGTGTGAAAACTGTTCATCAAATTAGAAGCAAAGTCAAAAGATTAGTGCATTATTGTGCAACTATTTTGAGAAACCTACAGGATTCTAGTCATTTAATGTAAATTTTATGCACTATAATTCATTTTTTATCAGAGATTGATCTGACGCAGGCGGGTGCAGAATGATGCAATACCACCAAGCGTTGCCTCGGCCTGATCGAAATGCGGCGTATGTCTGCAGGATTCAATCATCATTACGTCGACCGGTGCATAGCATCGCTCGGCAACCTCATCCACCTGAGCGACGCTACCATACTGGTCCTCTTCACCCTGCAGGACCAGCACCGGCACCCGGATGTAATCAAGGCAGTCAGAAACGTTCCAGTCGCGGAAATCCGGATGCAGCCAACTGTCATTCCAACCACGGAAACAATTGTCTGGATCNCGGTGGTATTTTCTAAGCCGCACACGCAGATCACCGCTGTCATAAGCCGTCCTTGCCTCGGCTATCGACGCCAGGCCCTCCGGTTCGGTGAAGAAATGCGGTGCCATCAGAACCACGCCCCAAAGCCTCCTGTCCTCAACACTACCGGCATGGATAGCGGCGATCGTCGCGCCATCACTGTGACCAATAAGAACAACCGCTGGCGCCGCCAGCGCATCGAGCACCGGCGCTAAGGTTTCGGCAGCCTCACGGGTCATGTAATCAAGCGGCCATGGCAGCGGCTTCGGATCGGACTGGCCATATCCAGGGCGCGAGAAAGCGAAGACACCGCAGCCGGTCGCACGTGCCAGCTGCTGTGGAAAATCACGCCATAGCGCGACGCACCCAAGCCCTTCATGGAGCAGAACGATCGTCGGCGCAGCTTCCGGCGATCCCTCATTGCCGGTCCCGGGGGCGGGCCCCCACATGCCGTATTCGATCTGCCGTCCCGCCAGCTGCAGAAACCCGGTGGCGCCATCCTGCCAAGCAAGGCCGGCCATCATGCCTCCTCGCGAAGTTTGAACCGCTGAATTTTTCCTGTTGCCGTTTTCGGAAGGTCATCAACGATTTCGACCCAGCGCGGGTATTTCCACTTGCCTATATCCGCCTGGACATGTGTCTTGATGGCCTCGCCGATACCGTCAGGGGTGACATCGCCCTTCAGCACCACGAACGCTTTCGGCTTCAGAAGCCCGTTATTGTCGGTAGCAGGAACCACGGCGGCCTCGATAACGTCATCATGCGCGGTTATCGACTGTTCGACCTCGAATGGTGAGACCCAGATCCCCGAAACCTTGAACATATCGTCGGTGCGCCCGCAATAAATTAGCCGTCCGTCATCGCGGCGTTCATATTTATCGCCGGTGCGCGTCCAGACCCCCTCGAAGGTGGCGCGGCTCTTGTCACGCTGGTTCCAATAGCCGTCGGCGGCGGAGTCGCCAGCGACAAGAAGTTCGCCGATCTCGCCGACACCGACTTCACTTCCGGCTTCGTCAACAAGACGGAGCTTGTAGCCCGGAACAGCCACGCCGCTGGTTCCATAAGCCACATCGCCCTCGCGGTTCGACAGAAAAATATGAAGCATCTCGGTAGAACCGACCCCGTCGAGGATGTCGACACCGACCTTGGCAAGCCAGCTTTCGCCGACGGCCGTCGGAAGCGCTTCGCCAGCCGAGATGCAAAGTCGCAGGGCCGTCTCCACCCGGTCATCGCCATCGCGGGCCGCCAGCATGGCCGAAAACAGGGTCGGCACGCCGCAGAACAATGTCGGCCGTTCGTCGGCCAGAATTCCCAGAACCCCGTCCGGAGTTGGCCTTCCGGCGAGCAGCAGCGTCGAAGCCCCGACCGACATCGGGAATGTCATGGCGTTGCCAAGCCCATAGGCAAAAAAGATCTTTGCCGCCGAATAAACGAGGTCATCCTCACGAATACCCAGCACCTGGCTGCCATAGGTATCCGCGGTGGCACGAAGGCTGCCATGAACGTGAGTGACGCCCTTTGGCTGGCCGGTGGACCCGGATGAATAGAGCCAGAAGGCAACCTCGTCCGGCAGAACGTCAACCGTCTGCGCTGGTGCGTGGCCCTTGATGAATGTCTCGAAAGTGATGCTGCCCTCGGGAGCATCGCCGCCAATCACGACAACGGTGCGCAGGTAGGGGTTGTCGGCAAGAATGTCGGCAACAACGGGATAGAGCGGCGCCGAGACGAACAGCGCCGTCGCGCGGCTGTCACGCAGGATGCTGTCATAGATCGACGCCGACAGCAG
>NYYG01000060.1 GCA_002686685.1 SAR116 cluster bacterium | reverse complement strand
TATTCCTGCCAGTTTGCAAATAAAGCACCAGCAAGTCCACAGATAGCAGCAGATACTACATAGGCCGTGATTTTGAAACGCAGAGCAGACAGCCCCATTGCTTCAATGCGTGATTCATTATCCTTAATTCCCTGCAAGATTACACCAAAACGAGAATTGATGATGAGCAAAAGAAGCAAGCTAACAGCAAAAAGAGCTATCCAAATAAGGTAATAAAGCCGGAGCGGATCCCATAAATCAATAATGAAAAATTCGGCACGATCTACGCTCATGCCATCATCACCGCCAAAGACCTCAAGACTGACAAAGAAAAAATATAGCATCTGAGCAAAGGCCAAGGTTATCATGATAAAATAAATTCCCTTGGTTCTGAGTGCGAGAAAGCCAATCACAAGACCAATAGCAGCGCAGAACAGAAGTGCAAAAAGAATATGTAGCCAGCCATTATCAATACCGTAAAACTGGCTGATACCTACACTGTAAGCCCCTATACCTAAAAAGGCAGCATGACCAAATGAGACCATTCCTCCAAATCCCAGAACGAGGTTCAGCCCTAATGCAGCCATGCCTAGTAGCATTATACGCATAGAAACATCATTCCAAAATGGCAGGTCAGCCAGGCTAGTGTAGATTGGAAATAAGCCGAACCCCAGCAAAAGGATAAACAAGGCAGGGGATGATTTTAAAATTTCCAGACATGTTTTAAGCAGTTGCATCAGCCTAACCTTTTGGTGGAAACAGGCCTGTTGGCTTGAATACTAGTATTACAGCCATCAAGATATATATAATCATAGAGGCAAGAGCTGGCCCCGCTCCGTCAGCGGCTGATTGAGACATGAACGCTCTCAGCATCTCTGGCAGAAACACTCTGCCGATTGTATCCACAAGACCAACAAGAACAGCGGCAATGAAGGCCCCACGAACAGAGCCGATGCCGCCAATTATAATGACCACTAGAGACAAGATCAGAAGAGGTTCTCCCATGCCTGGTTCAACAACTGTCAAGGGCGCAAGCATCATACCAGCGACACCCGCCAGACTCGCGCCAACTGAAAAGATAAACCGCCTCAGCATATGAATGTTCACACCTAGCGCAGCAGTCATATCCGGGTTAGACGCACCTGCTCTGACCATGGCGCCCATGCGTGTCTTGGCGACAAGAATATAGATGCCAATTGCTAATACCAGCCCTATAAAAATAACGATGAGACGAAAGGCCGGATAGGGTGTTTCTGGCAGGATGTAGATAAATCCAGAAAGAGAGGGGGGCAAATTAGAAAACAGAGCCGCAGGCCCAAAGCCAATGCGGATCAACTCATTGAAGAACAGGATCAGTCCGAAAGTTGCCAGCACCTGATCCATATGATCGCGGCGGTAGAGATGCCGGATCAGCACATATTCGAGAATAAAGCCGCTGGCAAAGGTGATCGGAATGGCCAGCAAAATACCAAGAAAGAAATTACCCGTCAGGCTGGTCAGACTGGCCGCCGCATAGGCGCCAATCATCACCTGCGCCCCGTGCGCCAGAAAGACGAAATCCATAATGCCAAGGATCAGCGTCAGCCCGGCAGCGATCAGAAACAGCGTTACCCCGAACTGGAGCCCGTTAAATAGCTGCTCGAGCAAGAGAATTAATGTCATGAAACAGCACGCCCACAAAGGTGTGGCCGCCGGCCGCCAGGACTGGTCCCGGCGGCCGGTCAGTCAGATCAGAATGTGCAGTCACCCGCATAGGCGTCGGCATGGTCCTCAAAGACAGTGCCGATAACCTTGGTGGTGGCCACCCCGTCAGAATCCATCACCGCTTTGCGCAGATAGATGTTCTGGATGGGGAACTGGTTGCTGTTCATCGCCAGCGCCCCGCGGGTTGTCGGGATCCCGCCCTTGGCGAGTACCGCCCGCATGGCCTCTGTGTCAGCGCTGCCTGCCTTGCCGATGGCGTAGTCGATGGCCATCATCGTGTCATAGGCCTGCGCCGCGTAGAAGGACGGNTAGNCGCCGAACTTTGCCTTGTAGTCNGCAACNAANCGATTGTTCATCTCATTGTCNAGATCAGGCGACCAGGTCTGTGTCGAGACAACACCGANNGCCGNGTCCTTCAGNGCCGGAAGCGAAACNCCGTCNACNGTGAAGACCGTGTAAAGGTTGCTNACGGAATCCATGCCAGCCTGCTTCCACTGCTTGATAAAGTTGATNCCCATGCCACCCGGCTGGAAGATAAAGGTTGCNTCCGGCTTGGCNGCNCGCAGGGTCGACAGTTCCGCCTGGAAGTCGCTCTGGCCNAGCTTGGTATAGACCTCGGCCACGATATCGCCTTTGTAGTGACGCTTGAAGCCGGCNAGCATGTCCTTGCCNGCCTGATAGTTCGGCGCCATCAGATAGACGGCCTTAACACCACTATCCTGAAGATGCTTGCCCATACCTTCGGGTGTCTGGTCATTCTGCCANGACATCGAGANGAAATTCTTGTGACANCCGGAACCNGCAANCGGTGATGGNCCCGCATTCGAGCTGATNAGCAATGTNNCNGAGCGTGTGACCGGCTTGTGAATNGCCATCANCANATTNGACCAGATNACNCCAGCCACCACATCGACCTTNTCGCTCTTAACCAGACGGTTTGCCAACTGCTTTGCAACATCGGGCTTGCGCTGGTCATCNGCAAAAATAACCTCGGCATTCATGCCACCCAGTTTGCCGCCGGTATGCTCCATGGCCAGGTTCACAGCATTCTGCATCTGCTTACCAATAATGCCCGCACCGCCTGAAAGTGTCGTCATATAGCCAACCTTCACCGTATCGGCGAGGGCTGGCGCAGCTGCAAGCATTCCAGCGGCCATCGTCATAAAAATCTTTTTCATTCATTCCTCCCTTATTTGCGGTCTTTGCCGCCTTTTACCTAAATTGACACGAGAGAGGCTAACACAGCTTCGGAACCAGTCAATTGAGCTTTTCTTAGCGCATTTNCGCGCCACACACGACACCTCGGCCGAACTGACNGTGTCATCGGCATTCTATAATTTCAAGTTTAAAATATTTTGCAAAAACGGCTCTNAGTCTTTGTCTTCTCTGTCGCGCGGTGAGGGCAGTTTTAGCGGCTATCGCGGCCGCTCCTCATAATAACCGATCTTGTCCTGCAGTGGCCGGTCATGCACCCGCACAAGAAATGATTCCGCATCCGCCACATGGTCGATCGCGGCAAATACAGGGGCACTGAAGGTATCCTTTTCCTGCCATTCGATGGTCTGGCCATTGATCGTCGAGCGGCCACTGCCACGCACCACGTGAAANGCTGANGAGCAGGAGCGCAGCGGCGGCGAGACCTCTGATCCCGNTGAAAGCATCATCGCGGTAAAGCCCATTGTCGGCAGGACATCGGCACCAGTTTCCGGATTGACATAATCCAGTTCTGGCACTTCGCAATCGCCAAAACGCGNCATTTCGCGNAGCGCGGCCTCGGTGCGGTGCCATGGATAGCGCATCATNGGATAGCGCCGNGCANGCACAGTACTGCGCGAAGGTGCAAGGCCCGNCGCCAGATATTCAACCTGACTGGCATCTGGCCGGTTGCGCTGCGCCTGCAAGTCCCCTTCCACGGCATATGAACCTTCAAGATAGACAAACAACGGCAGGNCAAGCGCNTCCAGCCAGATGACCGGCGCGTCCCCGTCATGACCGTGATCGTGCCATTCCCCGCCGGGGGTCAGGACCAGATCCCCTTCTTCCATCGGCAGACGTTCACCATCAACAACTGTATAGGCACCGCTGCCCTCGACAATAATGCGGGCGGCCGACGGGGTATGCACATGCGCCGGCGCGGTTTCGCCCGGCAGCAATAGCTGCATGCCAAGGTAGATTGATGCCGTGGCCTGCATTGCGCCGGTGCCACGGCCCGGATCGGACAGGACCAGCACGCGGCGTTCCGCCTTTTCAACCGGGGTAAGGGCGCCAGCGCGTAACAATAATGGCCGCAGCGCCGCAAAGGACCAGTGACCGGACTGGCTGACCGGGGCCGGCCCTCCATGTGGCAGCACATTGCGCATCATCGGCCAGAGTGGCGCCACGCCAGCGGCCTGCATGTCATCACGATAATCCTGCGGAAGGTCTTCCATGGTACCAAGGCTTGTCGTCATTGCTGTCTGATCCTCTGTTGTGTGGGCTCTGCTGTACCCGGCCCCTGCTGTTTCCGGCCAACTGCTGTTCCCGGCGGCATTGCTGCCAGCGCCAGCGCTACTCTCCGGCCGCCGCCTCGACCGCCTGCAAGGCGTGGCGGTCTATTTTGCCAGTGCCTGTCTTTGGCAGCCTGTCACAAAACTCAAGAAGGCGCGGATATTTAAAAGGCATCAGCTCACGGCGCACAAAATCTTGGAGCCGTTTTCTGGTGTCCTCATCCCCAGCCACACCATCTCGCAGTGCCACCACTGCACGCAATGTCATGCGCCGGTCGGCAAGCTGGTGCGCCATCACCGCGCATTCAGCCACATCTTCATGTTCATTCAGACAGCGCTCGATTTCAAGCGGCCAGACCCACTGGCCCGAAACTTTGATCAGATCGTCAGCACGTCCCTGAAAATAGAAATAGCCGTTGCGCTCGATAAACCGGTCGCCTGTGTAGATCCAGCCATCACGCATGGTTTCGGCCGTCTTGTCGCCGCGACGCCAGTAACAGGGGGCGGATGAGTCCCCGCGCACCAACATGACCCCGTCCTCACCGGACGCAGCTGGTCGGCCATCGGGATGCTGCAGGCGCACCTCATATCCGGGAACGGGTGCCCCGGCGGCACCGATACGGTGGTCATGCGGGTGGTTGGACAAGTAGATATGCAACAGCTCAGTCGAGCCAAGTCCCTCGGTGGGGCCATGTCCACACAGATCCTTCCAGGCGTCATAGATTTCCCCGCTGAGCGTCTCGGCGGCCGAGATGGACCTGCGGATCGAACTCAAATTGCGTGATGATGCGTCATCGGCACGACACAGTGCGGTGTACAGGGTGGGCAGTCCGAAAAACAGGGTAGGCCGATAGCGTTCAATGCAATCGAAAATCCGCGCCGGGTCAGGGCGGCCGGGTAACAGCACTGTTGTGGCCCCGACCGAAAAGGGAAAGGTGAAAGAATTACCAAAACCATAGGCGAAAAAGATTTTCGGCACCGAGAAACAGATATCATCCGCCGTAATACCAAGAATTTGCCGNCCATAGGACTGNTGCGTATAGGCCATGTCATGGTGCAGATGCACAATCCCCTTTGGCNGACCCGTCGTGCCCGATGANTACATCCAGAAGGCCATATCCGCGGCAGTGGTGTCCGCCGGCGCCAGCGATGTCGGTTGGCCGTCAAGGAAATCCCGCTGTGCAATCTGCCCGTCATTCACAGCGTCGCCATTCACCACCACCANCNTTTCAACGTCGCTGCCGGCCAGCACCTCNGNNGAGAATTCNGACAGCAGCGTNGCCTCGCACAGCACAAGACGCGCCTCGGTATCAGCAAGGAAATAGGCGAGCGTATCGGCATTCGTCTGCGTATTCAGCAATACCGGAACGAAACCGGCGCGCACCGCCCCGAAGAAAGCGGCCGGGTAGGCCGGCGTGTCATCAAGAAAGAACGGAATACGATCACCACGGGACAGGCCCGCCGCCATAAAGGCATGACCCCATTGGGCAGCGTTGGCGATCAGCGTGGCATAATCCAGGTCGCCCGCCGGACCNGTCACAGCCANCTTGTNCGGATTGCGATGAAGNTTATCCCACAGCGTGTCAGCGCAATTGCNGTGCNCCGCCCTGTCAAAGCCGACTTCNGTGGCAGCTGGCAANCCCGCCGGAACCGGGTCGNGTGTCGCCGCCAGAGTGGCGGCNTCATATTGNGCCATGAANGCCGGGGCCAGNCGGCGCGCGCGGGCCGGGGTCATCCGTCCGGACCGGGTCAGGTACCCATAGGCGAAATCCAGNGGTGCATGTCTCATATGCGTGCCGAAATCATCATACCAACGGGCGGAACGGTTAGCGGCTGTAACAATTTTCCGTGCCACGGGCAGTCGAAGGTCCTGAAAGGCGGCAAGGGCCACCGGCACATCATCATGCCGTGCCAGCGCCTGTACGAGCGCTATGGCATCCTCCATCGCGAGCCTGGTCCCAGACCCGATGGAAAAATGCGAACTATGCGCCGCATCACCCAGAATGACATGATTGCCAGCCACCCATGTTGAACACCACAAACGCGGAAAGACCCGCCAGGCGGATTTGTTGGTAATCAGACGCGCGCCGCCTAGCACGTCTTCAAACAGGCTTGCACACAACGCTGCGCTGTCAGCCTCGCCCATCCTGTCAAAGCCATGTGCCGCCCATGTTTGTGGCGCGCATTCGACAATGAACGTACTGCGATCGGCAGCATAGCGATAATGGTGCGCGTTCAGTGGACCATGTGCACTGTCGATAAAACTCTGCGTCAAGGTGTCGAACACGGCTTCGCTGCCAAACCAGGCAAAATGGTTGGTGAAGTGATCAATGGCTGGCGCAAATGCCGCCTCGTTGGCGCGGCGCACCACCGAATTCAGGCCATCTGCACCAACGACAACATCCGCGTCCAATCCAGCCACGTCATCGATGATCTGGTCATAGCTGANCTGCACACCCAATTCGATCGCCCGCTCTTCCAGAANTTTCAATAACTGCAGACGTCCTATGGCGCTAAAGCCGATGCCATCGAGCGTGACCCGCCCGTCCGGATGGTTCAGNGTCATGTTGTCCCANCGTTCCATCCAGGGATCGAGGAGTGCCACCGTCTGTGGATCATCAGCGGACAGGAANTCCAGCGCCTTGTCGGAAAACACAACCCCGAAGCCAAAGGTTGCGCCTCGGGCATTCTGTTCGATTACCTCAACCCGGGCATTGCCAAGATGGCGCCGTGCCAGAATAGCGGTATAGAGACCGGCTGGACCAGCACCGACGATGGTTATGCGAAGCGGGGTCTGGTTCGCCATCGGTCCCNGCATTCAGTCTGCCGCCTGTTTCAAACGGAAGCGCTGAATCTTGCCTGTCTCGGTCTTTGGCAGCGCGGCAGTGAACCGGACGGACCGCGGATATTTATGCGGCGCAATCACCGCCTTTACNTGGTCCTGCAATGTCTTTGCCATGGCCTCATCCGCCGTCGCACCGTCACGCAGCACGACATGCGCCTCGACAATTGCGCCGCGTAAATCGTCGGGCACACCAATCACCGCACATTCCGCCACCATCGCATGCGCGAGAAGTGCCGCCTCAACCTCGGGCCCGGCGATATTATATCCGGACGAGATGATCATATCGTCATTGCGGGCGGCAAAGTGAAAATACCCGTCAGCATCACGCATAAAGCTGTCGCCTGTGATGTTCCAGCCACCATGCACATATTCTTCCTGCCGCGCACCGCCCAGATACCGACACCCTGTTGGTCCGCGCACTGCCAGCCGGCCAACCTCGCCATCCGGAAGCGTTTCACCATCCGGCCCGATCACCTTTGCCTCATATCCGGTTACCGGCTTTCCGGTAGAGGCCGGCGCGTGATCATCAAACCGGTTGCTGATGAAAATATGCAACAATTCCGTAGCACCAATCCCGTCCAGCATCGGCTTGCCTGTCTTGTCCATCCAGTCCTGATAGACCGGTGCCGGCAATGTCTCGCCAGCGGACACAGCAGCCCGCAAGGACGTAAGGTCNGCGCCTTCTTCCATCGCNGACAGCATCACCCGATAGGCAGTCGGCGCGGTGAAACAGACGGTCGCGCGGTAGCTTTCAATCATCTCGACCAGATTTGGCGGCGTCGCAGATTCAAGCAGGATAGCCGTCGCACCAAAACGCAGCGGGAATACGGCCAGCCCGCCCAGCCCAAAGGTAAAGGCAAGTGGTGGTGATCCGATAAAGACATCATCTGGTGTGACCTGCAGCACCTCTCGGGCATAGCCATCGGCAATGATCATCAGATCGCGGTGGAAATGCATGGTGCCCTTNGGTTCGCCTGTGGACCCCGAGGTAAAACCGATCAGTGCCACATCGTCGCTGGCCGTATCCACAGCATCAAACTGCACTGGTTTGGACAGCGCCAGCCGGTCCAGCTCGGCATCATGATTTGCCGTTCCGTCAAATCCGACAACCGTTTTCAGCCACCGGCTGTGCTTGGCACATTCGGTCAGTTCATCCATCAGCCTTGTGTCGCACAAAGCGTGGGAAATTTCGGCCTTGTCGACATATTTTGCCAGTTCGCCTGCGCGCAGCAGCGGCATGGTATTCACAACAACCGCACCGACTTTCGTTGCTGCCAGCCAGCAGGCAACCATCGCAGGATTATTTGCCGAGCGGATCANCACGCGGTTTCCCGGTTGGATACCCAGATCATCAACAAGCACATGCGCCAGCCGGTTGGTCCAGTCGGCAAGCTCCTTATAGGTGCGCTGGCGGCCATTTCCGATCAGCGCCACCGCATCGCCAAACCCGCGATCCACCATGGCGTCGGTCAGCTCAACGGCGGCGTTCAGACGCGCACCATAGTCAAACCCGTCAAGCAGCAGGTCCGGCCATGCTGCATGTGGCGGCAGATTGTCCCGCGAAAAGCTGTCTGAATGGACAGATTCATACATGGTGCATCCCTCCACTTTGCCATGCGGCCGGATTATGTCAGGGCCGACCACCCCCAGAGGACNTGACCTGTCATTCAGTCCCCGCCTGTTNTTCTTGTTTCATCCTGTAAAATGGCAGTTGCCTCAATTTCGACGCGGGCCTCATCCTCGACAAGGGCNCTGACAACAACCATTGTCATGGCCGGNAAATGATAGCCCATAACCGTGCGATAGGCGGCCCCGACCTCGCGCTGATGTGCAAGATATTCTTTCTTGTCGGTGACGTACCANGTCAGACGGGCGATATCCTGAGCCGTACCGCCTGCCGCCTCGACAATATCGAGGATATTGCGCAATGCCTGCGTCATCTGGCCGATAAAATCATGTGCTTCAAACCGCTGGTCAGCTGTCCAGCCAATTTGCCCGCCCACCAGTAACAGCCGGCCTGTACCCATCATTCCGTTGGCATAGCCCTTGGGTGCTTTCCAGCCTTCGGGNTGTATATCGATCAGCGGCATGTCAGTCCCCCTCACCATCATCGCAATAGTGGGCAAGTACCGTGCGCACNTCATCCGTCCAGACGAGCGCGGACATCCGGTCAAGATCAGTATGCACAATCGTGGTGTCCCCGCTCAGAACATCCACATCCCCAATTTTTGCCTGATGCCCGATAACAGCGCTGGACTTGCCAAGCCTGATCACGCGCATCTGCCAGTCCAGCCGATCCCCAAGCCGCCCTGGCGCAGCAAAATTCAGATTGATCGAAACCGCCGGTATACCGCGACGATCAACCGCATGCATCTGACTGAAGGGCCATTTCACGACATCGCGAAAGAAAATCTCGATGGCGTCATTCATCATTTCAAAATANCGGGGATAAAAGACAATGCCGGCNGGATCACAATGCCGGAAGCCAATATCAATNCCANATGTGAACAGCTTCATGCTTACACCCTTCCCGAAACCGGCTCTTTTCCGGCGGCGCCCAGCAATTACTGAAACACTATTGATGCTGTCGGTCAATTCACGGACAGCCATCATCACAAAAATATTTCAAACTTGAAATTATATAAGTCAGATGCCACCTTATGGGTCGAATGTAATTCCCTTGTAACGCATGAAAATGCGAAACAGCGAGGTTCTGCCAATGAAGATTGCCTGCCTTGGCGGTGGACCCGCCGGACTGTATTTCGCGATCAGCATGAAGCTGCGCGACCCTTCGCATGATGTTACCGTCATCGAACGCAACCGCGCAGATGACACATTTGGCTGGGGTGTCGTGCTGTCTGACGAGACACTGGCCAACCTGCATGCGAACGACCCGGAAAGCGCGGATTCCATCAAGGAGTATTTTGCCTATTGGGATGATATCGCGCTGGTACATCANGGCCAGCGGCTGGTTTCCAGCGGCCATGGTTTCTGTGGTATCGGACGNAAGCGCCTGCTGCTGCTGCTACAGGCACGCGCGGCAGAGCTCGGCGTCAAGCTGCAGTTTGAAACCGACATCGAGGATATCGATGCNCTNTGCGCCGCNCATGACCTGGTGGTGGCAGCTGATGGTGTGAATTCCCGCGTGCGGGCGCATTTTGACGCCGCCTTCAAGCCGGAAATNGACCGCCGCGCCTGCAAGTTCGTATGGCTTGGCACGCAGCAGAAGTTTGANGACGCCTTTACCTTTATNTTTGAGGATACCCAGCATGGCTGGGTATGGGCGCATGCCTATCAGTTCGATGGTGATACCGCGACCTTTATCGTGGAATGCAGCGAGGATACCTATAATGCATGGGGATTTGACTCCATGTCGCAGGATGAGAACATCGCTGCNTGCGAAGCCATTTTTGCCGACCATCTGGGTGGNCACAGCCTGATGTCAAATGCCCGCCATCTGCGCGGNTCTGCATGGCTGAATTTNAACCGGGTCCTGTGTGAAAACTGGTATCACAAGAATGTCGTTCTGCTGGGGGATTCCTCGGCGACGGCCCATTTTTCGATTGGTTCAGGCACGAANCTGGCGCTGGAATCTGCCATTGCNCTCGCAGATCTGCTGCATAGTGAGGCACGGCTTGAAGATGCATTTTCNCGCTANCAGGAAGATCGCCGGCTGGATGTGTTGCGCCTGCAGTCAGCGGCGCGCAATTCCACCGAATGGTTTGAGGATGTGGAACGGTANCTGCATCTCGATCCCGTCCAGCTGAATTATTCGCTGCTGACGCGTTCACAGCGGATCAGCCATGAAAATCTGCGCCTGCGCGATGCCGAATGGCTGAAATCTGCGGAAATCTGGTTCCAGCAACAGGCCGGCGAAAACAGCGTTCACCGCGCACCGATGTTTGCGCCCTACCGCCTGCGCGACATGCGCCTGAAAAACCGGTTGGTGGTGTCACCGATGGCGCAATACAAAGCCAGCGATGGAACACCAAATGACTGGCACCTNGTGCATTATGCCGAGCGCGCNAAGGGNGGCGCCGGGCTGATCTATGCGGAAATGACCTGCGTCAGCCCNGAAGGGCGGATTACCCCCGGTTGCCCCGGCCTTTACACCCCGGAACATGAAACGGCCTGGCGCCGCATTGTCGATTTCGTTCATAGCGAGACCGAGGCAAAAATCTGCATGCAGATCGGCCATGCCGGACGCAAGGGATCGACCCAGCTTGGCTGGGAAGAGATGGACGCCCCGCTGCGCGAGGGCAACTGGCCGCTGATGTCCGCCTCACCCATTCCGTGGTCGCCCCNGAATGCGGTGCCAAAGGAAATGGACCGGCAGGATATGGATATGGTCACAGCCCAATTTGTCGCCGCTACAGAAATGGCGGCGCGNTGTGGCTTTGACATGATCGAACTGCATGCGGCACACGGCTATCTGATCTCATCCTTCATTTCGCCTGTTTCCAACNGGCGCAATGACGATTANGGCGGCCGGCTGGAAAACAGGCTGCGCTATCCGCTGGAAGTGTTTGCAGCGATGCGTGCGGTCTGGCCAGAGGACCGGCCCATGTCGGTGCGGATTTCAGCAACGGACTGGGTTGCAGAAACAGGCGTTGACGGCAGCGAGGCAGTCGAGATCGCNCAGGCCTTTCGCGATGCCGGTGTCGATATTGTCGATGTATCGGCCGGGCAGACATCGATCGAGGCGCGTCCAGTCTACGGACGTATGTTCCAGACACCTTTTTCCGACCGCATCCGCAACGAGCGCAACATCCCGACCATGGCAGTCGGCAATATCTACGAGCCGGATCATGTGAATTCGATCCTGATGGCCGGGCGCGCCGACCTGGTGTGTCTGGCGCGGCCGCATCTTGCCAACCCGTACTGGACCCTGCATGCCGCGGCGGCGCTTGGCGACAAGGACGAGGCATGGCCAGAACCCTATCACCCCGGCCGTGACCAGCTGCAGCGCCTTTCCGAACGTGGCGAGGGGATTGGCATACGCGTCTGACCAACGGCTTGGCTGGCTTTGTCTTTACTGATGGCATAGCATGACGGANGAACGCAGAGGGGGAATGTCTGTGGATTTGTCTTCGAGAAAGGTTCTGGTCACAGGCGGGGGCAGCGGCCTCGGCCGGGTGCTGGCAGAAGATTTCGCCGCGACAGGTGCCGATGTGCATGTTTGCGGCAGACGCATGGACCCGCTGCAGCGTGTCGCTGACAGTGCTGACAACATATCAGCACATCAGCTCGATGTTACCGACGAAGCTGCAACAGACCGANTTTTTGCCGCCATCGGACCGGTGGATATCATTATCGCCAACGCCGGCATNGCAGAAAGNGCNCCGTTGCACCGCACATCGGCCGAGATGTGGCACCGCATCATGTCGATCAATCTGACAGGCTGTTTCCTGACCTTTCGCGCCGGGCTGCAACAGCTGCGCGATGCCGGCCANGACTGGGGACGGCTGATCGCCATTTCATCCATTACCGGCCTGTCAGGCCACCGTTATGCCAGCGCCTACAGCGCGTCAAAACATGGGGTGAACGGGCTGGTCACATCATTGGCGGCAGAACTTGCTGGCACCGGCATAACGGCCAATGCGCTGTGCCCCGGCTATCTTAATACCGAGATGACCGATCGCAGCATCGACAACATCATCGCAAAGACTGGTAAGTCACGTGACGAGGCCACCGGTGTGCTGGCGGCGATGAGCCCGCTTGGCCGGTTGATCCGCCCGCAGGAAGTCAGCAACCCTGCCCTGTGGCTCTGCGGCCCGGGATCGGATGCGGTCAATGGACAGACAATCGCAATCAATGGCGGCGCAGCATGACAGACAATAACCTACATCCNCTCTATCCGGCGGACAGCAACACCAACAGCAAGATGTCACTTTCCAAGCAGCGCCTGCGTGTCTGGCTGCGTTTGCTTGACCGCAATCGNGATATCCAGAACCAATTGCGCAGCGCNCTGCGCGAGGAGTTTGACATGACGCTGCCGCGCTTTGACGTGATGGCGACGTTGAACTGGCAGCCTGAAGGGCTTCGCATGAGCGCCCTGTCCGCGCGTCTGAAAGTATCAAACGGCAATGTCACAGGGATAATTGAAAGCCTGATACGCGAGGGTCTGGTTACCCGCACNGTTGCCCCCGAGGACAAGCGCGCCGCNATGGTCAGGCTGACGGAACGCGGGGTGGCNCANTTCCAGCTGATGGCCGCCGCGCATGAAGCCTGGGTGAATGAGATGTTTGACAGCTTTGACAGCGAGCANCTGGACCAGTTTGCCGGCCTGCTGGAACAGCTGCAGGAGGNATCNTCATGACATCCATGCAGGCANTTCAACCCGCNCATTTCGACTGGCAGTGGCACGATCGNGTCGCCACCATCCGGTTGCANGGGCCTGACCGCAAGAACCCGCTGACCTTTGAAAGCTATGCCGAATTACGCGACTGCTTTCGCAGCCTGGCATATGCGGAGGATGTTGATGCCGTGATTCTGGCGTCTAACGAGGGCAATTTCTGCTCTGGCGGCGATGTGCATGACATTATCGGTCCGCTTGTCGGAATGGATATGAAGGGCCTGCTGGGNTTTACCCGTATGACCGGAGATCTGGTCAAGGCAATCATTGGCTGCGGCAAACCGGTGATTGCAGCTGTTGACGGCATCTGTGTCGGGGCCGGNGCCATTCTGGCCATGGCTGCGGATATGCGGCTGGCCACGCCAGCGGCAAAGACGGCTTTTCTGTTTACCCGTGTCGGGCTTGCTGGCTGCGACATGGGGGCCTGTGCAATGCTGCCGCGGATCATTGGTCAGGGACGCGCCGCCGAACTGCTTTACACCGGGCGGGTGATGACGGCTGATGAAGGGGCGCAGTGGGGATTCTGGAACGCGCTGCATCCCGCCGAGACGCTGGATGATGAAGCTGTTGCGCTGGCTGGCAAAATTGNCCGAGGCCCCAATTTTGCACATATGATGACCAAGACACAACTTAATCAGGAATGGTCCATGAGCCTTGAGGCCGCCATCGAAAGCGAGGCGCAGGCACAGGCGATATGCATGCAGACCGAGGATTTTCGTCGCGCCTATGAGGCCTTCATCGCCAAGGACAAGCCTGTTTTCGAGGGGAACTGATGCCGGACCGCAGCTTTCTTGAATGGCCGTTTNTGGATGACACGCATCGCGAACTGTCAGCCGCNCTTGAGGCCTGGTGCGANGCANANCTGCCAGTGGATCATGGTGATGTCGATGCNGCCTGCCAANANCTGGTCACGATGCTNGGCGANGGTGGCTGGCTGCATCACAGCGCCAACCTTGCACAGCCAAAACTGGATGTCCGCAGCCTGTGCCTGATCCGCGAGACACTTGCCCGCCATGATGGCCTGGCAGATTTTGCCTTTGCCATGCAGGGCCTTGGCATGGGGCCGGTCAGCCTGTTTGGCGATGACGGACACCGGGAATGGCTGACCCGCACCACCAGCGGCNCCGCCATTGCCGGCTTTGCCCTGTCGGAACCGGCCAGCGGGTCGGATGTGGCCAATATGTCGACAAGTGCCCGCGCCGATGGCAATGGCTGGGTCATCGATGGTGAGAAAACCTGGATTTCGAATGGCGGTATTGCTGATATCTATACTGTCTTCGCACGCACGGGCGAAGGGCCCGGNGCAAAGGGGCTGTCCTGTTTCCTTGTGCCGGCCGACACGCCGGGGCTGGAAATTGCCGAAAGAATTGATGTAATTGCGCCGCACCCGCTGGCCCGGCTGCGCTTTGACGGGATGAANCTGCCCGGCAATGCGNTGATCGGCACGGCTGGCAAGGGGTTCGGCATCGCCATGGCCGTCCTNGATGTCTTTCGNTCAACCGTTGGTGCTGCGGCCCTCGGATTTGCCCGCCGTGCNCTCGACGAGGCGCTGGACCGCACCAGCAACCGCATCCTGTTTGGCGCGCCGCTTGCCAATATGCAAACCGTGCAGGCCAGCCTTGCAGAAATGGCTCTCGACATCGACAGCGCNGCGCTGCTGATCTATCGCGCNGCCTGGACCAANGACNGCGGTGCCGAACGTGTCAGCCGCGAGGCATCAATGGCAAAGCTGCACGCCACCGAGACCGCACAGGCGGTGATCGACAAGGCCGTGCAATTGCATGGCGGCGATGGGGTGCGCAGCGGCATCAAGGTCGAGGAACTGTACCGCGAAATCCGCGCGCTGCGGATTTATGAAGGAGCCAGCGAAGTGCAGAAACAGATTATCGCCGGCCATATCCTGAGCGCACACAAAGCCTGACCATGATCGCAGGAAGGCGCGTCCCGGCCTATGCCCCGTTGCGGGCGGCAGATGTTTCGGGCGTCACGAAACTGTCGACCGTCTTCAGCGCGCCGTCGAGTGCGGCACCCTCGGTATCTGCAAGCGCGGTACGGATCAACCGGTCCGTCCATGCACCGGCATCAGGATGCCCCTCCAACCGCGCAGCCCCCTGCATCACGCGATCAAATTTACCAAGTCCGCGCGCATGGGTATCGCTATAGCCCTTAATGAGGCGCCGCGCCTTCAGGATGCTGACTGCATGTGCATAATCATGCGGCAACCGCCCGATGGCAGCATCAATCCAACTTTCGATATGCGCCATTTCAGTGGCATGACGATACAGGCCACGGCGCCAGCGGCGCATCCCGGCCAAAAGATAGAAAGTCAGAAAGCCCCGCAATGAATCGGAACGGATGCGTCTGCCACGATTGACCCATCTGTCGATGCGCCTGACCAGCGCAGGGCGGCCAGCAACAAACACGCCCAGCCTGTGCGGCATCATCGAAATAAACTCGGCGGCGCCAGGATGCACATATTCGGTGACCTGTACGATATGGCTGTCATCGGCACCCACCTCGGTGTCGATGCGGCTGGTGCGTGTTGCACGCGTTTTGAGATCGGCAACGCGGATGATGTCGTCATAGCACCAGGCATTCGCCAGATATTTGGCTGCCTGCGCAGAAAAGGCAAAATCCTGCCCACCCCCACCATGCTGTCGGTCAAGCGCCACCAGCTTTTCAAGACTGTCCAGCCACGCCGCCCCGTAAGCGGTGTCCTGGTAATCAACAACCTTGTGCAATCCAGCCTCGGCAAGCGGTCGCACCGCATCCGGCAAATCTGCAAGACGCGCCGTCAGGCTGCGCCATTCGCCCAGCAATCGTTCCGGCCCCCTGACCTGGTGCCGCAGACTGCCAGCATGATGAACGGGAGGCGTTGCATCGGCAATTTCTCCCTTTCGTGCCCGCGCGCATGCGGCATCAAAGGCCGCCAGCGACGCCTCGACCCCGCGCCCGCCACGACGGACCATGTCGCGATATGAATCATCTGAAAACGGCAGGACATCAGCGCCGGCAAGGGCCCCGAAAAGGCTTGCCGAAATCATTGTGCCAGCCTTGACGGCCATGCTTTCCATATCAAAGGCAATGACCCGTCGCGCGCTTTTCAGCGCGGCGCTGCGGACCTCTGCATGATCGGCGATCCCGTTCCCCGGCACCGTCTTTTCAACTCCGGCAAGCGCGCGATGCGACGAGGCGATCAATACAGTGCGATCTGGCGAGACAAAGCCGCGCATGATCGCCCGACCTGCCTCCATCCATTCTGCGGCAATCACGATATCGACATCGGCCTCGGAAGGGCTAAGGGAAAAGACGGGCTGGCGGCCTGTATCTGCCAGCATTTCTATGTAATAGATTGTCGCCCCGGTGCGCTGGGCGACACCGGCGACCGAGGTTGCCTGGACGGCATATCCGTTGGCTTCTGCCAGATCGACAATCCAGTTTGTCAGCACACCGCCGCCCTGCCCGCCGACCGCCATGATCGCCAGCTTGATGATATTGTCGAGTTTTGCTTCCGGCTGGTCCGCCATGGTTATGCCGCAGGCTCGAATTGAAGCCGTCGGGCGGCACGCCGGGTCTGGAACCACGCGATGATGCGCCGGCGCACCCGTGCCATCATCCGCTCGCCAGCACCCGGGTTATATACAAGGTCAGCCTGGTAAAAGGACGGGCAGAGGACAGCGGCATCAGCCACCTCGCCGCAGTTGCCGCAACCGACACAGCTCTGGTCGATATGGGCCACAGGGTCATCGCGCAGAGGATCATCCAGTGTCTTTAGCGTCAGGGACGGGCACCCTGACAGCCGCATGCAGGCGTGATCGCCGGTGCAGACATCTTCGTCCACGCCGAATTTGGGCTTTATCATGCGGCGGCCGTCAGCCACCGCCTTTTTCATCTGCGGCTTTTCACGACGCTGCCTGTTCAACATGCATTCCGATGATGCGACAATCACTTTTGGGCCGCTGTAGGTGGTGGTGAGTGCCTCGTCGATCACTGCGCGCATTCTGGCGACGTCATAGGTTCTGTCGACCTGCCGCACCCATTCAACGCCGACCCCCTCGACAGCTTTCGTTATCGGGTGTTTCGTATCGCGTGTGGCGTTATCCGCGCGTGAAGACAGCAGATCCTGCCCCCCGGTGGCCGCAGAATAGTAATTATCGATAATCACGGTGATGCCGTCACCCTTGTTATAGACGGCATTGCCGATAGAGCTGTTCAGCCCGTTATGCCAGAAGCCACCATCGCCAAGGATGGAAATTGGACGGTTTGTCCCGTCACCACCATGAAAGGCGGAATTCGATGCAGGCCCCAACCCGTAACCCATCGTTGTGCCACCGATATTGAACGGCGCCAGCGATCCAAAGAGATGACAGCCAATGTCACCTGCCACCTGAAACGCCCCATGATCCTGTTCAGCCATCTTCAGCGCGGCAAAGATCGGGCGTTCGGGGCAGCCGGTACAAAAACCCGGCGGACGTGGCGGCACGGTGGCGGACAGATCCGGCATTTCGGGGTCCGCGTCCGGCTGGTTGGGCGCACGATGGCTATCGGTCAGCATCTGCGGTGCCGCCTTTGACAGGAAGGCTGTCAGCCCTTCCAGCATGACCGCACCGGTATATTCACCGGCCATCGGCAACACATCCTTGCCCGAAACCGCGATAGGCATACCGGCCCGGTGCAGCGTTGCCCGCAACGATTCCTCGATAAAATCCGGCTGGCCTTCCTCGATGATCAACACGTGGTCCTTGTCCCTGCAGAAATCGAGAAACTGGTCCGGGACAAGCGGGTAGGTTACGTTCAGAACATAGAGGGGAATGGCGCTGTCGCCATAGAGATCGGCCAGCCCCAGACGCTGTAGCGCGCGGATCACCCCGTTATACATGCCACCCTGCAGCACGATGCCGATCCGTCCGCTGGCAGGCCCAAAAAATTCATTCAGCCCGTTGCTGACAATATAGTCGATGGCGGCAGGAAGCCGCTTTTCATATTTTTCCCGCTCATGCACATAAGATGCGGGCGGCAATACAACACGCGCTGTGTCGCGCTGCGGATTATCCAGCGCATCCTGCACTGTAAAATCAGGTCGTTTATTATCNGCGGCGACAAAGCTGCCATGCACATGACAGCTGCGAATACGCACCTCGAGCATGACCGGCGTATTGGATGCCTCGGACAGGGCAAAGCCATGCCCGACAGCAGCGGTGATGGATGGCAGGTTAGGACGCGGGTCAAGAAGCCATATCTGCGACTTCATCGCNAAAGCATGGNTGCGCTCCTGCATGATCGAGCTGCCTTCGCCATAATCCTCGCCGACAATGATCAGTGCGCCGCCCGTCACGCCGCCAGATGCAAGATTAGCCAGCGCATCCGACGCGACATTGGTGCCAACCGTGGATTTGAACGTGACGGCGCCGCGGATCGGATAATGAACCGAAGCCGCGAGCGATGCGGCGGCCGTAGCCTCGGAAGCCGAGGATTCAAATCGCACCCCCAACTCGCCAAGAATATCCTCGGCATCAGCAAGCACATCCATGAGGTGACTGATAGGTGCGCCCTGATACCCGCCAACATATCCGACGCCATTTTCCAGNAATGCCTTGGTGATGGCGAGAATCCCCTCGCCGCGAAACACTTCGCCCTTGCCAANGCGTAACTGCTGCACCTCTTTTCGGAATGACCGTTCAGCCAAAATCACCGCCTTGCCATCAGGCAAAATCACATCAATTCAATAGGAACAGATTGAACGAATGGGGGTCATCTTTCCAGTTGAAAATGGGCTGGCAACACGCTGCAGGTGCGGCAAATTACCGGGCGGTTACGGCTTAGCCCGTGCGGGAATGCGCCTTTTCGGTGCGCGCCTTCAACGCGCGCAGTACNGACAGCTCTTCCGCTGTTGGTGGTGGCGACTCGACAAGGTCGGCAGAAAAGCGCGCAGACCAGCCGCAACTATCCTGCACGGCAGCACGGCTGACACCCGCATGCAGCCTTGTCACTGTCAGCTCGCGGCTTTCCGGATCAGGCTCCCAGACAGCCAGATCCGTGATCAGGGCCGCTGGCCCTTCTGTTTCCAGCCCCAGTGCCGCACGATCACCCGGCCCCTTGCCATGGCCAAAGCTGGTNACGAAATCAATCGTCTCNACCATCGCACGATGCGACTGNTTCATGGTNACAAACACCTTTTGTGACAGGCTNGCGATTTCCGGCGCCCCGCCCCCNCCNGGCAGCCGGGTGCGCGGCNCGGCATAATCGCCAATCACGGTTGTGTTGATNTTGCCNAACCTGTCGATCTGTGCGGCCCCCAGAAAGCCGACAGTAATATGCCCGCCCTGCAGCCAGTAGCGAAACATCTCCGGCACCGAGACAGTGGTCATCGCGGTGTCGCAAAGTTCACCATCTCCGATTGAAAGTGGCAGGACATTGGGCGCAGTNCCTATGGTCCCNGATTCATAGATCAGCGTAATCCCCGGCGCATGCGTCAGNCGCGCCATATTGCAGGCGGCGGATGGCGGCCCGATCCCGACAAAACAGACATCCTCGGATGTNAGCATGCGGGCCGCAGCAATGGTCATCATTTCGTCCGGTGTGAAATCGTCGGTCATGACCCGGCGCTCCATATCACACGGTTGGCAAACACNGTCTCNTCAACATCCAGCACATGCGTTTTCATCCAGNCCAGAAAGCGGTCACGGTCGGNGGCGATGGCGTCCCATTCCTTGTAGGTGGCATTGTCGCGCGCGTAATAGCCATGCGCATAGGATGGATGGGCACCACCAGGCACATGTGCAATCGCCGTCACAACCCAGTGTGGCAGGACCATTGCATTCGGGTGGGATTCAAAACTGTCGACCACTTCCTCGACGGTGATGATGGCCTTTCCCGCTGCCAACACAGCTTCTTTCTGTACGCCGACAATCCCCTCGATCAGCACATTGCCGGCACGATCTGCCTTCAACGCATGAATGAAGGTGATGTCNGGATTGATGGCCGGGACTGCCGCCAGCTTTTGCCCNGTAAAGGGGCAGGTAATGGTGCGAATATCAGCGTTGATTGCCGGAAAATCTGTTCCGACATAGCCGCGCAGGACGGCAAACGGAAGNCGCGACGCCCCGGCCTCATACGCATGTGCCAGCGCGGCATGCGAATGTTCGACGATTTCGATGCGGTGCGGCCAGCCATGTTCCAGCGAATCCCGCAGCCGNCGCAGCAAGCCCACGCCGGGGTTGCCGGCATAGGAAAAAATCATCTTCGCAACACAGCCCATCCCGATCAGCTGGTCATAGATGACATCCGGGGTCATACGGACCACCGTCAGGTCGCGCTTTTCCTGACGGATCACCTCATGCGCGGCGGCATAGGGCATCAGATGGGTGAAGCCCTCAAATGCAGCCATCATCCCGTCTTCGAGATGGGCGGCAACAGCCTCTTTCAATGTCAGAAACTCGGGCATGGCCCTGTTTTCCCTGGCCAGATTGTTGCGGCCGACAGGCCTTACCCCTGTTTTTTCCCGCATATATTGCTTTGTCAAATCCTAAATCGACGTGCAAGCTGATGTAATGGCAGACGATGCCCGATCCTGGACATCTCTCTATCTGGGGACACCATGCGCAATACCGGCTTTTATCTTTCAGAGTCTTGTTTCTGGCACACAACCGGCGAGGCAGCTCTGACCGCCCCTGTTGGTGGCTGGGTTCAGCCAATGGCCGCTGGTGGCCACGCGGAGAGCCCGGAATCCAAGAGGCGCATGCGCAATCTGATGGATATGTCAGGCCTGATGAAAGCACTGGATGTATGCGACGCAGCGCCAGCCACTGCTGTTGAAACAGCGCGGATCCACACTGCCGGTTATCTTGCCGAATTCAAGGCGCTGAGCGACGGACGCGGCGGCATGCTGGGTGTATCGGCCCCCTTTGGCCGCGGATCATTTGAAATTGCCTGCCAGTCCGCCGGGCTTGCCCGTGACGCGGTGCTTGGGGTGCTGTCCGGCAGGCATGACACGGCCTATGCGCTGACCCGCCCGCCGGGCCATCACTGCCTTGCAGATCAGGGGATGGGCTTCTGCCTGTTGTCCAACATCGGGATCGCCATCGCGGCAGCGCGCGCCGCCGGAGCCGCAAAACGGTTCTTCGTTCTCGACTGGGACGTGCATCACGGCAACGGCACACAGGCGATTTTCGAGGATGACCCGGATGTGCATACCCTGTCCATTCACCAGGCCAATCTGTTCCCCACAGGATATAGCGGCCTTGAAGATCGCGGGGTTGGTGATGGCGCCGGTGCGAACACCAACCTGCCCTTGCCATCGGGATGCGGGCATGACGCCTATCTTTATGCGATTGAACGCGTCGTCCTGCCGCTGATCCAGTCATTCCGACCGGATATCATCATCATTGCCAACGGGCTTGATGCCAGCCATGTCGATCCGCTGGGGCGGATGTCATGCCTGTCCAGCACCTATGCCCAGATGACCAGCATGATCATGGCAGCAGCTGATGAACATTGTGGCGGGCGCGTCGTGGCCATTCACGAGGGTGGCTATTCCGAAGCCTATGTGCCGTTCTGCGGGCATCGGGTGGTTGAGTCGCTGGCCGGGATCCAAAGCGATCTGGTCGACCCGTTCCTGCCCAAATTCCTCGAACAGCAGCCAGACGCTGCACAGGTGGCACAGCAATGCGCCGCTATTGATACGATGGCTGCGCGTCTTGGCCTCTAGCCGCCCGTAACGACATGATACATGACCCGCCCGGGCCAGAAGGTGAACAGCCCGGTCAGCACAAGTGACAGCCAGTAAAGCAGAATCATCGCCCGTCGATGCGCCGGAACATTGCCACGCCGCACCTGTCTGATCGCCCGCCACAATGTCACCAGCACAAGAACCGACAGCAGATGGATGGGGCTGAAAATGCCAATAACCTGCGTTTCATGAATAAAAAAGCCGCTGATTGCGACGAACGCCATCAATCCGGTCCAGATGTAGCCAAGCTGCCGGTGCCGTGGCGTTCCCTTGGCCATACGCAGCTGGAAGCCACCGAGGACAAGCGCAAGCATAGCCGCAATCGCATGGGGTGGGATCGGCATCGCAGCCGCAAACAAAGGCGCAACATTCATCTTCTTTTCTTCATTCCTGATAGTCCGGGTCCAGGCACGACTTGTTATGGGATTAAGCTTATTGCAAGGCAAGAAATTAGGTGAAAAGGATATTTGATCATCCGGCCATCTGCTATCATGACTCCATCACGCACCCGCAAGTCAGCGATAACGCCATGTCACAGGATACCGCAATCGAAAAGCATTATGGCCGTCCCGGCCTGCTGAAGCGCATGCTGCGTACCCTGGCGAACAAAGGCATTTCAGAAAATGATCTGACCTTTGAGACATTGGCGCCAGTGGATGAATTTCATGTTGGCGGGTTGGATGCAACACGCCGGATTTTAAACCGGCTGACACTTTTTCCACAGGATCGGCTTGTTGATCTTGGCTGCGGCACCGGTGGCCCGGCACGTGCCATCGCCGCCATTAGCGGCTGTCATGTCAGCGGCTTTGACCTCACGCGTGAATTTATCGAAACAGGCACCACCCTCAACCACATGACCGGGATGGCGGACAGGGTCAGCCTGGCGCAGGCCAGCATTCTGGATGTACCAGCAGAGGATNCAACTTTCTCGCATGCTGTCATGCTGCATGTCGGCATGAATGTTGCCGACAAGGAAGGCATCATGCGCGAGGCGTTTCGCCTGCTGCGACCGGGTGGGCGATTCTGCGTCTATGATGTCATGCAGACTGGTGATGGCGCGCTGACCTTCCCCCTGCCCTGGGCATCTGATCCCTCTTTCAGCGCGGTGGTGCGCCCGGATGCCTATCTTGTTGCCGGCCTTGCTGCCGGTTTCACGCTTGAGGCGCAGCATGATGAATCAGCCGGCATGGCCCGAATGCTGAGGTCGATGTCAGACAGCGGCCCCGCCAACCGGCCGGACAATGGTTCCGATCCGTTCCACAATCTGGCGCGGCATATCGAAGAGGCGGTTGTGGCNCCTACAGAAATCTATTTGCGAAAACCCGGCAAAGCCTGACACGGCGCGCGCAGATCATCAGACACGGTCGATATTACCGCCGGCCTCGGTCCAGGCGATGAAGCCACCCGGAATATGCGCACAGGCAGAGACGCCGCGTTCANNCGCAATGTTGACAGCCATTGTCGAGCGCTCTCCGACCGCACAATAAAAGACGATATCCCGTCCGGCAGACTGGCGCAGCATGTCCAGATGCTGATCAAGACGGCTGTAAGGCGCATGTACAGACCCGGGGATCACACCACTTTTCACGCGCTCTCCCTCTTCACGGAGGTCCACAAGCATCATGCCCTCGGCATTTTCGGCAATGATGGTTTCCGGCGTCATCGTCGCCACCTCGCACTGCCGGTCAATGGTCAGACCCATTCGGATATTTTCCGGCACCGCCACATCCATCATCTTGGGGTTGGCGAGCTTTAGACCTGCCATCAGCTCGATATATTCATCGCGACCAGCAACTTGCAGACGCGGGTTTGCCGCCTTTTCCTCGCCAATGGTGGATACGGTGTCNCCCTTGTANTCATGNGCCGGATAGACAAGNGTNCTNTCGGGCAGTTTCAGGACGCCGTTGAAGAGCGAATCATATTGCTGCCCGGCATCACCATTCTGGAAGTCAGTGCGGCCNGTGCCGCGGATCAGCAACGTGTCACCGGTGAATATCCGGTCATCCATGCGGAAACAATAGCTGTCATCTGTATGGCCTGGCGTGTGCATNGCAGTCAGCGACATGCCCTCTATGGTCACGCGCTCGCCATCGCTGACCCGCATGGACACCACATCGACAGGGGATTGCTCACCCATCACCGTGACGCAGTTTGTACGATCACGCAGGGCGCCCATCGCCGTAACATGATCGGCATGNACATGCGTGTCGACCACCTTGACCAGCTTCAGGTCCAGCTCTTCGAGCAGTTTCAGATACCGATCCGTTTTTTCCAGTACAGGGTCCAGCAAAAGCGCCTCGCCACCAATGCGGCTTGCCAGCAGATAGGTATAGGTTGACGACACCGAGTCAAAAAGCTGTCGAAAGATCATGGAATACCCCCTTCACTGGCTATAGTGTGCCGGACATGCTGGCAATTCTCAAGTTGCTGCGGGCGGGCGCGGTTTCCAGCCCATTCACCAGGTCAACATGTTTACCCGGTCAATATGTTTACCCGATCACCATGTTCAC
>NYYG01000059.1 GCA_002686685.1 SAR116 cluster bacterium | reverse complement strand
TGTGCTGTCGACCAAGGCGCTGAACCTTCACATTTCAGGTGTCCTGCACCGTGATGCCACTGGCCCCGACGGCAGGGCATAGCGCGGTCGCCACCAGCCGCGGGGCAAGACAAGCGAACGCAGCCGGTCAGTCCTTTGCCCGGCTTCCGAAACACAGCTGCAGGAAGGACATGCTCGCCGCCACACAGGGCCCAATTCCGAATGCAAAGAGCAGCGTTCCGGCGCCGACCACGCCGCCAAGCAACCATCCGATGATCACCACGCTCACCTCGATGGCGCCGCGCACATGGGCGATGGGAAAACCGGTCACCCGCTGCAGGCCGGTCATCAGCCCGTCGCGCGGCCCGGGACCCAGATTGGCGATCAGATAGATTCCGCCGCCGATGCCGGTGACGACGACCCCGGCGGCCGCCTCGGCAAGGCGCAGTCCAAGCGAGTCGAAACGGGGCAGGAAGGGAAGCGCAACGTCAAGCACCACGGATATGATGATGATATTGAGGATCGTTCCCATGCCGGGTTTCTGCCGGAGCGGGATCCACGGCAGCAGTACCAGCGCGCTGATGACAAAGGTTGCAAAGCCGATGCTCCATCCGGTGTGAAGCGAGACACCCTGTGCGAACACCGTCCAGGGACTGACGCCGGCACCCGACGCGATCAGCAGCGCCTCGCCAAGGCCGAAGATGACAAGCCCGATGACCAGCAGCGCCACCGACACCAAGGGCGGGCGAAAGGTCAGGGGTTCCGGTGCGCTCCAGAAGAGGGTTGGAACGGTTTTGATCTTCAGAAAACGCACGGCTTGGTCCTGTCTGGCTGTAATCTGGCAGATGCGCCGGTCTTGCAGCCGACGTGCGGATTTTATTTGGAGATTGCCTCTCCGGTCGGTTTCGGCAAGTATTTCACACAGTTTACATGGCGCCGCAACCATATGGGTCGTATCAGACCATCCTGTTCATCCGGCTACGGGTCTGGAACAGGGTTTGCGCAGCCTGATTGATGCCTTTTGAATGAACGGGGTTGGACATGATTGAGAAGGGCGACATTTGCATCTGGGGCCCGGATGAAATCGTCTATTCGGCCGGCGATATCTCCAAGGAGGCCTATCTGGTGATGGAAGGTGCCGTCAGGATCTTTTCGGTCGACAACCTTCTGCTGAACAGGCTCGGGCCCGACGAGCTGTTTGGCGAGACCTCGCTGATCCTTGACGAGTGCCGGTCGGTGAATGCGGTCGCCGGCTCGTCCGGCCTGACCGCCCGCAAGGTGCCTAAAACCTATATAGGCAACATGCTGAACGCCGATCCTGTGCTTGGTGCCTTTCTTCGCAAGACCCAGCACCGTCTGATCGATTCCAACCGGCAAAGCATGGAGCTGGCCAACGAGCTGGACAAGGTGGTCGGCCAGCTGGAGCGTCATTTCGCGGCGTTGGACACGGTGGCGTCGGACCAGGACGATATTCTTGAACGCATGCTCGAGGTCAAACGTAAGGTCGACCGGTTCAAGCAGGGTGCCAGCTCGGGAGTGGCGGCCGAGGAGTGACCCGCTTGCCAACCAGTCCTGAAGGCCGCTCCGTCCAGCATCGTTCCAGAACCTTGCCTTTATCTGCCTGCTGGTGTGCGACGTGAGTATCCGCGCGCTTTTCCTCGCCATTGCCGCATCGCTGTTCTTTGCCGGCAGTACCTTCACATCCAAACTGCTCGGCAGNGGTTATTTNGGGGATCCCGTCCATCCGCTGCAGATCACGCACAGCCGGTTCGCCTTCGGGCTGATGACGGCGNTGGTCCTGTTTCTGGTGATGCGCCGGCGGCTGACCAACATAGNTGCCAACCTGCATCTTCATGCGCTGCGCTCGACGCTTGGCTGGATCGGTGTCNGGATNATGTTTGCCGGGGTCATCTATATCCCGGCCTCGGATGCGGTGGCGCTGACCTTTCTCAATCCGATTTTTGCGATGATCTTTGCCACGTTCCTGCTGAAAGANCGTGTCGGCCGGCATCGCTGGAGCGCGGCGGCGCTGTCATTTGTCGGCACGCTTCTTCTGGTGCGTCCGGAGGGCGGTGTTCACCCGGTGGCGCTGGCCTGCATCCTTGCGGCGATGATTTTCGGCATGGAGATTGTCATTATCAAAATCCTGTCGTCACGCGAGGATGTGTTTCAGGTTCTGGTCCTGAACAACTCGATCGCAGTGGTGGTCGCCAGCCTGCCGCTGTTCTGGGTGTTCACCATGCCGACCACGGCGCAATGGATGGGCCTTATGGCAGTGGGCGTTGTCATGGTGACTGGCCAGACATCGTTCCTCTATGCCATGCGGGCAGGCGAGGCGAGCCTGATCGCTCCCTTCATCTATGCGACGCTGGTGTTTGTCGTGCTGCTGGACCTGATCGTGCTTGGCGTCGTGCCGGATGGCGTGTCACTGGCCGGCGCCGGCATCATTCTGTCATGCGGCGTCTATATCGGGTTCCGTGAACACCGGCAGCGTCCTCACCCGGCGCAGGATGGTGCTGTCGCGGGAGATGTCACCCGCCGAACAGGGCGTTGAGGTTGCGGCGCGTCGATTTCGGATCGGCAAAGCAGTCTGTCGACCGGACCCAGTAATCCTTGCGTTTCACCTTCACGCCGCGCTGCTCCAGCGAGCTGGTTTCCCGGTAGTTATAGAGAATGGAATAGACATGAAGGCCGGCCATGTTGCCGTCCTTGATCAGCTGGCCCATCTCTTCTGATTCGATCTTCAGCCTGTTGCGCGAATTATATTTGCGGGCATAACGCTCGAAGCGGGCGCGGATGCCGGGGTGGTGCCTGTCGTCCGCCGGCCCGCCAAGGCAGTGTTCGCCTGCGTCAAAGGCCGCGGCCGAGGTAATCGACTGGTCGGCAACACCCGCGATCGAGAATTGTCCCGGCGGCAGCTTGCCGTGGAGCCAGCCGCCGATTGCCAGGACAATGCAGGCCGGCGTCAGAAAGGCGCTGGCAGTATATTTGGCGATTTCACCGATGCTTTTGCCGCCATGGCGCCACATCAGGATTGCGGTAACCAGCGCTGTTGCCAGCCCCAGCGCGCCGCCGATTCCGATTGCCCAGACAAAGACGTCTTCTGCGTACATTCGCTGTTTCCCCCGATCAGGGCTTCATCCCTAGTGGATCGGACGATGCCCGTCAAATATGCAAATCGGCTGATATGATACGCCTCGGGCTTGTGTCGATTTGCCCACTGGTTGACGCTGCGGACAGCGGCCACCATCTCTTGCTCATGGTTCATTCAAGGAAAGGATATTCCTATGCCAGCACTTCGTGACGATATCGATCCGGACGGCCTGCTTGAATATTCGGTGGTGTTTTCGGACCGCTCGCTGAACTCCATGTCGGACGCCTTTGGCGAGGTCATGCGTGATATTTCAAGGATCATGCGCAATGCCTATGGCGCGGCCTCGGTGGCGGTTGTTCCCGGAGGCGGAACATATGGCATGGAGGCGATTGCCCGCCAGTTTGCCAATGACGCACGCGTGCTGGTGATTCGCAATGGCTGGTTCAGCTTTCGCTGGAGCCAGATCATGGAGGCCGGCAAGCTGGCAAGCCACACCACCGTCCTCGCCGCAAGCCAGTCCGACGACAGCACCGACGCGCCGTTCGCGCCCTGTCCGCTGGAGGATATCCTGGAGCGCATCCGCGCCGAGAAGCCCGATGTTGTCTTCTGCCCCCATGTCGAAACGTCTGCCGGGATGATGATGCCGGATGATTTCATCCGCGCCGTGACCGACTGTGTGCATGAGCATGGCGGGATATTCGTTCTGGACTGTGTCGCCAGCGGCACGGTCTTCGTCAATCTTGAGGAAACAGGCGTCGATGTCCTGCTGACAGCGCCACAGAAGGGGTGGAGCGCATCGCCCTGTGCCGCGCTGGTGATGATGTCGCCGCATGGCCGTGCGCGTCTCGACGAGACGANCAGCTCCAGCTTTGCCAATGATCTGAAGAAATGGACCCAGATCATGGAAACCTANGAAGGCGGGGCGCATGCCTATCACGCNACCATGCCGACCGANGCGCTGCGCCATTTCCGCGACGCNCTNATCGAGGCCGAGGNGTTCGGNCTCGAGGCGCTGAAGCAGGCGCAGATCAGGCTTGGNGAAGANGTGCGCGGNCTGATGGACCGCTACAGCTACAAGTCNGTGGCNGCNGACGGCTTCAAGGCGCCGAGTGTCGTTGTNTGTTTCGCNCCNAGNGCCGAGATNAAGTCAGGCAAGGCCTTTGCCGAGCAGGGGNTGCAGATCGCCGCCGGTGTGCCGCTGGAATGTGGCGAGCGCGAGGATTACGCCAGCTTCCGCATCGGGCTGTTTGGCCTCGACAAGCTGATGAATATCGACCGCACGGTAACTAACCTTGAAATGGCGCTGGAAAAAATACGCGGACAGAACGCACCCGCCTGACCATCCAGCAAAGCCTGAAAATAAAAACGGCCGCCTCTTGGGCGGCCGTTTTTGTTTTGGCCTTGTCGCCAGGCTGGTGAAGCAAATCGCTATCCGTCCAGCAGCTGCGGAACGATTGTGACGATCTCCGGGAAGAACCAGAGGATAAGTAGCCCGACGATTTGGATGATTACAAATGGGATCACGCCGCGATAGATGTCGGTCGTCAGCACGGATTTTGGTGCCACGCCCCTGAGATAGAAAAGGGCAAACCCGAAGGGCGGTGTCAGGAACGACGTCTGCAGGTTGATGGCTATCATGATCGTGACCCATGCTGGGTCGAATGTACCGCCATAAATGACGGGACCTACAATCGGCACGACAATGTAGATAATCTCGAGAAAGTCGAGAACAAACCCGAGCAGGAACAGCAGCACCATTACGATCAAGAAGATGGTTACCTCATTGTCGAAGCTGCGGAGATATTGCTGGATATAGTGCTCACCGCCAAAGGAGATAACCACCAGGTTCAGGACTTGCGATCCGATCAAGATGGTGAAGACCATCGACGTGACTTTCGATGTCTCGCGCACCACTGGCGCAAGAACACTGCTGCTGTGCAGGATGAAGCAGGCATATAGCAGGCCGAAGAGTGCGTAGAGATAGGCGCCATAGGCAAACAGGAAGGCGATCCAGCGTTCTGCATCGACACCCTCAACATTCATCCGGAGATCAAAATTGACCCCCATCAGAATACAGATCACTACGGCATAGGAGGCCTGCAGTATCAGCTTGGTCGATTTCTGTTCGTCATTCAGCTTGCGGAAGGCGGCCAGCATCAGCGCACCCGATGCACCGAGGCCGGCGGCCGGTGTCGGGTTTGTGATGCCGCCAAGGATCGAGCCCAGCACAGCTACGATGAGGACCAGCGGCGGGAACACCACGCGCAGAAGTTCGATCCGCGTCAGGGCGACAATTGCCGGCTTGATGCCCCAATAGACCATAGCCCACGGGATAAGCATGTAGATGATCGTCGTGCCTGGTGTTGTTAGCGGCGTAACAAATAAGATATCCGCACACAGTGACAGCAGCACACCAGCGGAGCCAACCGCCATGTGCCGCCGGCTGAGGCCGATGTCGGAGCCTCGCGCAAAGGAGATCAGGATCGCCACTATGAGAGCGAAACCCCCGATGCCAAAACCGATTGGGGCGGCGGCGGCCATCTTCTCGTTTAAGGCGGCCGCTATTTCCTCTTCGGTTAGCTTTTGGCTTGACTCGACGCCGCCCTGCGCGGCGATCGCCTCGGCCTCGGAAATTGCTTGATCCCAAGCATCTTGCCCATGAAGTGCGATCATCGACGCCTGACATTGCTCGCTCACATTTGTGCGAAGTGATGCGGTAATGCCAATATCAGAATAGCTGTCGACTGTGACGTCCTGTGAGCCAATCACATTGACTTGCTGCATCATTAGGAAGGAGCCGGCCAGAATCGCCGGCACACAGGCTACAAAAATCAGCACATTACGCCGGTTGGTTCTGCTGTCAGCAACTGCACCTGATGGTACCGCTGGCGCGCTGCTAGGCCGCACTAAAGCATAGCCGAAGGCGTAGAGCGCATAGAGAAGAGCCAGCATGATCCCAGGCAACAAGGCTGCCTGGAACAGTGTTCCGACTGAAATCACAGCGGGTTCGCCGAGATAGGTTAGGGCATCACTACAGCCTACCGAGCGTGCGCGCTCTTCCTGTGCAGTGGAATAGATTTCACCGGCGAGAGTGCCTAAAATGATGATTACGATGGACGGTGGAATGATCTGTCCCAGCGTGCCAGACGCTGATATGACGCCTGTGGCCAGTTGTGGCGAGTAGTTGTTTCTCAGCATTGTTGGCAATGAGAGAAGTCCCATCGTGACAACCGTCGCGCCAACGATGCCGGTCGATGCGGCAAGGAATGCGCCAACCACAACAACGGAGACAGCCAGGCCGCCTGGTAGGCCTCCGAAAACCCTCGCCATTGATGTCAGCAGGTCGTTTGCGATGTTCGACTTTTCCAGCGTGATGCCCATCAGGACAAACATTAGAATGGCGAGAAGTGTCTCGATCGACTGGCCAGCGATTACTCGTTCATTCACCCGGTTAACAACAAAAGACAGCGTCCTGTTAACCGCCTTTTCCCAGCCGCCAGGGAAGACCGGTTCGGTAACCCGAGGTAGGTCCGGGTAACTGAATTTTGAAATATCCAGTCTTGCTACCCCCTGTTTTAGCAACTCCTTATATTCTGGCGATGACACATCGACGAGCGAGTGCACAAGCAGGCCGGCAGAGTCGAGAAGCGCGACCAGAACGAAGGACACCACTCCGGCGCCACCGATGGCAAACGCCACAGGAAAGCCCGACAGGATTGCAGCGAAGAGAATTATGAAGGTGAGGATGAGCGCCAGCAGGACGCCGTCAATACCAAACATTTGCTAGCGCCTCACTTGGTCTGGTGTGTTTGCAGCCGCGGTCGGTGCCGCGTCCTTGCCGTCAAGATCGAGAAACTTACCTTCACTCTTTTCGCCTTCACGATATTCGGCAAGCGAGCGGCAGAAGAAGGATACCGCCTGCAGGAAAATGAAGGCCACCATAATAACCATTAGAACTTTGAACAGGAAATAGGCAGAGAAACCGTTGGCTGAGAAGCCGATGGTCTCGACATTCCATTTAACCACCCGCGCCTTGCGCAGCATCAGCTCGATCTTGTCGGAGGCAGAAACCTTTGGGGTAATCAAATGCCGCCACATGAAGAACCAGCTGTAGAGCCACATCAGTGCTGCCATAGGGATCATAAAGAAGACAGCGCCACACATATCAATAATCTTTTTAGTGCGGAAGGAGGCGGGGGCATAGAAAAGATCGACCCTTACGTGCCCCTGCTGGATGAAGGTGTAGGAAATGCATAGGCAGATTATAGCCGCGTTGTAGAGCTTCAGCTCCTCAGCAAACCAGCTGACGCCGTATTCGATGGGGATGCCAAAACCAATGACAATGTCTGGCCGCGCAAAGATCCGCTGCAGGAAGACGATTACAACCTGCTGTATCACCATAAGGAGGCCAGCCCAGGCAACAAGTCTTCCTACCGTGTTGGAAATGCCTTCGGTCACGCGAACAAAGCCCCACATGAACCGCATGTTCAGAAGGCCCGCAATGACGACGATTATGAAGCAGAGAAGGAAGGCGAAGAACAGCTCGGTTGAACCACCATAATAAATGAAGCGCATTAGCGCTTTCTTGTCGGACCAGTCGAGCCAGAGCTGCGGATTAGAAATAGCGGTGAAAATATTTACCGCGGAATAGAAAATGCCCTGAAAAAACCAGAGGATGCCGGACATAAGGCCGCTACTGCTTTCGGTATCCATAATGCGATCCTAGGAATTGCGAACGGGATAAAAAAAATGAGAGTAGAAGCGCCATTTAGCGCTTCTACTCTTGTTCTTGCTTCAGCCCTAAAGACCAAGCACGCGGGAACGCTGACGTACGAACGTACGGTCGGCCATGTCGAGCCACTTGGTGCTCTGGCCGACGCTGGCGTTATAGCTTGCGCGGATCTCCGCATAGAGCGAGTCATCCATGAACGCATCCATTGCCTTTGCAGAGGCTTCACCGAAAAGATCCCAAACATCGTCAGGGAATTCCATTGGCTTTACGCCCTGTGCAATGATGCGCTCAAGAGCAGCCGCATTGTTTGCGGTTGCGCCTGTGGACTCATGCATGGTCGCGGCAGCGGCAGCGTTGAACATAATGCTCTGCTGTGCCGGCGTAAGGCTATCGTAGATCTCACGGTTGAGTGACGCGGTCAGGATCGAGCCCGGCTCGTGGAAACCACCTGTATAATAGAACTTACAGATTTCCTGGAAGCCCAGCTTTTCGTCGGCATATGGGCCGATCCACTCAGCGCCGTCAATTGCGCCAGACGCAAGCGCCTGGTAGATCTCGCCGCCTGGAAGCGCCTGTACCGATGCACCGGTCAGCTCAAGTGCCCGACCGCCGATACCAGGCATGCGGAACTTCAAGCCGCTGAAATCATCAGCCGAGTTGATCTCTTTGTTGAACCAGCCGCCGGGCTGCATGTTTGTGCTTCCACAGGCGAAAGACTTCAGGTTGAAGATTTGACCAAGCTGGTCGTGGAGATCGTGTCCACCGCCGTGGTAGTACCAAGCCATGAATTCTTCAGTAGTCGCGCCAAACGGCACGGATGTGAAGTAATACAGGCCCGGATGCTGTCCACCGAAATAATAGTCGGCGGAGTGGTAGATATCAGCCTGTCCGGACGACACAGCGTCAAACACCTCGAACGCACCGACGAGTTCGCCGGCTGCTTTCTTTTCGATTGTAATCTGTCCATCGGTCATCTCGGTTACAGCGTTTGCAAAATAGACAGCAGCGCTATCGAAAACAGCAAAACCGTGAGGCACAGATGTGACCATGGTCAGGGTACGCTTGCCCTGAGCGATGGCTGGGGCAGAGAGGGCGGTGGTGCCGGCAACGG
>NYYG01000058.1 GCA_002686685.1 SAR116 cluster bacterium | reverse complement strand
GATCTTGAGGTCGCGCAGGGCGAGAAGATCGTTATTTGCGGCCCGTCGGGGTCAGGCAAGTCAACACTGATCCGCTGCATCAACCGGCTGGAAGAACACCAGCAGGGCCTCATTAATGTGCATGGCACCGATCTGACGAGCGATCTCAAGGATATTGAGACAATCCGCTCGGATGTCGGGATGGTGTTTCAGAGCTTCAACCTGTTTCCGCATTTGAGCATCCTTGAGAACTGTGTTCTGGCGCCGATCTGGGTACGCCGGATGCCACGAAAGGAAGCCGAGGAAATTGCAATGGACCTGCTGGAAAGGGTCAAGATCCCTGAGCAGGCTCTGAAATATCCGGGCCAGCTTTCCGGTGGACAGCAGCAGCGTGTTGCGATTGCGCGCGCGCTCTGCATGCGTCCGAAGATCATGTTGTTCGACGAGCCGACATCAGCCCTTGATCCTGAAATGATCAAGGAGGTTCTGGATGTGATGATCGAGCTTGCCGAAGATGGCATGACCATGCTGGTCGTAACACACGAGATGGGCTTTGCCCGCAAGGTTGCCAACCGCGTGATCTTTATGGATGGCGGCGAGATCATCGAAGAAAATGATCCGGAATCATTCTTCAACCAGCCGCAGAATGACCGGACAAAACTCTTCCTCAGCCAAATTCTTGATCACTGATCGAGGCGTTTGCAGACGGAAACAGAAAAAGGCGGCCGGGGCCGCCTTTTTTGTTGGTCTTTTCAGCTGGTTCAGTCCTCGCCGGTGGCAATCGGCGCGCTACTGGCACCCCATTCCGTCCATGAACCGTCATAAACGCTGACATCATCATTGCCGACNAGGCTTAANCCAAGTGCCAGGACACAGGCGGTCACNCCAGACCCGCAGCTTGTNATTGCCGGTTGGCCCGTATCTACGCCGGCATCCTCGAAGCNNTGTTGCAGCTTGTCNGGCGGCAGGAACNTCCCGTTTTCATCCAACAGTTCGTTNAAGGGCAGATTTTTTGAGCCTGGAATATGCCCGGCGCGCAGCCCTGCGCGTGGTTCGGGCATNTTGCCGGCAAAGCGGGCGGCCGCACGCGCATCAATGATCTGTTCTGGCAAACCGTCTCCCAGCAGACTGACAATGGCGGTGAAATCAATCACGCCGGCACCAGAAGAGGGCCTTGTAACGAAATTTCCTTCCTTGCGGCTGCCTTCACCGCCNGCGACCAACGGACCTTCAATCGCGCGCCAGGCCGCAAGCCCGCCATCCAGAACAGATACCCTGTCATGTCCGAACATGCGCATCATCCACCAGCCGCGCGCTGCCGGCTTGATATCTGAATCATCATAAAACACCACATGGCTGTCGCTGTTCACACCAANGGCGCGCATGGCGACAGTGAAATCATCAGTCGACGGCAGCATGTGGGGCAGGGTGGCATCGGGGTCGGCGATCGCATTAATGTCAAATCGCATCGCCCCGGGAATATGCGCCGCGGTGAATTCCGCCTCCGAATCACGATCTACAGTCGGCAGATGGTAATTCGCGTCGAACAACAGGACATTGTCGAGATTGTTGCGAAGCCAGTCTGCAGTCACAAGCGGTGATGTCATGCTATGCCTCCAGCCATGCTGGAACCGGCAGATCCTTTGATCTCAGAAATTCNGGATTCCAGATTTTTGACTGATAGCGCTGTCCGCTGTCACACAGGATGGTCACGATTGTATGTCCCGGGCCCATTTCCCGTGCCAAAGCCACTGCGCCGGCCACATTGATCGCGGTCGACCCACCCATAAACAACCCTTCATCACGCATTAGATCATAGATCAGCGGCAAGGCATCGGCGTCGGACAGTCGAAATGCGGTGTCGATAGGCGCTTCTGCCAGATTGGCAGTAATGCGGCCCTGACCGATCCCCTCGGACACAGAGTTACCCTCGGCTTTTAACACACCATGCATGTAATGGTGCCATAATGCTGACCCTTCAGGATCGGCCAAAGCAATTCTTATGTTCGGGTTTTTGGACTTCAGATACTTGCCAACACCGGCGATGGTACCGCCGGAACCAACGGCACAGGTAAATCCGTCTATCCGGCCATCTGTCTGGTCCCAGATTTCCGGCCCCGTTGTCTGGAAATGCCCCTGCAGATTGTCGGTATTGTCGAACTGGTTGGCCCAGATCACCCCGGCTTCATGCGTTTCTGCCAGCTCCTTTGCCAACTGTTCGGAATAACGTACGTAATTGCCGGGGTCCTTGTAGGGTTTTGCTGGCACCAGCCTCAGATCTGCGCCAAATACCCGCAACACGTCCTTTTTTTCCTGGCTCTGTGTTTCAGGCATGACGATCACCGACCGATAGCCCTTGGCGTTACCGACCATGGTCAGGCCAATGCCGGTATTGCCGGCTGTTCCTTCAACGATCAGACCGCCCGGTGCCAGCCGGCCGTCTGCCTCGGCTTGTTCGATGATGGCAAGCGCTGCCCGGTCTTTTACCGATCCGCCAGGATTCATGAATTCGGCTTTGCCGTAGATGTCACATCCCGTTGCTTCGGACACGGACCGGAGGCGGACCAACGGGGTGTTCCCGATGGCATCCAACAATTCTTGCCCGCCAGTATTGTGCTGCATTGTATTGGGTTCCCTTTTGGCTCGCATCTACAGAGACTTATGCATTTGTAGATGGCGCTTCATTATGCGAATTGCCAGTGTCTGACCGGAATTTGGCCGTTCTCTGAATACAGGAATTCAGACCTGTTTTCATCACTCTTTCCGTCTTGGCAGATTGTATGGCTGGTGCAATAGTGCAGCCAGAAAGGCACTCTCATGGCACGCATCACTCTGTTCCGGCATGCCAAGGCTGAAACACCGTCATCTCAACAAGATGATTTTTCTCGTGTTTTGAACGCGCGTGGCCGACGCAATGCTGACAGGATGGGGCGGTTTATTGCGGAAAATGCTCTNGTTCCTGANCTGGTGATTGTGTCTGGCGCGGCGCGTACCCGCGAAACACATGAAATTGCTGCACAGCATTGGCCGGATACNCCAGTGATCTGGTCAGATAGNATCTATGAGGCCAGTGCGACGACCATCATGGCAGCNATAGAGGCCCATGGTGGCGATAAAGGCCATGTGATGGTCATCGGCCACAATCCGGGCCTCACAGTCCTGTTGATGCACATGATCGACGCCACAGCGACACATTCCAATCTTGCCTATTTCCCGACAAGCTGTGTGGCGGATATTGGTTTTGACGCTGAAACCATCAATCAGATCGATCCGGAATCTGGCCGGCTGTGCAGTTTAGTGCGTGTTAGCGAGTTGTCAGATTAAGCCATCTCCGTAGGACAGACCCTGGATATGCCGTACTTGTTTTTAGGGTTGACGATTTTGTTTTAACGTATTAAGACGCTATCACATTAAAACGGATATCTGTCCAGAGTTGNGGTATGACAGGGGCGGTAAACGCTGTCACGGCATGAAACGCGATCAAATCGACAAGGCANATGAGACCGATCTCTATGAAGCGATCCTGCAATTGCAGACGATCGAGGAAGTGGAGAGCTTTTTTCTCGATTTATGCACACCAGCCGAGCGCGAAGGTCTGACAGATCGGTGGCGCGTCGCGCAAATGCTTGTGCAGAAGTTGCCTTATNGGCAAATTGCTGCCGAAACGGCTGTCAGCACAGCCACCATCGTGCGCGTTGCGCGCTTCCTGAATGGCGGCAATGACGGTTACCGAACCATCATGCGCCGCATGGGCAAAATTTGATCACCTACCGATCGCGGAGCAGGACACATGCTATCAAAATCTAGCCGCGGCGATGGCCGTTTGAAGATCGCCATCCAGAAAAATGGACGGCTATCGGAAAAGAGCTTCGCCTTGCTGGAAAAGGCCGGGATTTCGCTGCAGAAGAGCAAAGACCAGCTGTTATGCCGGGCCCGAAATTTCCCGCTCGACATTTTCCTGGTGCGCGATGATGACATTCCGGCCTTTCTGGAAAAGGAGGTGTGCCAGCTTGGCATTCTGGGACAGAACACGCTTCTCGAGACGAAGGTACTGGATCCGCAACAGTTTGGCGGGCTTGAAGAAGTGATGCCGCTTGGGTTTGGGCGCTGTCGTTTGTCGCTCGCCGTTCCGAATGACCTGCCATATGACGGTGTTCATTCGCTCGCAGGTCTGACCATTGCCACATCATATCGCGGCCTNTTATCCGCCTTTCTGGCAGAGCAGGGCGTGGATGCCAGCATTGTGACAATGGAAGGCGCCGTCGAGGTGGCACCCCGCACACATCTTGCTGATGCCATCTGTGATCTTGTATCTACCGGCAATACGCTCATTTCAAACGGACTCCGTGAAGAGGATATCATCCTGCAGTCACAGGCAGTGATTGTGCGGAACAGTGATATGGATACGGAATCCGCCGGGCTGTGCGACAAGCTGCTTGCCCGCATTACGGCTGTCCTGCGCGCAGAAAACAGCCGTTACATCATGCTCAACTCGCCGATAGCCGCGTTGGAGGATATTAAATCCCTTCTGCCCGGATCACATGCGCCAACAGTCATGCCCCTGCAAGGGCGCGACGATATGGTCGCTGTGCACGCTGTATGTGATGAAGAGGTGTTCTGGTCCACGATGGAAGATCTCAAAACCCGTGGCGCAAGCTCCATCCTTGTCGTGCCTATCGAGAAAATGCTCGATTGAAGCCCCGATCACCCCAAGCCTGACCTGACGGAACCAGACATTATGGCATCAGAAAACAACTCAAAGGACGTNTCAGCCACCGGCATGGCAGGTCGTGCCCGTCCCGATATTGTGGCTATGAAAGGCTATGCATCCGCGCGGACGCTGGTGGCCGATAAGGGTGAGACGATTTTCCTTGATGCAAATGAATGCAGCTTTGAACCTTTTATCGGTGCAGAGGGTCTTGCCCGCTATCCGATGCAGCAGCCGGCCGCGCTGGTGCGGGCATTTTGTGATGTGCTGGATGTGTCCTCCCGTAACCTGACGCTGACCCGGGGCGCAGATGAAGCAATTGACTGTCTGGTACGCGCATTCTGTGTGCCTGCGGTCGACAATATTGTGATTTGCCCGCCAACCTTTGCGATGTATGCGCAATCCGCCATGCTTCAGGGAATTGAGTCACGTGTGGCACCGCTGGATGATTCTTTTGACCTCGATGTAAAGAAGGTAATTCAAGAATCTGATAATAATACAAAAATTATCTTCATATGTTCTCCAAACAATCCGACTGGCAACTGCATGTCGCGTGACCGGATCATCGCATTATGCGAAGCGTTTGCGGGGCGGGCACTGGTGGTTGTCGATGAAACCTATATCGATTATGCCGCCGCCCCCAGCCTGATTGACGCGATGGAAACGCATGCCAATCTGGTGATCCTGCGCACATTGTCAAAATCACACGCGGCGGCGGGTGTCCGTCTCGGTGCGGCGCTGGCGCGCCAGGACGTGACGGCGTTAATGGGCAAGGTGCTTGCCCCATACCCGATACCCCAGCCTGTCATACAGGCGGCAATGGCGATCATGTCACCGGATAATCTGAAGCGGCTGGCGGCAAAACGCGAAGACATCCTTGGCCGTCGAGATGTATTCGCGGATGCTTTGCAAACACTCGACGATGTGATTTCTGTGTTTCCGTCGGATGCGAATTATCTGTTGGTCAAAGTGGCCGACGCGGACGCGCTGTGCGCCAGNGCCCGCGATTCCGGGATCATCCTGCGTAATCAGTCGCATCAGCCGGGCCTTGCCGGGTGTGTTCGCATCTCGATTGGCAGCGATGATGACATGGCCCGTCTGCTGGCCTTTATGAAGGGTGAAACGCTGGCCGCACGCCGGAATGACAGGGTGGCCAGCAAGGTGCGACGCACCAGCGAGACGGCAATTTCTGTGGCGGTAAATCTTGATCAGAAAGGTCCTGTCTCCATCCACACCGGTGTTGGCTTTTACGACCATATGCTTGACCAGATTGCCAAACATGCCGGGTTTGCTTTGTCCCTTGAATGCGATGGTGATCTGCATATTGACCCGCATCATACGATTGAGGATTGCGCGATTGCGCTTGGTGCCGCTTTGCGTGAGGCGCTTGGCGACAAGCGCGGGATTGGACGCTACGGCTTTTGTCTGCCCATGGACGAAGCCCTTGTGACGGTTGCTCTGGATCTAAGCGGCCGCTATTTCCTCGATTTCAAGGCCGACTTCCCGGCCGATCATGTTGGCGATCTGCCAACCGATATGATCGAGCATATTTTCCGGTCATTGGCGGAAAACATGCAGGCCAACTTGCATATCAATGTGACAGGGGATAACGCCCATCACATGGTGGAGGCCTGTTTCAAGGGGTTTGCGCGCGCCCTGCGTCAGGCCATTAAACAAGAAGGTGCCGATCTGCCAAGCACCAAAGGTATGCTCTAGGGGTNTCGTTCGATGATTGCCATTATTGACAGTGGCGGGGCGAATATCGCGTCCGTGACCTTCGCCCTTGAACGCTGCGGCGCCACAGCCACGCTGACAACTGACGCCGAAATGATCGCATCGGCGGACAAAGTTATCCTGCCGGGGGTTGGTGCGGCACCTGTCGCCATGGCGCAGCTGCAAAAGGCCGGGCTGGTCGATTGTATTCGCGGCCTGACCCAGCCTGTNCTCGGCATCTGTCTTGGCATGCAGCTGCTGTTTGAACGGTCTGAGGAAGGCGATACCGCATTGCTGGGGTTGATACCAGGGNCNGTTGGTGCCTTTCAGCCAGCGCCGGGGTTGAGCATTCCGCATATGGGNTGGAANCGGCTTCTGCCGACNGCTGGAGCAGCAGCCAATCCGTTGTTGAAGGGTATTGACGATGGTGCCCATGTCTATTTCGTCCACAGCTATTTTGCCCCGGTTTCGGGCGATACTGTTGCCGCATGCCGGTATGGCGCGGATTTCACTGCCCTCGTGGCGCATGGCAACTTCATGGGGGCGCAGTTCCATCCCGAGCGCTCTGGGCCNATTGGTGCGCGTATCCTGCAGAACTTTCTTGAACTCTGAAAAACGGATTTTTCCCATACATGATCATCTATCCCGCAATTGATCTGATTGATGGCGCCGTTGTGCGGTTGCGCAAGGGCGATTTCGCGCAGAAAACAACTTATGGCACTGATCCTGTTGCCGTTGCCCGCGCCTACGCTGAGGCGGGGGCGCACTGGTTGCATCTTGTTGACCTTGACGGGGCAAAGGACCCCGCCAATCGGCAGACGGGCGTGATCGCGGATATCATCTCCGGATCAGGCCTGAAGGTGCAGACAGGTGGCGGCATTCGTGCGCGCCAGGATGTTGAAGCGTTGCTGGAGGCCGGCGCGAGCCGTGTTGTAATCGGGTCGCTGGCCGTACGTAACCCGGACATTGTGGCCGCAATGATCCGTGATTTTGGCGCCGATGTCATTTGTCTCGCCGCAGATGTTATCCGCCAGGATGATGTGTTCATGATTGCCGTGTCCGGTTGGCAAGAGGCAAGTCATCTCAGCCTTGAAGCGTTCATTTCGGGGTTTCTGGATGCCGGTCTGCGGCATGTCCTGTGTACCGATATTGACCGCGACGGCACAATGACAGGTCCAAATCGTATGCTTTATGCTGATGTCAAACAGATGTTTCCCACAATTCAGCTGCAGGCATCTGGCGGCGTGAGCGATATTGCCGATCTCGATGGGCTCGGTACNGATGGTGTGATTATTGGCAAGGCGCTTTATGAGGGCGCGCTNGATCTGCCNGCGGCNCTCGCAGTAGGAGGGGATCAGACATGCTGACAAAACGGATCATCGCTTGCCTTGATGTACGCGACGGNCGGGTCGTGAAGGGGGTTCAGTTCCGCAACCATCGTGACATGGGCGATATTCTGGAACTTGCCAGGCGATATGCAGATGAAGGCNTTGACGAGCTTGTCTTTTATGACATCACAGCAAGCAGCGATGGTCGGGTTGTCGANAAAAGCTGGGTCAACAANGTCGCCCGCCAGATTAATATTCCGTTCTGCGTCGCGGGCGGCATCCGGACGGTTGCCGATGCAAAAGCCATCCTGAATGACGGTGCTGACAAGATTTCCGTCAACTCACCTGCGCTGGAAAATCCGGCATTTATCACCACGCTGGCCGAGGCCTTCGGGACACAATGCGTTGTTGTTGGCATTGATAGCCGTTGTGAAACAGANGCAGACGGTCATAATAATTATGTTGTTTATCAATATACTGGGGATGAAAGNAAAACCATATCCTCAAAGCGTGATACGATCGCCTGGGCGCAGGANGCAGAGCGACGTGGTGCCGGTGAAATTGTTCTGAACTGTATGAATAATGACGGGGTAAAGCGTGGCTATGATCTGGCACAGCTATCGCTCATTCGAGATGCAGTTGGCATTCCGGTGATCGCATCTGGTGGTGCAGGCGACTATGCCCATTTTGCCGAATTGTTTGAAACCACCGGTATTGATGGCGGGCTGGCAGCGTCGGTATTCCACAGCGGGCAAATACCTGTTCCAGAGCTGAAGCGCTATCTTNAGGACCGCGATATCGAAGTGAGGATCTGAGACCATGGCACAGAATTCCAAAGGCGGGGTCCNGATTGCCGCTACAAACCTGGATCAGATTGACTGGGAGAAGGGCGAAGGTCTGGTNCCGTCCATNATTCAGGNTATCGATAATGGTCAGGTGCTGATGCTTGGTTATATGAACCGGGAGGNCCTTGCCGCGACGCTGNAGACTGGCAACACNACCTTTTTCAGCCGGTCAAAACAGCGTTTGTGGATGAAGGGCGAAACCTCTGGCAACAGGCTGATATTCATCGATGGCTGGATGGATTGTGATCGCGATACGCTGTTGATCCGTGCGCAACCCGTCGGCCCGGCCTGTCATACTGGCGCACGGACCTGCTTTGTTGATGAGATGCCGCAGGGGGCNGGATTTATCGGTACGCTGAACCGTCTTGTCCAGCAGCGTCATACGGAAATGCCGNCGNGCAGCTATACCACATCTCTGTTTGAGTCGGGTAAGGCACGTATTGCCCAAAAGGTGGGGGAAGAGGGCGTCGAGCTTGCGTTGGCGCGGATGAAGGATGATCGCGCCGAAATTGCAAATGAGGCGGCTGATCTTCTNTATCACATGCTGGTCTTGCTTGCCGATGCGGATATGGACCTTGGTGATGTGACCACGGTATTGGCCGAACGCCACGGCNCCTGATGGCTGGGGCGTCCTGTGCCCTCGCAAACAGGCGGCGACATGCTGCTGCGCAGTGTGTGCTAAACAAAATTTTNAGAGCGCCGTTACCANTAGCGACGACGTNACGATGATGTATTTCTCCCTCTGACCTAATTCGTCATTGCCCGTTTGTGTTTGCGTGACGAATGCCCCCGCCGGCTCTGCCGGTGGGGGTTCTTTTANTCCACCCAGCCCGGCCGGACGCGCCTCAGATCATCCTTCATCATCTCGCTGAACACATCTGCCAGATCATTGCCCCGTGCGCGTTTCTTTTTCAAATCAGGGTCGAGTGGAATGGTGATGTCTCCATCCCCGCTCATCTTTGGCGTTCCGTAGATCTCATATTTGCTGACCAGTTCCTCTAATGCGGCCAGCAACTCCTTTTGCTGTTGTTCTTCATCCATACGCAACCTCCAGATTTTACAGCGCACACTATGCCCGCATATGTCTGCTTCAGGCATTNATGCTGACAGCGAAGGGCATTGTGCGTCAATGCATCCTTGAGGTTTGACAGATCCCGGATATTTGACCATCAAAACAGAAACCCATACCCTGAATGTTATTGCCGTTACGCAAAGGATCAGAGCATGNATGANACCACTTCCGAACAGCAGTTCCTTGGTGCGCCGGAAAGTGACAGATTGCTGGCTTTTAGCATGGCACTGGCTACTGAGTTATGGGTCACGCGCGCACGCTTGCACCGCANGGAAGCGCGCCTGCTGGATGCCGGTATTGTCAGTGAAGGGGAACTGGATGCGCCTCCTGATGATGCGATGCGTGCCGCAATGCAACCCGAACTGGACCGCTTCGTTGAAAGCCTGATGAACACACTCAGGGGCGCCCAGGCATCCGTGCCTGCAAGCGAAGATATTCTTCAGCGGTTCAAGTGATCTGCCGCCCATTCCTTTGGCGGGCAAACAAACAGGGAAGGATGTGTGATGAAAGAACAGGATTTTGTGGCCGGTCAAGATTTCCTGCTTGCTGTAAAGAAACACTGGACCACACAGATGTATCCTGCCGTAAAGCAATTGCATGCAGACATTGCAGATGATGCAGACAAAACGGCTGACGTCGCAAAACGTCTCGAGCCAGAGACCGATTATCGCCTGTTCGCCTGGTTTGAACGCCATTTACAGAAAATGAAATATAGCGGCGGCTTTGGTCTCGCGCCTTATCACCGTGAACGCGCCGACACATTGCTGGCCAGCCTGTCCGAACCGTTGGAAGCAGAGACGCTTCAGCTTGACGACCGGTTTGACCAACCCGATTACTACACCTCTGTTGACATCCACCAGCATCCGGGCGGTGTCTGGTCTGAACCGGTATCCGGCATGATTTATGAGCGCGGCGCGCGCAGCACGACCCCGATGCTGAATGCGGCGCATCGCGACCTGCATGACCGGTTTACCGAATCCATCCGTGATGATGACAGGCTGGATGTGGCCGCGCCTGCCATTCTTGATATGGGATGCGGTTTTGGCAAATCGACTCGCCCGTTCTGGGATATGTTTCCTGATAGCCCCGTCACCGGGGTTGATCTGGCAGCGCCTTGTCTGCGTGTGGCTGCATCCGAGGCCGCCCGGGATGGACGCCAACAGCTTGTGTTCCGGCAGGCAGATGCGCGCGAAACAGGATGTGCAGACGCATCCGTTGACCTTGTCACNTCAACGATGCTGTTGCACGAAATGCCGGATTCCGCCCGCCGTGACATGTTTNCAGAAAGCTGGCGCGTTTTGCGGCCCGGCGGCTGTGCTGTTCATCTTGATTTCTGGCTGCTGCCAACAGCTTTCGACCGCTTCATCATGGAGGGGCACAGCAAACGCAATAACGAACCCTTCATGAAGGCGCTGTTTGACAGTGATCTGGAAGGCGATTTACGCGCGGCAGGATTTGTCGATATTGATATCAGTGCATTCTGCGAGGCAGATGGCATTGACCCGCTCGACAGTCCGTTTTGGCGTTTCCCGTGGACACGGATCGCAATGACCAAGCCGGCAAGCTGAAGTGTTCAGCCGGCCTGTTCTGCTAAAACCCCGTCGAAAAAGGCGGACAATGCCTCACTATCTGTCAATGGCAGAACATGTGCCACATACTGGTCGGGACGCACGATCACCATGCAGCCCTGTTGCCGGTCAATGCCGCGCATATCGAAAATATCAGCCTCGTTCTTAAAATCCGGACAGAATGCCTTTTCGCTGTCGATCAAGCCAAAACGCCCCTTGGGCGGACGCAGCAATGCCGGCATTTCGCTCAGATCCAGTGATCGAAAATCACTTTGGACGATGCCGCGCACATCAATAACGGCATCGATATCCTCATCCGCGCGGGCATGGCGCAACAAGGGTGAGGCCGGAACGGTGTAGAGCCAGTCACATATTTTTGCCAGATGGCTGTCAGTTNCCGCCGGATGCGATGCGTCTGNAAACAGGAACAGCCGCCAGCGNCCGTCAGCCCGTATGGTGTGGCCGAGATGCATCGGCTTGGCGTCCGCCAACCGGATGACGGGTGCCGAATGCAGACGCATACCGATATCAAAACCGGGGGCAAGATGCTGATGATCGGGCGTCCCTGTCAGGGCCGAAGGCGCGTATCGCACGGAAACGCCGGCGGTATAGCGACCATGTTCCACAAAATATTCCTGAAATTTTGGCGTATCACCTGTGCCCTTGGACTGGGCGGCAAGTATTTTTGTCCATTCCTGGTCGAAGGCAATCAACTGGCGGGCAACGGCAGCGCGTTCCGTGGAATAGCTGCGCAGCAGCGCAGGGTCAGCGCGCCCCTGCAGCACAGCCGCGAGTTTCCATCCAAGATTGAAACTGTCACCCATGGACACATTCATCCCCTGACCCGCCTTGGGACTATGCGTATGGCAGGCGTCGCCAGCGATAAAAACCGAGGGCAGGGGGGAATCCGGATCGTCGCCGGCATTGTCAAACCTGTCGGTCAGCCTTTGGCCAATCTCATAAACCGACCACCAGATCGTATCTTTCACTTCAAAACGATAAGGGTGAAAAATCTGCTGTGCGGCCGAAATCAGCTGTTCCAGTGTGATGTTCCGATTGCGCGCACGCTCGCCTTCGCCAAGCGTTTCCAGCTCGACATAGATACGGGCCATATAGCCGCCTTCACGCGGGATAATCAGCAAAGCACCACGGCCGGCAGCCTGTATAAGCGTTTTCTGTCGAATATCGGGAAAATCGGTAACGACGAGGACATCCATGACTCCCCAGGCCTTGTTGGCAGAGTCCCCTTTCAATTCAAGCCCCATGGTTGCGCGGACAGCACTTCGCGCGCCATCACACCCGACAAGATACTTGGCACGAACAGTCTCTTCACGCGCCGGCGCATCTGCGGGGCTATGGGTGATTGTCGCGGTTACCGGATGGGTGCCATCTTGAGCCACATCGACTCGGCCCAGCTGCCGATCATAATCCGGAATCAGGCGATGTGCAGACCGATGCATCACATCAAGATACATGTCATGAACGCGTGCCTGGTTCAGGATGACGTGCGGCATCTCGGACAGACCGTCCTCGACATCCTGAATGCGCCCGGTCCGGACGATAGTATCCGTTTTGTCCGGGTCACTTTTCCAGAAGGTGGTTTCATTCACCCAATAGGCCTCGCGCATAACCGTATGGGCAAAGCCAAAGGCCTCAAACATTTCCATGGAGCGGCACGACACACCGTCGGCCTGTCCTTTTTCCATAGGGCCGGCTTTTGCCTCGATCAGCCTTGTGGTGATATCGGGAAAAGCCGATAGCTGGGCTGCCAGCGTCAATCCNGCCGNCCCGCTGCCAACAATAAGCACATCGACNTCTGCNGGCATNNCGTCTGTCTGCTCTGTNNCAGTGGCAGGGGTTATGGTCGGATCGCCAGGACGGAATCCGTTGAGGTGAAACTGCATGGCTGTCTATGATCCCAGAACCGAAAACACTATGTTAACAGGGTCGCAACAGAGGGCAAATATGTGTGGCGCAAATATAGCGGTTCTGCAGTCAGGATTTGGACTGGTGCTGAAGATCTGCCAGAACATCCACCCCCTGCATTTTCCAGAAATGCAGAAGGTCGATGAATATCCAGTTTTCGGCCAGCTTGTCCCCTTCACGCCGATAAAGATCAATGACCCTNAATTCCCCCGGCTGACCCGTGGCCGGTCTGCCCATGAAATCNCCGGTCAGCGTTGCNGTGAAATTCGGCCAGCCAAAAAANCCGCCATAATGTCCTTCCGCCATNCGGCAGATATGACCTGTCTGTGATCGGTCNGAAAAGGCAGCGCGGAANGGACCGGCATGCTGTTTTGCATAACGCTCGATGGTAAAGGTTGANCCAATTCCGGCAGGNCCCCACCACAGCATGTTTTCATGCCAGCTGCGCCGCAATTCGTCCTCCAGCGCCATGCCGCTGTTCCACTGTCCCAGATCACTGATCATGGCGTTGATCGCAGCAAGTGTCCTTGTGCCGTCTTCGGGCGGTTGCGTCTCAAACAGCAACCCGTCATGCGTCATTGGTCCGGGCTGGACCAGATGTTCTCCCGTTTGGGGCGGGAAGGGGGACAGGCCAGCCTGCATCATCAGATGCGGAATATCAAAATACATCGCGGTTTCGGTTATGACGCCATCTTCGACACGATGGAAATCAGCGTAGCGCAGCATGACAATCTTGCCGGTCGGCTGGATACCGAGCCATGGCGCATCAAACAGCCCCATGAGGTGTCCCATGGATACGACCCACCTGCCACCATGTGATTCGATCGAATTGCTGCCGGCAATAAAGATATCCATGCGGCGCTGCAGTGATGTCAGCGACTGGCGTAGCGGGTCCCAGAAATCGCGGGCGAGACCGGTAGCGCCGACAATGACATTGAAAGGGTGAAAGCCGCGCCAGATATGATCGGCTGAAACAGCAGCGCGCAGCACTGGTTCCGTAGCGCCACCAGGCGCTGAATCAAGCGCTTTATAATATGCAAGGACAATATTTTTTTCTGCTTGGTAATCAGACATTTAAAATAGTTTGTGCTTTCTAAAATTTAAAAACATCAAGAGATTGCATGCGTATGCAAATTCAACTTGCCAATTGGTTTTTCACCTGTCTAGTATTTTAATCCTTCCATCACCAATGATGAAATTCGGTGGCGGGCCAAAACGGCGCGAAGCCGATTAACGAGCACTCAATTTGAGGGAGTACACGCAATGTATATGAGAACACTGATAGCGGTCAGTGCCATGGCTGTGATGTCAACAACCGCCCAAGCTGGTTGCGGCATTTACGGGACAGTGAAGCTTTTGGCTAACGATTTCCCGGCCACACAGGCAATGTCTGCCGCTGTAAGGAAATGTGATGGTGGCAGTGCCGACATTTCTGTCAACTTGAACAAAGATCACAAAGACCTGATCGTTCCAGCATTCACAGCCAATCCGCCCGAATTCACAGTGTCGCACGTCACAAATAGTACCCTAGTGTCGGTGATGAATGACGGGCTGGCTATGCCACTTGATGATTTGATTGCTGCTCATGGTGGCGGCGTTCAAGATATGCAGAAAGTCACCATTGACGGTAAAGTGATGGCGATCGCCTTTATGGCGAATGCGCAGCATCTTTTCTATCGCAAGGATGTCTTGGACGCTGCAGGTGTTGGTGTTCCGACCACCTATGAAGAGGTTCTGGCTGCTGCAAAAGCGATCAAAGACAAAGGCATTATGGAATATCCTTTGGGCGGCACATACAAAGCCGGTTGGAACCTTGGTGAAGAATTCGTCAACATGTATCTCGGTCATGGCGGCGCGTTCTTTAAGGCAGGTACTGCTGAGGCCTCGGTGAACAATGCCAAGGGTGTTGCGACGCTCAACATGATGAAGGCGCTTACTGGTTATATGAACCCAGACTTCCTAACGCATGATTCCAATGCCATTCAGGCCGAGTGGGAAGCCGGCAACATAGCGATGACCAACCTCTGGGGATCGCGCGCCGGTGCCGTCACCGATGGTGAGGGCTCCACGTCTGAAATTGAAAGCAACACAATGTTCGCTGCAGCACCAACTGTTGCTGGTGGCTCAACGCCTTCTACCACAATGTGGTGGGATGGTTTTGCAATCGCGAAGAATGCGTCAGCTGCCGATGCTGAAGCGTCATTTATAGCGTTGATGAAGGGCACTTCTACTGAAATGGCCGCTGCTAACGCAAATGATGCAAATTGGTTGATTGGTGGTGCTGAGCCAAGAGCTTCTGGTGTTGGCGTGGTCGCATCAGCAGCTGGAGGCGCTTCACCATATCCAATGTTGCCGTGGATGGG
>NYYG01000006.1 GCA_002686685.1 SAR116 cluster bacterium | reverse complement strand
CACCCTTTGATGCAGATCATGCGGGGTGATGTCCAAGATCGACCCCATGCCATTGCCGGCACGGCCGCCGGCCTGTTCGATCAGCATCGCGACGGGCGCGGCTTCATAGACCAGCCTCAGCCGACCCGCCTCATAGCCGGCGCGCGCATCATCCATGTAGAGAAACACCCCGCCACGACAGGCAATACGCCACGCTTCGGCCACGAGCGAGGCCACCCACCGCATGTTGAAGTCGCGCCCGCAGACGCCCTCACTTCCGGCGAGGCACTGATCGATAAACAGGGTCACCGGCTGTGGCCAATGCCGCTGGTTTGAGGCATTCACCGCGAATTCCGTGGCCTTTGGTGGAATTTGAACCTTGGCATCAATCAGGTGGAAAACAGCCGCATCATCCATACGGAATGCGGCCGTGCCGGCCCCAACGCTTAACAGCAGGGTTGTCTGCGGCCCATAGACAAAAAGGCATGCCGCCAGCTGCGCCTTGCCGGGCTGCAGGATGCCGCCTGCCGCCGGCAGGACCGAAACAATTGTTCCTACCGATACATTGACCCCGATATTTGATGATCCGTCCAGTGGATCACAGGCAACCATCAGGTCCCCTGCACCAAGATCAACCGCCGCGGCACGTTCTTCGGACAGATAGACAGATGTTGCGGTATCGCGCAATGCGTCCTCAATCATGCTGTCGGCAAGGACATCCAGCTGTTTTTGTGTGTCACCATCAGCATTGGTGTCGCCGGCAGCGGCATCCAGCATAGTCTGCGGNTTACGGATTTGCGCGGCAATGCCGGCAGCAGCCCCCGCAAGGGCAAGAATTGTCTCTGCCACATTGTCNGGCGCGTNTTTGCCNAGATAGANGGCCAGGCTTTCGGTCTTTGTCATCTGTCGGGTNTCTCTTTCAGNTTTGCCCAAACAAAATGCCCGGCCCCAAACGGGGGGCCGGGCACCAGCTATTCTATTGTCATTCCCTTGTCTGCCTGTCGCAGTCTACCTGTCGCGGTTACTCGCGATTACCGAACAGATGCAGGATGAACATAAACATATTGATGAAATCGAGATACAGCATCAGCGCGCCAAAGATCGACTTCTTCGTCATCTCGGACTGGCTGTCACCGGCCATATACATCAATTTGATCTTCTGTGTGTCCCATGCGGTAAGGCCGGCAAAGATCAACACACCCGCAACCGAAATCACAAAATCGAGTTGTGTCGATGCCAGGAAAATATTCACCACTGACGCAATGATCAGGCCGATCAGCCCGACCACCATGAAGGATCCCATCGCAGACAGGCTGCGTTTTGTGGTGTAGCCATAAAGGCTGAGACCGGCGAAAGCGCCCGCGGTGATAAAGAAGGCACGTGCCACACTGCCACCCGTATAAACGAGCAGGATTGATGACAGCGAAACGCCCATCAGCGCCGCATAGACATAAAACAGATTGCGTGCCTTGCCGGCAGACATGGCGTGCATCCGTGCGGACAGCCAGAACACCATGCCAAGCGGTGCAAGCATGACAACCCACTTCAACGGGGTGCCATAGATCAGCTGGCCGACACCGGCCACATTCAGGACCGCCCATTTCATCGCATAGGCGAAGAAACCGGTCATCAGCAATGCTGTCGTCATGTGGTTATAGACGCCAAGCATGTAGGACCGCAGCCCAAGGTCGATCTGAGACGCCTCGGCAGCTGCTGTGTTCATAAAGCGATTATCAGCCATAGATACCCCCTTAGAGATAAATCGTTGTAAAGAATGTAGTCATAGAAACAGATTGTTTCAAGAAATTGCCGGGGCGCTGCTACCCAAACATTATGTCGCATCCGCTGCCGTCGTTTCACGCGTTTTTCCAAGGCCTGTGCGCTGGCCCTTTTGCCGTTGTGAAGCCGACTTGAGCTGCCCGCAGGCAGCCAGTATGTCGCGCCCGCGCGGCGTGCGCACCGGCGAGGCATAGCCGGCCTTCAGAACTTTCTTTGCAAAGGCCTCGATCCGATCATCGCTGGAACAGCGATAGGGGCTTCCCGGCCACGGATTGAACGGGATCAGGTTCAGTTTTGACGGAATCCCGCGGATCAGCTTCAACAGGGCTGCGCAATCAGCATCGCTGTCATTCACGCCATCAAGCATCACATACTCCCATGTGATGCGGCGCGCATTCGACAGGCCAGGATAGGTGCGGCACGCCTCAATCAGCTCGGCCAGAGGATATTTTCTGTTGATGGGTACAAGCTCATTCCGCAACTCATCACGAACAGCATGCAGCGAGATTGCCAGATTGACACCGAGGTCTGCCCCTGCCCGGGTAATTTCCGGCACAATTCCGGATGTAGAAAGGGTGATCCGCCGCTTGGACAGGCCAATACCCTCACCGCTCATGACAATGCGCATGGCTTTTGCCACGTTATCGTAATTATATAATGGCTCGCCCATGCCCATGAGCACGATATTGGTCAGGCGGCGTTCCGGTTTGCCGGCGGGCCAGTCACCAAGCTCATCCATGGCCAGCAATACCTGTCCGCAGATTTCACCCGCTGTCAGATTGCGTACAAGCTTCTGTGTGCCAGTATGGCAAAAGCTGCATGTCAAAGTGCATCCGACCTGCGAGGAAATACACAAGGTGCCCCGATCCTTGTCGGGGATGTAAACAGTCTCCGCTTCATTTCCATCTGCAAAGCGCAACAGCCATTTGATGGTGCCGTCGGACGACTTCAGCCGCTGGGTAACGGCCGGACGGTCTAGCAAGAACATCTCGGCAAAGGCGGCGCGCACCGGCTTGCCAAGATCGCTCATCTCGTCAAAGGATGTCAGCCCGTGTCGCCAGACCCAGCGCCATAGCTGGCGCGCACGAAAGCGTGGCAGGCCAGCGGCCGTTACGGCCTCTTCCAGTTCGCTCTGGCTCATTTCCAGAACAGAACGACGCATTTGCATGGCGGCAGCGGGCGCCGTCGCGGCGGTCGTTTCTGCTGTATCGTTCAAAATGGCTTCCAAAATCGCTCCTGAAGCAGATCGCAAGACATCATCCGGCATGATTGCCAGATGATGATCGCCGGGCTGCGTAATCGCGGCGGTGCGACTGACCTATTTGCAGGTCTTGTCGATCATATTCTTTGTCTTGGTAAATCCGGACAATGAATAGGTATCGGTTGTCACCGTGCCACGGGTCGAGGTGCCGACGACTGTCATCTTGCTGCCGCGCTTCATGGCGCGCACCATGGCGACATCATCTTCCTCGCTTTCGGCATAGGCACGCCCCTCAATGGTGAAGAGCTTGAATTTCTTGCCGTCAATCGAGACATCGACAGCGGAATGTTTCTTGTGCTTGTAGCCTGCCAGAAACTGCACGACGTTGCGCACTTCCTTGCCGGGTCCATGCGAGACAAAAACACGGATTTCGCCGCGATTGGCCGGGTCATATTTGCCCTTTGACTTGGTGGGTACCGAGGTGATGTAGCAGGTTCGTCCGCCATCATCCTTATAGGTATAGGCCTCCCAGTCTTTCTCGGTCAGGATGCGCTCGGATTCCGCAGCGGCCACGCCGCCTGCCATACCGGCCAAAACAAATCCTGTCAAAATGGTCGCAAGGAATGTCTTGAACATTTTCATCGCCTGATCACTGCCCTTTTTTCTGCGTCCTGCTGTTCGCCTGCCAAATCCCGTCTGCGGACCACCGCAGCAAACCTTAGTCTGGGTCGCTTTCGTGGCAAGAATTTGGCAATCCGACACCAGCATAAAATCACCGGCGGCAATGTAAGTCAGGATGCAGGTTGATGCAAAGAAAATTGCCGGGGGTGATTCAACCCGTTGCTGGATATCGCTGCCATCACCAATTCAGGCTGGCACGAGCAACGCGTTTCATCCGGCCATTTGATCCAGCATGTTTGTCACAAAAGGCAGGATGCGGCGCACAATCTCGTTAACCCCGTCTTCATTGGGATGCAATCCGTCAGACAGGTTCAGGGCCGGATCAAGCGCAACACCTTCAAGAAAAAATGGATAGAAATCAATATTATGAGCTTCAGCAAGCGCCGGATATAATCCGTCGAAGGCGGTGACGTATTCCGGTCCCAGATTGCGCGATGCCAGCATGCCCGCCAGCATCACGGTGACGTTGCGCTTCTTCAGCTGTGTAATGATCGCATCCAGATTGGTGCGTGTTGCTGCCGGGTCCAGACCCCGCAGCATGTCATTGCCCCCAAGCACGATAATAACGGCTGCCGGGTCATCAGAAAGCGACCACTCAAGGCGCGCCAGCCCGCCTGCCGTGGTATCTCCAGACAAGCCGGCATTTACCACCGCGATCTTGTAACCCTTATCCTGCAGCGCCGCTTCCAGCCGGTCAGGAAAGGACAGGCCAGGGGCCAACCCATAGCCGGCAACAAGGGAATCCCCCAGCACCGTTATACGCTTGCTGCTGTCATCAGCCACACTGCCCGCCTGCGCGGACAGGATAATCGAACCGCACAGCATGAGGATCATCGCAAATGGCGATTGCCGTGATCGGCGCTTCATGAACATAGATGCGCGCAAAAGTACCAGAACAGCGTTGATTACATGCATGGCGGTTACCATATCGCTCGAAAGGTCAGACCGGTCTTTGTGCCGGGTGGCATGTCAGGGTCTGCTGTGCCAGAAAAAGGTGCCGGATAACGGCACCCTGACTAACATAATGCTGATGATGTGAAATGCAAAACCCGCCTTGTCGATTAACCGCCGGAAGCCAAGCCTGAAAGACACCGCCACCATGCCGGCAGGNTAAAGGCGTATGACACCATACCCGAACATCCCCGACGCACATCCCACACGAAAAAAAAGAGATCAGAATTTACATGCCGGATATGGAAATGAACAACCACAGCGCCATGGCCGATGCGGCTGCCAGGAAACCCGTGATCCGGCTGGATGATGCACGTCTGTCATTATCCAGCGCGGATGGCATGGTTGAAATCCTGCGTGGCATCTCGCTGTCGATTGATGCTGGCCAGACGGTTGGCGTGCTTGGCCCCAGCGGCGCTGGCAAAACCAGCCTGCTGATGATCATGGCGGGGCTGGAAAGCCTGACAACAGGCCAGATAGACCTTGCCGGTTTTGACATTACGCGCATGCATGAAGATATGCTGGCGGCACTGCGTCGTGATCACGTTGGCATCGTATTTCAGGCGTTCCGACTGATCCCGTCCATGACAGCCATACAAAATGTGGCCGTGCCACTGGAACTGGCCGGGCGGGCGGATGCACAGTCCAGCGCTGCCGCCGCTCTGGAATCTGTGGGGCTTGGACATCGCATGACGCATCTGCCAGATCAACTGTCAGGCGGCGAACAGCAACGTGTTGCCATCGCCCGTGCCATCGCCCCGCGACCGCAGATTCTGCTGGCTGACGAGCCGACCGGCAATCTGGACAGCGGGACCAGCGAAAAGGTGATCGCCACCCTGTTTGAGGCAACAGAGGCGGCAGGTGCCGCACTGGTCCTTGTGACACATGATCCAGCGCTGGCAGAACGTTGTGGCCGTGTTCTCACCATCGAGGACGGGATGATTACCGATGACCGCACTACAGGTCTGAAAGGTGACGCCGCATGATGACGGTGCATAACGGATCCTCCGGTCTGCAGCTGTCTGCCGGACAATCTGGCTGGGGTCTTGCCTGGCGTCTTGCCCGCCGCGAAATTCGTGGATCGGTTGCCCGTTTCCGGGTGTTCCTTGGGGCTTTGATGCTGGGGGTGGCCGCCATCGGGACGGTGGGATCTGTCGCCGAGGCGATGCGCGACGGTATTGCCAGTAATGCACGATTGCTGCTTGGCGGCGATATCGAGATGCGCAGCCTCTATATGGTGCCGCCAGAAGAGATTGCGACGCTTGCTGGCAGCTATGGCACGCTGTCACGCACCCAGAATATGCGCGCCATGCTGCAGCATGACGACACGCGCAAGCTGGTAGCGTTAAAAGCTGTTGATGCGGCGTGGCCGCTTATTGGTGCACCCGAGATTGAGGGTGGCGCGGCCCTGCCGCTGGCACAGGATACCATTCTGATTGATCCGGCACTGACGCGGGCCATGGGCCTTGCAGTTGGGGATCGCGTGCGCATTGGGACGCATGAGGTAACAGTTGCGGGCATTCTGGCCTATGAGCCTGACAGGTCTGTCAGCTTCATTACCTTCGGGCCACGCGTTTTGATGTCGATGGACACGCTTGCCGCGACCGGGCTTGACCAGCCCGGCGCCATGATCACGCACCGGTTGCGGGTTCTTCTGGATGACGGGGCCGACCGTACGGCAGCGGTCAGCGCACTGAAAACGGCAACAAGAGGCGGGTTTGTTCGGGTCCGCGACCTTATGGACGCTGCCCCCGGGTTTGACGTGTTCATCGACCGGACCGAGGTCTTCCTGGTGCTGGTCGGTCTGACGGCGCTGCTGATCGGCGGGCTCGGGGTGGCTGGCGCTGTACGCGCATGGCTGGTCAGCCGCATGCCTGTCATTGCCACGCTGAAATGCCTTGGTGCGCCGGCACGTCTTATTTTCCGCACCTATCTGCTGCAGGTGATGCTCATCGCCGGGGCNGGTGTGTTGGCCGGAGTGGCTGTGGCAGCNATTGCGCCTGTCTTCGCAATCGACCTTCTGTCTTCCTATGTCACCGTGCCAATTTCGCCGTCAATCTATCCTTTGCCGCTGCTGATTGCGGCTGGCTTTGGCATTGTTACCTCATTTCTGTTTGCACTCTGGCCGCTGGCGAAGGCCGAGGAAGTGCGTGCTGCAAATCTGTTNCGGCAGCTTGGCGCCATGCCGGCNGGGCTGCCCCGNGGCGGTTATNTGGTGGTCGCGGCGATAGCCCTNGCGGCNCTTGCCGGACTTGCCCTTGCCGCCACACGCAATCTTATGCTGACCGGCAGTTTTATTGGAGGGTCCATTGCCGCCATTATCCTGCTTGCAGGGTTGGGTCAGGCATTGCTGATTGCGTTGCGCCGTGTGCCTGCGCCCCATTATGTGCCNGCGCGGCTCGCCCTGTCGGCCATCACCCGGCCGGGTTCCCCGGTGCGGGCTGTGATCATCGCCTTCGGGCTAGGCCTGTCGGTGCTGGTTACTGTGGCATTGTCGCAGGCCAATATCAGCCGCCAGATCGATACGCGGGTCGCCGAGGACGCGCCTGCCTGGTTCTTCATTGATATCCAGCCCGACCAGCTGGAAAGATTTACCGAAATTGCCGAAGGCACGGACGGTATTGTCGCGGTCGGCCGCACACCGATGCTGCGTGGACGCATTTCTGAACTTGGCGGGCGTCTGGCTGAAGATTATGACATGAAAAACCCGTCAGCCTGGGTNCTGCGCGGTGACCGTGCCATTACCTGGTCTGCCACCCNGCCCGAATCGGGAGAGATTGTTGCCGGCAGCTGGTGGGAGAGCGACTATCGCGGNCCNCCGCTGGCATCNATGAGCGAGGAAGAAGCCCGCGAGCTTGGCGTCTGGATTGGCGATACGGTCACTTTCAATGTCCTTGGTCGCCCGATCAGCGCCGAGATTGTGAATATCCGCAATGTCACCTGGGAAAGTTTCAGCATNAATTTTGTCTTTGTGCTGTCCCCGGGTGTCCTGGAAGCAGCGCCGCATAGCTGGATGGCGACAACCTATGTCGAGACCGAGGATGCGGCCGCCATGGTGGCGCGCAACATCGCCGATGCCTTTGCCAATATATCGGCAATTTCGGTGCGCGAGGCAGTGGCGACGGCGCAGCGTGTTGTCGGCCTGCTGGGCGCGGCCGTTCAGCTGACGGCCATGGTCACTCTGGTCGCCGGTATTGCGGTCCTTGCCGGCACCGTGGCCAGCACGGAAGCGCAGCGCTTTGCCGATTCAGTCATTCTGAAGGTTCTTGGCGCAACGCGGGTCGCCATCACCATTGCCTGGTTGCTGGAATATGCGCTTTTGGGTGTGCTGGCTGCGATTGCCGCAACCATTATCGGCACGGTTGCCAGCTGGGCGATGATTGAACAGCTGCTGCAAAGTGATTTCGAAATGGATTTCGGTCTTGTGCTGCTGACCACGATGGCCGGGGCAGCCGGCACCGCGGTTCTGGGGCTGATCGGTGCGGCCCGCACACTTGGGCGNAAGCCGGCACCGCTCCTGCGCGAAGTTTGATCAGAAGAGACCCTCGATCTCACCATCGCTATTCATGTGAATGGCTTCNGCGGCCGGCACGCTCGGCAGACCCGGCATGGTCATGATCTCGCCGCATATGGCGACAATGAACCCNGCACCTGCCGACAACCGCACTTCNCGCACGGGCACCGAATGTCCGGTTGGCGCACCGCGCAGATTCGGGTCCGTGCTGAAGCTGTACTGCGTTTTGGCCATGCAGACCGGCAAATTGCCATAGCCCTGCTCTTCCCAACTGCGCAGCTGNTCACGNATTTTCTTGTCCGCAAGCACCTCCTCGGCACGGTAAATGCGCTTGGCGATGGTTTCGATCTTGTTGAAGAGCGGCATGTCATCCGGATAGATCGGTGCAAAATTGCCAATATCTGAATCGGCAATCTCAGCCACCCTTGTCGCNAGATCGCGCGACCCGTCTGATCCAAGTTCCCAATGTCTTGAAATGATGGCTTCGCTTCCCTGACTGTCCACATAGGCCTGCAACGCAGCAACCTCGGCGTCGGTGTCACCGGTGAAATGGTTGATGGCAACAACAACCGGCACACCAAAGCTTTTGAGATTCTCNATATGGCGGCCAAGATTTGCACAGCCGGCATTGACCGCATCCACATTTTCCGCACCAAGGTCGGCGCGGGCCACGCCGCCATTCATCTTCATNGCGCGTACGGTGGCGACCAGAACCACGACGCTTGGCGAAAGGCCGGCCTTGCGGCATTTNATGTTCATGAATTTCTCGGCACCAAGATCGGCACCAAACCCGGCTTCGGTAACAACATAGTCGGACAGTTTCAGCGCCGTCTGCGTAGCAATCACCGAGTTGCATCCATGCGCGATATTGGCAAATGGGCCGCCATGCACAAAGGCCGGGTTGTTTTCAAGCGTTTGCACCAGATTGGGCTGCAGCGCCTGCGATAGCAGAACCGTCATGGCACCATCTGCCTTGAGATCGCGGCAGAATACGGGCGAGCGGTCACGCCGATAGGCAACGATGATATCGCCAAGACGCTTTTGCAGGTCTTCCAGATCCGTTGCCAGACANANGATCGCCATCACCTCTGACGCCACGGTGATGTCAAAGCCCGCCTGTCGCGGAAATCCGTTGGATACNCCGCCGAGGCTGGTAACGATGTCACGCAGCGCACGGTCATTCATATCNACGACGCGGCGCCATGATACGCGGCGCTGGTCAATATCAAGCTTGTTGCCCCAGTAGATATGATTGTCGATCATCGCCGACAGCAGGTTATGCGCTGACGTGATGGCATGGAAATCACCAGTGAAGTGCAGGTTCATGTCCTCCATCGGCACAACCTGCGCATAACCACCACCGGCCGCGCCNCCCTTCATGCCGAAACAGGGCCCNAGCGAGGCCTCGCGGATACAGACTGTTGCCTGTTTTCCGATCGCGTTCAGCCCGTCAACCAGCCCGACTGTGGTTGTNGTCTTGCCCTCACCGGCAGGNGTCGGGTTTATCGCGGTCACAAGGATCAGCTTGCCGTCCTTGCGGTGCGCCTGCGCCGCAATGAACTCGGCAGACAGTTTGGCCTTGTCGTGACCAAAAGGGACCAAATCCTCAGCCGGGATACCAAGCTTGGCCCCAATATCCTGAATGGGACGCTTGCTTGCCGCGCGCGCAATTTCGATATCTGTTAGATGGCTCATCGATCTGGTCCTTTGCTTATGCTGACACCGTTTGCTGGCTTACCGTCAGCCTACAGGTCAGGCTGTATCCGCCGCGTCATAAAAGGCCACAGAAGCGTCCTGCCCAAATCCGGTCATGCAGCAGCAGAAACCTGAAACAACAGGCAGGCTGCCGCAAAAACTGCGTTGCGGGGGGGCACATGATCGGCTATCACAACCGCCATGAAACAGGANCAANTCAAAAAAGTCGTTCTTGCCTATTCGGGCGGGCTCGATACCTCGGTCATTCTGCGCTGGCTGCAAGACCAGTATAATGCAGAGGTTGTCACTTTCACCGCCGATATCGGCCAGGGTGAAGAAGTTGAACCGGCGCGGGCCAAGGCAGAAATGCTGGGCATCAAAGAGATCTTTATTGAAGATCTGCGCGAAGAATTTGTGCGCGACTATGTGTTNCCGATGTTCCGCGCCAATCCCCTCTATGAAGGCGTCTATCTTCTTGGNACNTCGATCGCCCGGCCGCTGATTGCCAAGCGCCAGATTGAAATNGCGCGCGCCGTCGGCGCGGACGCGGTGTCGCATGGTGCCACCGGCAAAGGCAATGACCAGGTGCGTTTCGAGCTGGCCTATTATGCGCTGCAACCTGATATCAAAGTGATTGCACCATGGCGTGAATGGGATCTCGGATCACGCACCAAACTGATCGAATATGCCGAACAGAACCAGATTCCGATCCCGCGCGACAAACGCGGCGAGGCACCCTTCAGCGTGGATGCCAACCTGCTGCATATTTCAGCCGAAGGTAAGGTGCTGGAAGACCCCTGGGTCGCGCCGGAGGAATATATTTTCTCGCGCAGCGTATCGCCCGAAGACGCGCCCGACAGCCCGACCGAAATCGAGATTGAATTCGATGCCGGCGATCCTGTTGCCATTGACGGTGTTGCGATGTCTCCTGCAACCCTGCTGACCCGGTTGAACGCGCTGGGTGGTGCCAACGGCATCGGACGGATCGATCTCGTTGAAAATCGTTTTGTCGGAATGAAGTCACGCGGCGTCTATGAAACCCCTGGCGGCACCATTCTGCTGACCGCACGTCGCGCGATGGAATCCATCACGCTGGACCGGGGTGCGGCGCATCAGAAGGACGAGCTGATGCCGCGCTACGCCGAGCTTGTCTATAACGGGTTCTGGTTCTCGCCAGAACGCGAAATGCTGCAGGCAGCAATCGACAGCAGCCGTGACGCGGTTCGCGGTGTGGTGCGGGTGAAGCTCTATAAGGGCAACGTCATTGTCACAGGCCGCAAATCGCCAAATTCACTTTATAATGCGGATCTTGTGACCTTCGAGGAAGGCGCCGTCGATTACGATCATGGCGACGCGCATGGCTTTATCCGTCTGAATGCGCTGCGCTTGCGCGTTAACAAAATGGTGCGCGATTCCGAATAGTGTCTGTTTAGACACGTTTTTCGGGCGTCTGTCGGGGCGGCGCATGTCTGCTGAACGTATGTCTGGTCAGAGAAGACACCTGGCGGATTATTCACCCGCGCAGACGTCGCCCACCGTGCCGTCTTTATTGACCTGCTTCAGCATGATGCCGCCTGTCGGGGCATAGGCAAAACCGCTATCGCGCAAGCCGGTGTTACAATCACCCACAAAGGTGATCACATATTCCGGATTACCGTTGCTGTTTTCACGGAATGTCTGCATGGATTCGCTGGTCATGATTCCCAGACCAAGAAGCACTACAAAGGCTGCAGCCATAATTGAATCTCCTGTGTTTAGAATCATCTCGTTCAGTCGAGACGTAACAGAGATAACAAACGCTATGGGTATGTTTTTGTCGGCTTCATGGTAAAAAAAAGGCGGCGAAACCAAATCTGTCACACCTGCAACAGACAAAAAAGCCTGCCCGGAAGACCGGACAGGCTTGATGGTCAGTAGCCATACCAGCCTAGAGGCGGCTTGCTACATTTTCCCAGTTGACGAGATTGTCGAGGAAGTTTGCCAGATAGTCGGGACGCTTGTTGCGGAAGTCGATATAGTAGGAATGTTCCCATACATCACAGCCCAGCAGGGCGGTCTGGCCAAAGCAGAGCGGGTTGACCCCGTTTTCGGTCTTGGTCACTTTCAACCCGCCGTCACTGTCTTTTACCAGCCAGCACCAGCCTGATCCGAATTGGCCGGCACCCGCAGCTTTGAATTCATCCTTGAAGGCGTCCACACTGCCAAAACTGTCGTTGATCGCCGCTTCCAGTTCAGATGGCATGGCAGAGGCGCCCGGTCCCATCATTTCCCAGAATTGCATGTGGTTCCAATGTTGTGAGGCATTGTTGAAAATGCCGTTCTGCGCCACTGCAGAGGAATCATACGTACCCGTAATGATGTCCTCGAGCGATTTGCTTTCCCATTCAGTACCAGCGATCAGCTTGTTGCCGTTGACGACATAGGCATTGTGATGCAGGTCATGATGGTATTCCATCGTTTCAGCGCTCATGCCCGACTCTGCCAGCGCGTCATGTGAATAAGGTAGGTCCGGTAGAGTGAATGCCATGTCAGTCTCCATTGCGTTTGTATTATCGTGTATCTTGTACCACCGCGCTTCACTTTCAATAAAGGCGGAAGTGAAAATTTCACCTGACCGGACAATAGATGATGCATCCGGCAGCCAAAAGCGAAAGGACAGACAATGTCATATGACCTAACCGAGGACGGGCCATCTGGCGGACATGTACGGCGCGCCTATATCGCCGCTTTCATGGACCTTGTTCCGGAGATTGACAGCACCGCCTTCATTGCACCGACAGCCGCGGTCATAGGGGCAGTGCGCATCGGGGCAAACAGCAGTGTCTGGCATCAGGTCACGATGCGTGGTGACAATAACTATATAACCGTCGGCGAAAACACCAACATCCAGGATAATAGCTGCGTGCATATTGACAGTGTGAAGCTGCCAACCATCATTGGCAGCAATGTCACCATCGGCCACAGCGCGATCATTCATGCCTGCACAATCGAGGACCGTGGCTTTGTCGGGATGGGATCGATTGTCATGGATGGGGCGGTGATCGAATCAGGTGGCATGCTGGCAGCAGGGGCCATGCTGACCCCCGGCAAGGTGATTCCGAAGGGTGAACTTTGGGCGGGGCGGCCAGCGGTCAGGATGCGCGACCTGACAGAACAGGATATTGCGATGAACCACCGGTCTGCTTCGCATTATGTCGAGGTGGCGCGGGCCCACCGGCTTGGCGGGATGGGCGGGGCATTTTCCGAAATGACCTGGCGACAGCTGCCGCCACGCGACGAAGACTGATTCCTGCGCCTGCCCGTCACGATGCCGCCTTGACAGGCGGTGCGGACTGCGGTCTGTCTGTGCAGATACAACCGCTGTGCAGCGGTTCCCTGATCTTTTTGCCAAATCCGGAGGCCACGCTGCCATGAACCTGAATGATCCCACGCTTCTTCGTACCGATTCCTATGTGAATGGTGCATGGACGAAAGCCAAAGGCGACAAGCGATTTGCCGTCACCAACCCGGCGAATGGCGCAGTGATTGCCGAGGTGGCTGATCTGGGCGCTGCCGAGGTGACAGCCGCCATTGACGCAGCCGTGCCTGCGCAAAAAGAGTGGGCCGCACGCACCGCCAAGGACCGCGCCATGGTGTTGCGCAAATGGTATGATCTGATCATGGCGAATGCCGACGATCTGGCCATCATCCTGACCACCGAGATGGGCAAGCCGCTGGCCGAGGCGCGCGGCGAGGTTGCCTATGGCGCCAGCTTCATAGACTGGTTCGGCGAAGAAGCCAGGCGTGTATGCGGCGATGTCATGGAAAGCCCGATTCCTGACAAGCGCTTCCTGACCTTCAAACAGCCGATCGGTGTGTTCGGCGCAATTACGCCTTGGAATTTCCCGATTGCGATGATTACCCGCAAGGTGGCCCCCGGCATTGCCGCGGGATGCGCCTGTGTGCTGAAACCGGCTGAACAAACGCCGCTTTCGGCGCTGGCACTTGCCGAATTGGCACACCGCGCAGGGTTGCCGGCTGGCGTGATGAACATTGTTACCGGCATGGACGCACCGGCGATGGGCAGTGCGCTGTGCGACGATGACCGCATCCGCAAAATGACCTTTACCGGATCAACCGAGGTTGGTCGCATCCTGATGCGCCAGAGCGCCGATACGTTAAAGAAAATGAGCCTCGAGCTTGGCGGCAACGCACCGCTGATTGTCTTTGACGATGCGGATCTTGACCTCGCTATCGCCGGCGCAATGGCATCAAAATACCGCAATGCCGGCCAGACCTGCGTCTGTGCCAACCGCCTGTTCGTGCAGGACGGTATCTATGATGAATTTGCCCGGCGGCTGACCGAGGCCAGTGCCGCCATGAAGGTTGGCGATGGTCTGGAGGAGGGCGTTGAACAGGGCCCGATCATTGATGACCAGGGTCTTGCGAAAGTTGAACGCCATGTCGCTGACGCCATCGCAAAAGGCGCCACGGTGCTGACCGGCGGCAAGCGGCACGCGCTTGGCGGCACCTTTTACGAGCCGACTGTGCTGACCGGCATGTCATCCGACATGCAGATGTATGGCGAGGAAACCTTTGGGCCGGTGGCAGGCCTGTTCCGGTTTTCAACAGATGACGAGGCAGTGGCCATGGCGAACGACACCGAATTCGGTCTTGCCGCCTATATCTTTACCGACAGCACCTCGCGGCTGTTCCGCGTCAGCGAGGCGCTGGAATATGGCATGGTGTCGGCCAATACCGGCATCTTCTCATCCGAAGTTGGTCCGTTTGGCGGGGTGAAAAGCTCCGGTCTTGGTCGCGAAGGATCAAAATATGGCATCGACGAGTTTCTGGAGATCAAATTCGTCTGTGTGGGGATTTGATCTGTCAGCCAGTCAATGAGCGCTCAAAATGTGCAAAAAGGCCGGATTTCCGGCCTTTTTTAATGTTTGTGTAATGGAATTCACGCGAACGTCATTCATCCGAAAGGGCTAATATTCATCATACTTCCGGCCAGTCCAATAAACCCATGGAGATTGGCTTGAAACATTCCCTGACACAGAAAACCGGCATTCTTGCCCCGATCATGTTGATGATGGCGTCTATGATGTCGTTGCCAACCGCCGTGATGGCGGACCAGAATTATGTCGGGCTTCTTGCCGGCAAATCCGAGGTCGATATAAAGGTCAAGAGCCTGAACGGTGCCGCCTATGACAAAACATCGCGTGCCAGTTCCATATTCATGGGGCGTGAATTCGACGACGGTTACAGCGTTGAATTGTTCTACACCAATCTGGGATCGACAAAGCTGCAAGGGGCGGCGGGCAGCAGCTATATCTACAAGGGCGAGACAATCACCCTCGATTCGGCATTGTCTGCAAACCTCCGGGTCCGCACCTATGGTGTTGCGGCTAAATATTATGTTGATCTGCGTGAGCGCACACGCATGTCAATGAAGCTGGGCATGCATAAATGGTCAGCCAAGATGGGCGCGAGAGTTCCCGGTGCCTCAACCCGGGTCAAATTTGACGGTACCGACGCGATGGCTGGCATCGGGGTCGAGCATGAAACTGGTGAGAACGCGGTATTGATGGCCGGTTTTGACAGCTATGGCACCGATGGGGAAACCATTTCGCTTGCCTATCTGGGGCTGCGGTTCAACTTTGACTAAGCCGGCGGATCAGCGCCGAGGTGTCATTGCGGCCATGGCCAGCGGCTGACAGCTCATCATAATAGCCGGCCACAATTTCGGTTACGGGCAGCGGCGCGCCCTTGCGCCCTGCCTCCTCGAGGCAAATGCGCAAATCCTTGCGCATCCAGTCCAGCGCAAAACCAAAATCAAATTCACCCTTCACCATGGTATGGCCACGATTGACCATCTGCCATGACTGTGCCGCGCCACCGGAAATCGCCTCAAGCAGCGCATCGGTATCAAGGCCTGCCGCCATGGCAAAATGCAGCCCCTCCGACAAACCCTGTACCAGACCGGCAATGCAGATCTGGTTGACCATCTTGGCCTGCTGGCCCTTGCCGGCATCGCCCATGCGCACAACGCGCGCGCCATAGCATTCCATAATGGGCAAGCCGGACTCGAAATCTGACATGCTGCCCCCCACCATGACAGTCAGCTTGCCGTTCTCGGCACCTGCCTGGCCGCCCGATACCGGGGCATCCAGAACCCCGATGCCGCGGTCCGCGCCGGCAGCAGCCAACTGCGTCGCCACCGCCGCCGATACCGTGCTGTTATCGATATAGAGCGCGCCGGATTTCATCGCCGGAATGGCCCCGTCGGACCCCAGCGCCACCTGCAACACATCCGGGTCATCACCAACACAGGACAGCACCACGTCGGAATCTGCAGCGGCCGCAGCGGGTGTGGTCGCGATGGACCCGCCATGCTGCGCCACCCATGCTTCTGCCTTGGCAGTGGTGCGATTATAAACAGTCACCTCATGGCCTGCAGCGGCGATATGGCCAGCCATCGGATATCCCATTACACCCAATCCGAGAAACGTTACCTTTGCCATCTGTGGCCCCTTCTATTGTCTGTTACTGACCTGATGATATGATGTCGCGGTGATGACACCTGCATGCGCCTTTGGTCAAGTTAGCCTTCGCATTCAGCAAAAGAGGCCCTATAATCCTGCCCATAGGCGAGATGCGGGGCGCCCCATCTTCTGACGATATCAAAAAGGTATAGCATGACCGTCCTGTCCAGCCAGAATGATATCCGAATTCTGATCACCGAAACCGAAATTGCGGCACGCACAACCCAGTTGGCGCGGCTGATTTCTGATGAATATAAAGATACAAAACAGCTTGTTGTGGTTGGTTTGTTGCGCGGTTCCTTTGTGTTTATCGCTGACCTTGTACGCCGCATTGATCTTCCGGTAGAAGTCGATTTCATGACCGTTTCCAGCTATGGCAATGCGATGGAATCATCGCGTCAGGTTCGGATTATCCAGGATCTGATGACCCCGATCGAAGGCCGTGATGTGCTGATTGTCGAGGATATTGTCGATACCGGCCACACGCTGTCACAGGTTTACGATATTTTGCAGACGCGGGAACCTGCGTCGCTGCGTGTCTGTGCGCTTTTGAACAAGCCGTCACGTCGCGAGATTGATGTAGTCATCGATTGGGTAGGGTTCGATATTCCGGACGAATTTGTTATCGGTTACGGGATCGATTACGCGCAACAAGGGCGTAATCTTCCGCATATCGGCGTCGTATCCAAATAAAGCCCCTCACCAGCACCCATGGGCCGGATTGTGTCTGATGTCGGGCCGGCGAACCGATCAGGCAAGCAGCGCCTTTTCATAAGGGTATTGTGACAACGGCGCGCATCCGGTTTCAGTGACAACAACCTGCTCTTCCAGCTTCACACCTTCCTGTCCACCAACAGCACCCACATATGCCTCGACGCATAATGTCATGCCGGGCACAAAGCTGCCTGAATAGCCATGCGCCTCTACATCCTCGGGATAGCGCACGCTTGGATATTCGTCACAAAGCCCGACACCGTGGGCCAGCACGCCATAACGCAGCGGCCGATAGGCCTCTGGCAGGCGATGTGCCTTTGCGGTCATTTCTGCAAAGCTCATACCCGGCTTGATCAAGCTGATATTCGTCATGACATGCTCATAGGCAATCTGGTAGAGCGTCCGCTGTTCATCCGTCGGCCTGGCGTCCCCGACAATCCAGCTGCGCGATATATCGCAGCAATAGCCATGCGTGCCGACAAGATCGGTGTCAAAGGCCATCATGTCACCTTCCTGCATGATTCGCGGACCGCATTCCTGAAACCAGGGATTGGTGCGCGGACCAGACGCCAAGATACGCGTCTCGATCCATTCGCCCCCGCGTTTGATATTGCCGGCATGAAGCGCCGCCCACATTTCATTTTCCGATACACCCGGGCGCATTGCATCCCGCATTTCATCAACGGCACGCTCACAGGCATGAATGGCACAGCGCATGGCATTCAGCTCATTGGCATTCTTGACCGACCGCGCATGTTCGGTCAGCACCTGNCCTTCCAGCACATCAACATCATTGGCGCGCAGTGCGGCATAGCCGACATGTTCGATACGGTCGACAGCCAGTCTCTTGTTCTTGCCGCCAAACCGGGCCATCAGGTCAAGAATAACAGCCACAAATTCATCAGCCGCAGCCGCTGTCCTGTCGCCGGTTTCAAAATAGAAGAAGCTGGCACCATGGCGCACCTCACCAATCAGGGGCAGATGCTGAGACAGATGTTCGCAATTGTGGAAATCCCACAGGATGACATTGCCCTGCGGCGGCACAAAACAGGCGCGCGCTGGATTATGCGTGGTCCAGAGCTGCATGTTTGTTGCATCGGTGGCATAGCGGATGTTCAGCGGGTCGAACAGTAACAGACCTGCGCAATCATGGCGGATGATCTGCTCCTGAAGGCGCGCCAAGCGATATTCGCGCAAAGCAGGCATGTCTGGTGCTTGCAGCCCTGCCGCCGCCCACTCGGCAAAGGCGATATCGGTAGGGCCAATCTCTACCCGGTCATTATCATCAGGCGTTCTGTCCGGCTTGAGGTGCGCGCGGCGGGTCGGATCGATCTTGCGGTTGGATCCAATAATGGTCTGATCCATATCTGGCCTCATCTTTCAACTATGGGCAGATGACTTATATCCGCCTGAAACTGTGCGTCGGCCGGTCAGATGACGCAACAATTAGTTGATGTGACTCCCTGTCAAAAAACAGCGATGCAGCCTCGATATCCGCTTGTCTGCAAGCAGCCCCTTTTGCGCCGGCCGCCTTGTCAGCGATTCACATCGACCAGAATGCGGCCACGCACCTGACCTTCCAGGATTTTGCTGCCAAAATCCGGGACCTCTGACAATCCTATTTCCTCAGTCATTGCCGCCAACACGTCGCGTGGCATTTCTGCAGCCAGCGCGGCCCAGATTTCGGTACGCCGCGGGACCGGCACACTGACTGAGTCGATACCAAGGATATCTACGCTGCGGAGCAGGAACGGAATAATACTGGCATGCATGGTCCCGCCCGCCGCATTGCCAAGCGAGGCAATGCCAGCGCCATATTTCATCTGTTTGATTACGCGTGCCAGCACCTGTCCNCCCACACAATCCACGCAACCGCCCCACACGGCTGATTCCATGGGCTTGCCCGGGTCATCAAGCAATTCGTCGCGTCCAACAATGCGGCTGGCGCCAAGCTCGGTCAGATAGGTGGCGATTTCCGAGCGACCCGTGGCGGCAGCAACCTGATAGCCACGGCGTGCCAGCAGCACCACCGCCACCGAACCAACACCGCCGCCGGCACCGGTGACAAGGACCTCTCCACCATCCGGAGTCATCCCGTTTTCCTCGAGCCGCATGATTGACTGCATGGCGGTAAAGCCGGCCGTGCCAAGCGCCTGTGTCTCTCGCGTGGTCATGCCCTGTGGCACTTTCACCAGCCAGTCGGCTTTTTCATTGGCACGGGTGGCAAAGCCGCCCCAGCGGTTTTCACCGCCGCGAAAGCCGGCCATGATGACCTTATCGCCCGGCGCAAATCGCGAATCGCGGCTATTGATCACCTCACCGGCGAAATCGACACCGGGCACGTGCGGATATTGGCGTACAAGGCCGCCAAGCCCGTTCAGGCACAGCCCGTCCTTATAGTTGATCGTTGAATATTCGACAGCAATATCGACCTCGCCATCGTCCGGCAGGCGCGATTCTGCGATGTCCTCAATAGTGGCTGAAACCGACTTGTCCTCAAGCTGATCGATAATTAGCGCTTTAACCATGGTTGTGACCTTTGCTATCCTCCTCTCCGGAACGCCGTGATGGTGGTGCCGGTCTGTGCTGACAGAAATCTGCCAGATCAGCGCCAAAAGGGGAAGGTATGTTTCGCGAACTCACACCACCTGAATGCTTTGGCGAACTCGCGGAAAAGCCCGATGCTGTACTGATCGACTGCCGTGCGCCTGCGGAGTGGCATTTTACGGGCACACCGGACCTGTCCTCCATTGGTAAAAAAGCACTCTTGCTTGCCATTGCAGATGAGAGCGGACGCCCGAACCCAGAATTTGTTGCAACAGTGACATCGATTGCCGGTCCTGACACGCCACTCTATCTGCTGTGTCGCGTTGGCGGCCGGTCGGCCAATGCCTGTCAGTTGCTGGGACAGGCAGGCTTTACCGATTTGGTGAATGTCACCGAGGGATTCGAGGGTCGGGTTGATGAAAACGGTCATCGGAACACGACCGAGGGTTGGAAATTTCATGGCTTGCCGTGGCATCAAGGTTAATTATTTGTTCAGTGAAGATTAAAGCAGCTATAATCCGGCCGTGGATCGACGGCAGCAGAATGACGTTGTGATGGAGTTTGAGCGTTTCTTTAAATTCAGCCAGCTGTTGTTGCGCGATGAGTTCGTGCTCAGCTACTCAGGTTATGTGTCGGAAGACATATTGCTTGCCGTTGGTGAGACACTTCGCGCCCGCCTGGATGATCGCATCACGGTAACCGTGAAAAACAACTGTTGCGACGGCTGCACAGACTAGGAGCGAGCCAGCCGCGAGAACAAACCACTTCTCAGCGCGGGATCCGTCATCTTTTCAGCTTGGTCTGCCAACATGGGCAGTCAGGTGCAAGACCGGCCCCGACATTCTTGTACGCATCCGCCTTGAACGCATCTGCCGCATCTCCGTAACTGCCGCTAATTCGCGTCTGCGATGGCATGTGTTAAACTTATGGCATTTAAGCCTTTATGACAATTTACATGGTCCTTGCCGTGTGCTGCGTCATTTTCAACCACTGGCAATGGTCCGGACAGCACCCCATATGAGTTTCATGGCAAGAGCATTGACATCATTACTCTCAGTCCGCCTGCCCGCATTGATTGCGGTTCTGCTTGCGATGTGTGTTGCGGTACCAGCTGCGGCAGACCAGAATGATCCACGCCTCGACAGCCTGTTTGAGGCATTGCAGAAAACCAGCAGCGAGGCTGAAATACAGCTGCTGACCAGCCAGATCTGGGACCGCTGGACCGCTTTCGACAATGACAGCGGAACCTATCGTATGATGGTTACCGGTATGCAGTTGATGAATAGCGGGCAATTGGCGCAGGCCGAGGGCGTCTTTACGCAGATCATCGCGGCGCAGCCAGACTTTGCCGAAGCGTGGAACAAACGGGCAACCGTACGTTTCATGCGCGGTGATGATGACGGGTCGCGTCAGGATATTGTCGAGGTGATTGACCGTGAGCCGCGCCATTTCGGTGCATTGTCCGGTCTTGGTATGATCCATTTGCGCAACGGCAATCTGCAAGGTGCCCTGCAGGCATTTGAAGCGGCATTGCGGGTAAACCCGCATCTGGACATGGCGGAAACCATGATCACCCGCCTGACGCGCGAGCTGAAGGGGCAGTCGCTCTAGGTCACTTTCTCGACATCGCGCTGCCGGCAGGACGATGCCTGCCCGTCTTTGCGTTTGGCCATCTGGCGGCCGATCCATGGACAACGCCACTTTCCATGGCTTCATTGACTTTGCAACACCCGCACCTAGAGTGATGGGTAGTTTTTGTGTTTGCCATCCAGGTACCGGCCGTGACCCTGATTCGCAAGACGCTGCACTCGGATATCCACCAATGCCCGGAATGTGGCGTTCCCTGTTCGGTTGCCCGATCCGCCATTGAGGCAGCGCATCACGCACAACAATCTGCGACCGTCGCCTGCCACAAATGTGATGCCGTGTTTCAACCGCTGGGCCATGACGAATCCGCATTGGACATGCCGGCAGACAATGCGGCAACTGACACAGAGCAGGCGCAAGCTGGCACACGGATGCGCTATAGTACCTGCCCAAAATGCCGCGGTAACTTTCTGATGCCGGCGATGCAGGTTGCTGACGATCTGCTTGTTGAATGCCCGCATTGCAGCATGAAGATGCCGCCGCTGGCAGTGATGCGACTGGATGCACGCCGCCATATAGAAACACAGCCACGCGCCAGGGCCCTGCCTGCACCCCGCCACCTCGAGCGATTAAAGCTGGCCTTCATCCTGTTCATTGGCAGCATTATCATTGCCTCGCTACCGGCGATGCTCATTCTGGAAATGACACCGGCAGCGCAGATATATGAGTCGCTGGCCGCGCCCCGGCCGCATTTCGCCATTCGCAACAGCACATTCATTCCTGTCAGTGACGCCAATGGCACCGGTGTCCTGGTGACAGTCAATCTGGCAAATATCGGCACAAAAGAAGGCACCCCGGACACGGTGTTTGTAACGCTGCTGGATGATCGTGGCGAGATCATCACGCGCCGCCAGATTGCCCGTCTTGAAACGCCGATGGATGCGGGTGAACGACGGGCGCTTGTTGCCCGCTTTACCTTGCCACCGGCACAGGTTGCGAAAATTGATGTGTCGTTATCGCCGCGCTAGCCGCGATTGGGCACAATTTCGTAACCGGGCTCTTCAGGTTCATCGTCAAGCATTTCATCGGGAAAGCCGGGCGCGCGCACATCCAGCCCGGTTGCTTCCTCCAGCCGCCTGATGATATTGGGCGACCATTCACGCGGCCCAAAGCGGGCAGCCCCATCCTCAAAAATCTCGATCAGTTTGGGAGAGACTTCAAGCGGCACCCCTGCCCGATCAGCCAGTTCCTGAAACAGGCTGATATCCTTGATCACCAGATCCATGGTGAAGTTGATATCACGGCTGCCATTCAGGATGACCTGGCTTTCGGTTTCATGGACAAAAGAATTGCCGGATGAAATCCGGATGGCTTCATAGGTTGTGTTGAGGTCCAGCCCGCTGGCCTTGCAGGTCACCAAAGCCTCGCACAAGGTCACAAGATTGGCTGTCGCCAGATAATTGGTCATCACCTTCAGCTTGGATGCCGTGCCAAGCGGGCCTGTATGAAGCACGCGCCGGCCCAGCACCGTCAGAACCGGCAGGATACGGTCAAAAACCGCGCGGTCACAGCCAGCCAGAATGGCAATATTGCCTGTGGCGGCGCGATGGCAGCCGCCGGAAACCGGACAGTCAACCGCGGCGGCACCGGTGGCAGCAACCATTGCACCCAGCCGGGTCACCTCCGCTTCGTCGGTGGTGCTCATCTCTGCCCAGATCTTGCCATCTGAAAGGCCGGCAAGGATGCCGTCATCAGCCTCCATCACCGCGGCACTGGCGGCTGGCGAGGGCAGGCAGGTGATGACCATGTCGCAATTCTCGGCCATGGCACGCGGGCTCTCGCCCCAATGTGCACCTTCATCCAGAAAAGGCTGCGCTGCCGCACGGTCCAGATCACGAACAAACAGATCTACACCATTTCGAAGAAGACTGCCGGCCAGTTTGCCGCCAACATTACCAAGTCCGATAAATCCGACTCGTGTCATCAGATATTCCCCCGTCAGTCAGGACGCCACCGCCGCCCTTGTTCGTTTTCGAGGAGAAGTTGAACAGCCTGATCGGGCAAAAAGCAATGCAAAAAATACCCGTCGGCATGCGCTGGCTATAACATGATCACGCGCAGCGAATTCGTTGTGCCGGCAATGCCGAATGGCATGCCCGCAACAGTAACAATGGCGGCGCCCTTTGCTGCAATATTCTGGGAACTGATCTGGTTGACCGCCTCGTCAATTGCTGATTCGTAATCGCCTGTTTCTGTGCTTGGCATTGTCTGAACACCCCAGAGAATGGACAATTTACGCCTGACCCCCAGAAAGGGTGAGGCGACTGCAATGCGCGTCACCGGTCTTTCGCGCGCAATCCGCACTGCTGTATTGCCGGAAGTCGAAAAGGCCAGAATCAATCCGGCATCGACCGTTTCGGCAAGTGACACGCTGGCGAGGGCAACAGCGTGATATAGCGAAGGTTCAGTGGGCAGACGCGGCGGCCCGGTNAGCGGGTGCGTGGCGATATGGGTTTCGGCNGCACCGATTACCCGTGCCATCATCTCTACNGATTCCACCGGAAAGGCACCAATCGCACTTTCGGCCGACAGCATCACCGCGTCCGCACCATCAAAAACAGCNCCGGCCACATCCGACGCCTCGGCACGTGTTGGTGTGGGGCTGTTGATCATGGATTCCAGCATCTGCGTTGCCACCACCACCGGCTTGCCGACCAACCGGCATTCAGCAATGATTTTCTTTTGCCAGCCGGGCACATCTTCGGGAGGCAGCTCCACACCCAGATCACCACGCGCCACCATGACACCGTCAGCNGCAGATACGATATCCGCAAGCTCGGCAAGCGCGGCCGGTTTTTCGATTTTCGCCATCAACGCGGCCCTGCCATCAATAAGCGCCTTGGCCTCAATGATGTCGCTGGCACGCTGTACGAATGACAATGCCACCCAGTCCACGCCCAGCTGCAGTGCAAATTCCAGATCGGAAAGGTCTTTTTCGGTAAGCGGCTTGCTGTCCAGCACAAGATCGGGAAGGTTCACACCCTTTCGCGATGAAATTGGTCCGCCAACAATCACCTCGGCGTCAAAACTGTCATCATGCAGCGTTGTAACCTTCACGGTGAGCCGGCCGTCATCAATCAGGAGACGCACACCCGGCGTCAGCGCCGCAAATATATCCGGATGCGGGAGACCGATGCGGGTGGCATTCCCCTCGGCATCGGACATATCAAAGGTAATGGTCTGGCCAGCNATAAGTTCGGTGCCATCGGCAACGACCCCGATACGGTGCTTTGGACCCTGCAGATCGGCAAGGATGCAGGTCGGGCGGCCTGCTGCGTCTTCCATCTCCCGGATCAAACGGACACGCTCGCCCTGTTCGGCCTGTGTGCCATGCGAAAAATTCAGGCGAAAAACATTGGCACCGGCGTCAAACAATGTGCGCAGGGTTTCTGCATCGCTGCTGGCACTGCCAAGGGTGGCAACAATCTTGGTTGCACGATGGCGTTTCGCTAAAGACATGACNTAAGCCCCGGACATAAGAAAGACAGGCAGAAAAATAGAGTGTCGGCAGAAATTGCCCACAGACCTTATTGTATGGCCGGTGGCATGAAAGGCAAGTTTGGAGAGCAAATAGCTGGTGCAAGCTGCTTGAATGGAAACCCTAAATGTTGGATTCTGGTGGCATCTGCTTATTTCGCTTTCAGGCCTTCTCGCGCATGTCTTACTTTATCGGCATTTTTGGTGCCGCCTTTGTTCTGGGAATGGTGTTCAACGCTGCCCCCGGCCCTATTTTTGCCGAATCGATCCGGCGCAGTCTGACAGGCGGGTTCGATGCCGCCTTTCGCGTCCAGATCGGTTCACTGGTCGGGGATGCAACATGGGCTGTGCTTGGCCTTGCCGGTGTCGGAATCCTGTTGCAGGCCGATATGTTGAAAGTGCCCGTCGGACTGGCCGGTGCCGGCTATCTTGGATGGCTGGCGTGGGATTCATGGTCCGAGGCAACCAAGGCCAGCCGTGACGCCAAACGGTCGGATGATCGTAGCACAGCACCGAAAAATGCGGACAGCCGCAGCGAGACAGGCTCTGTTACAGCGGCAGACAGCGCCGGGGCCTTCCGGTCAGGCATGGTTCTGTCACTTTCTAATCCGCAGAATGTCGCCTTCTGGGCCGCACTTGGCAGCGCGTTCGGGTCTTTGGGAATTTCACAGCCGACCAGCACAGATTACACGGTGTTTTTCAGCGGCTTCATGATTGCCTCTGTTGTGTGGTGCTATATCTGTGCAGCCGCCATCAGCCGGCTGTTCAGCGGCAGAAGTGCCGCGTGGCATATCTGGACCTATCGGCTCTGCGCGCTGGCATTTGCCTATCTTGCGCTTGGCACCGCGCGCGAGGCTGTCAGCCTGCTGCTGGGATAGGGCGCCGGTCAGTCCTCGGCGCGGGTGGACCAGTATTCACTCCCATAATCATGGAAGATTTCTTCGCCTGCCTTGATGTCACGGTCAGCGTAGAAGCGCAGGAAGCGGTTGTCGGTTTCATCCACCTCCCAGCCGGCATTGGCATTATCACTGTGGTTATACAGCATCCCGCACCCCATCACGACCAGATAGTCCGTCGGCGCATCCGGGCTGGTGAACAGATAATCATTCAGCCGGTTTTCTTCCTGAAGGTCGTCATCATCGATCACGATATAGGCGCAGCGTTCCAGCGTTTCCCCTGCAGACAGGTCAACCGCTGCAAAAACGCCCAGCCCATGGACCGGCGACTCGCCCACAACAATCTTCATGCCCATGCTCCTGTCATCTGCCGTCCCCTGTTACCTGTCTGGCAACAAGGCAGGCTGGCGGAGCGAAGATGTATCGCATTTCATGGCGCCTTACCAGCCACGTTGCGCCGCTTCTGATTTCGATGTTCGCGCATGGCAGTCACAATGCCGGCCACCGCAATCATCACCATGCCAAGCCCGGCAAGTGGCGTCGGCCAGTCATCAAAGAACAGGCGGCCCCATATCGCTACGAACAGGAGGTAGGTGAAATCCAGTGGTGCAAGACGGCTGCTATCTGCTGTCTGATAGGCGCGGCTGAGGCAGATATTGCCGACGATATTGAGACAGGACAGGCCAAAAAATGTTGCGATCAGTGCCGCACCCAGCGTCGGCCAGCCAACCAGAAGAAAAGGCAGTTGATCGCGCAGGCCAGCATCAATCGGCAGGGATGACATTATGACACCGCCCGCAATGCCGGAACACAGGAACATCAGCGATACGATACAGACCAGCGCAAGCGGACTTTCCTGCCGGCAATAGCGCCGCAGGATCAGGATATTCCAGGCGTAGAAAAATCCGGCCATTACCGGCACCAGCTGATAGGCGGTGAACGTTGCGGCAAACGGGTTGAGCACAAGCAGACAGCCTGCCGCGCCAAGGCAAAGCGCGCCAACACGCCAAATCCCGATGCGCTCGCCAAGAAACGGCCCGGCCAGAAGGCTGACAAAAAGGGGATAGGTGTAAAGACCTGTGGCCATCTGCGCGACGGTGATTTTCTGCGACACGCCGAAAAAGCAGATCATGCACATTGCCAGCGCGGTTGCGCGGGCAAAGGCCGGCAGAGGCCGTTGCGGCCAGGCCAGATGCGCCCCGCCACTGGCCACCGCCAGCAGGACAATCATGGTCAGGTTAAAGGTCGATCTGACAGTCTGCAGTTGCCAGAAGCTGGTGTCGGCGGCTGTCTGCTTGACCAACACATCCTGCAAAGACAGGACCAGCACACCAACCAGCAACAGCACAAAGGCCAGCATCGGGCGATCCTGCCTTGGCCCTTCCAGAATTGATCTGCCTATCATCATGCCACCAGACTGGATATCGATTGCCGGCACGTTACCGGCAGATTCAGCCTAATGCGCGCTCGCAGGGGTGGCGATGAAAATCTGCCTGGCCAGGACCCGGCACGCGAAGCGGATAAGGTTTGACCGGCGCCCATCCATCCGGCGTTCAGAACGGGTGGTGCAGCAGCGCAATGTCGCGCGCCGATTGGCGGTGGCGCCGTACGCAATATATTTGCATGATGGCATATAACGGAACATGCACCGCGATAGGGCAGGATAATGGAACCAAAGCTTGTCAGCTATATTACCTCGAAATTCACCAGCAAAAGCGACATGATGTATGCCGAAACATTGTGGCAGGAGGTGCTGGAGGAGATGCTGCCGCGGTTCAAGGAAGCCGGCGCCATGCGGCAGGTGGTGACCCAAGTCTGGAACCAGGAAGGAAGCTTCATCCTTGGTAATCTCTGGGAATATAAGGATGAAAAAGCCTTTATTGCCTGTCAGGAACTGTTTCGCGAGGCTGAGGCAAAAATGGACGAGCGCACCGATATCGCGAAAATCATTACGCCATCGCGCGGAATCATCCTGCGCGATATCCGCCTTTGAAAGACAATGCAAGATGCCCTTTTGTTGTAAGGAGATGTGAATGACCAAGCCTGTTCTTGTCTATCTGAAAATGCGCGCGCTTGCTGAAGCACCGCAAATGCTGATGCATCATGCGGGAATGGCTTACAGCTATAAGATGGCATGGGACCATTTTGGCAAACCATGGCCGGATTCAAAGCGGGAAGTGCCCTTTCGCCAACTGCCAATGCTTGTTGTGGAGGGGGGCAGGCAGATTGCGCAAAGCGGGTCGATCATGCGCTATCTTGCCAATCACCTTGGGATGATGCCGGCCGATCCGGTTGCCGCGGCATGGGTGGATTCGATCTTTGAGGCAACGCAGGAACTGTTCATGCCGCTGAACCCGACAATCAATTTTGCTGTCGGGGATGACTTTGAGACGAAGCGCACGAACATTCTGTCCGCTTTGCCGCCGCGCCTTGATGATTTCGAACGTATCCTTGATCGTGACGGGGGCGGCTTTCTGGCGGGCAACGTGCCACATTATTGTGACTTTGGCCTGTTCCACCATCTCGATCTGGCACATTTTCTGGATGATGACCTGCTGACCGACTTTCCGCAACTTGCCGCCTTCATGCAGAACATGCGCGGCATTGATGGTATGGCTGACTATCTTCAATCTCGTCCGGAATTGACCGGGGTCGGGGAAAAGCCGCAACTGGTTATTGATGGCAGACCTGTTCCCACGGGGATGAAAGCGGATTAGCCTTAGCCATATCCGTCTCAGGCATCGGCCTGTAGCAGGCGAAACCGAAACGCATGACACGCATCGCTATTCTTGACCTGACAACCCATCCTGCTGACCGGCTTCACGGCGTGCAGCGTGTCTGGGAACGTATTTCCGGCTGGCTGTCGCCGTCACTGCCTGATGCCNCCCTGATTCCCTTTGACATCGCCGAAGGCGGCGGCGGCCTGCCGGCGACAGGTGATTTTGACGGTCTGATTGTGAGCGGGTCCGAATACGGGGTTTATGACCAGACGGAATGGATGCTGCCGCTGCGCCGCCTGTTGCTGGACACGCGGGACGCTGGCAAGCCGCAATTCGGCATTTGTTTCGGACACCAGATCATGGCTGATTGTTTTGGGGGCCGCGCAGAAAAGGCGGCCATTGGCAGAATTGTCGGTGCCCGAGAATTCACCGCCGCAGGGCAACGGTTCAGCGCCCATGTCTGGCACCAGGACCAGGTGACAGCCGTGCCACCATGCGCACAGGTGACAGCCTACGCAGATTACTGTCCGGTCGGGGCCCTGGACTATGAATTTGCGGCGCGGTCAGTCCAGTATCATCCCGAATATGATGCTGCCCATCTGCAGGACTTGTTTGCACGCGGCCGAGATTACTTCATAGATGGCCCGTCCGCAGACGCCGCAGCCGCCGAAATCGCGAAGGCAACAGTGTCGGTTGATCTTGATGCAGGCGATGTTGCGGCCTTTTTCAGGAAGGCGATCCGGCATCAATCATGATCTGAATCTGCCTTGCGCCAGCAGGCACATGCGCTAATGTCAGATCACCGGCGCATTATCACAGCAGCCCGAGACCCTGCACATGACCGATCTATCGCTTCCCAAAGATATTCATACTGTCGTCCTTGGCATGGGCGACCTGAACGGGATCATGCGCGGCAAACGCATCCCGGCCAACCGCTGGCAGGACGTCTGTGAGACCGGCAATGCTTGCTGCCTGTCCCTGTTCACCATGGATATGACATGCGATGTCTGGGATACACCACTGGTCAATTTCGAGAATGGATTTCCCGATTTTCACATTATGCCGGCAACGANACCAGTCCCCATCCCGTGGGAACCGGGCGTGGCCATGTGTTTTGGCACGGGTCTGGGCATGGACCACAAGCCCGTGCCGGTCGATCCGCGTCAGGCTCTTGTCCGACAGATAGAACGCGCGGCCGCCATGGGCATTGATGTGCAGGCAGGTGCCGAGCTGGAATTCTATCTTCTTGACCCGCAGACAGGCCAGCCACGCGATGTCGGCAATGACTGTTACGGGCTGGAGCGGGCCGCTNCTTTTGAACATGTGCTGGGNCCAATCCGCCAGCAGATTGACGCAATCGGAATTCCGATCGAACAGTCAAATCCGGAATATGCGCCAGGCCAGGTCGAGGTGAATATGCGCTATGACAGTGCGCTGCTTGCCGCCGACCGCGTGGTCATGTTCCGGTCNCTGGTAAAACAGCTGGCCACCCGNCATGGTTATCTGGCCAGCTTCATGGCAAAGCCCTTCATCGATCTTGGCGGCAACGGATTTCATCTGCATTACTCGCTTTGGTCTGAAGGCCAGAATATCTTTTCTGATGGCGGCAGGCTGAATGATACCGGCCGGCATTTTCTTGGCGGATTACAGAAACGCATGGTTGAGACATCGATCTGCGGTGCGGCGAATGTAAACAGCTATCGCCGCCGGGTGCCTTATAGCTTCTGCCCGACAAATGCCAGCTGGGGCATGGACAACCGTACCGTCGCCCTGCGGGTTATTGAGGGCAGCGATTCCGCCACGCGGGTTGAAAAACGCGACGCCGGTGCTGACTGCAACCCCTATTTGCTGATGGCCACTGACATTGCCGCCGGGCTTGACGGCATCGAGGAAAAGCAGGAACCNACAGAGATCACCACGGGCGATGCCTACAGCGACAGCCATGATGAGGTGCTGCCCACCACGCTGGCCGACGCGATCCGGCTGGCGCGCGAGTCAGACTGGCTGGCGTCCGTGCTGGGGGCAGCGCAGCTTGAGACCTGGNTACAGCAGGCCGAACGGGAATTGAAGTTTTTCAGTGATCAGGTGACGCCTTTCGAGACTGACCGTTACCTGCGGCGGTTCTAGGGTGGTCCTGCTGGCACGGGCTTGTTTCGCTTGATCGTGAGGCCGAATCACTGGAATTGCCGCCGCCGTACCGCTATATGTGCAACAGGCAGTCACCACATCGTGCGGAGGTTTTGCNGTGAAGATGACACGCAAAGTCAGGTCTATCCTTGATAATTACGACTCGGACAGTCCCGGGGTAAAGGCCAGTCTGGCCCGCATACTGATGCAGGGACGACTGGGCGGTACCGGAAAGCTGGTGATCCTGCCAGTTGATCAGGGATTCGAACATGGTCCGGCGCGCAGTTTCGCCGTCAACCCGGATGCCTATGATCCACATTACCATTACCAGCTTGCGATTGACGCTGGGCTGTCGGCCTATGCCGCACCACTTGGCATGATCGAGGCTGGCGCCGACCGTTTTGCCGGACAGATACCGACCATCATGAAGGTCAATTCTTCAAATTCACTGGCACAGGGCGGCAGCGCCCCGACACAGGCCATTACCGGATCTGTGTCTGAGGCGCTGCGCCTCGGCTGTTCTGCCATCGGCTTTACAATTTATCCGGGGTCAGATGCCGCTTTTGACATGATGGGGGCGTTTCAGGATATGGCCGCAGAGGCGAAGGCACTCGGTCTTGCCGTTGTGTTATGGTCCTATCCGCGCGGCGGCGGTCTCAGCAAGTCTGGCGAGACAGCCCTCGATATTGCTGCCTATGCCGCCCATATGGCGGCGCTTTTGGGGGCGCATATCATCAAGGTCAAGCCCCCCACTGATGCGCTGGAACAGCCTGAGGCCACCAAGGTTTATGAGCAGGTCAATCTGCCGCGTGCAGACCTTGCCGCGCGCATCCAGCATATCATGCAGGCCTCATTCGGTGGCCGCCGAATTGTTGTATTTTCTGGCGGTGCCGCAAAGGATCGTGAGGGCTTGCTGGATGAAGTCAGGGCGCTGCGTGATGGTGGCGCCAACGGATCCATTATTGGCCGCAACACCTTCCAGCGGCCACGCGCCGAAGCATTGGACCTTCTTGGCGATATCATCGATATTTACCGAGGCAAGGCGTAACGATCAGCGGTGTGTCTGCCGCTGCTGGTCGCCAAGCTTTGCCTTGGCACCAGATCTGCTGATCGTACCAAAAATACAGGATAGGGTGATCCAGGATGAAACTACTTCGCTTTGGAGCGTCAGGGAATGAGGCGCCCGGCCTGATGGATGATGCGGGTGTTATCCGCGATCTGTCCGGCCATCTGGATGATATTGACGGGGCTGCACTGGATCCAGCCATGCTGGACCGGCTGCGTGCCCTCGACCCGTCACAGCTGCCAGCAGTGGATGCCGGCACGCGCATTGGTCCCTGTGTGGGTTCGATTGGCAAATTCCTGTGTATCGGGTTGAATTATTCAGATCATGCGGCAGAAGCCGGCATGCCGGTTCCCGAACATCCAATCCTGTTCATGAAGGCCAATTCGGCCATTAGCGGCCCAGATGACATGGTGATGCTGCCGCGTCATTCACGCCACAGCGACTGGGAAGTAGAGCTTGGCGTGGTGATTGGCAAAAGCTGCAAATATGTGGATGTGGAACATGCGCTGGATTATGTGGCGGGTTACTGCATTGCCAATGACGTGTCCGAACGGCATTTTCAGTCGAAANTGACCGGGCAATGGACCAAAGGCAAGTCATGCGACACCTTCGGGCCGATTGGCCCCTGGCTTGTCACCGCCGACGAGGTNCCTGACCCACAATCACTGGACATGACGCTGGACGTGAATGGCACACGTATGCAGACCGGCAACACTGCCACGATGATATTTTCAGTGGCCGAAATCATTGCTCATCTTTCCGAGCTGATGACCCTGCATCCTGGTGATGTAATTTCTACCGGCACACCGCCAGGCGTTGGTATGGGGAAAAAGCCGGATCCTGTTTTCCTGCAGGAAGGGGATGTCATGGAATTGTGGATCGACGGTCTTGGCAGACAACGCCAGATGGTGGGCCGCGATCCCGTCTGAACAGGGGCTANCCCGTTACCCGCCTGCTGTCATGTTTTATGAAAGGCCTAACTCGGCGCGGGTTGGCGGGTTGCATCCCTGACGTCCGCAGTTAATTGCCGCTGCCTGTGCGGCGCGATGCATGACAGTTTCAAGGCCATCAAGATCAATGGCGTTCAATGCGGCACGATCCGTCCTGCCAGTCTCAAGGGCCCAGGCAAGGATGCTGGCCATGAAGGTNTCGCCTGCGCCAACAGTATCAACCATCTGCGGAACAGGCGTTGCCGGCACTGTAAGGTCTGCCCCGCCGGCGAATCCCCTGGCCCCGTCTGGGCCCATGGTCAGGACAAACAGTGCGGCATCACATTCAGCGCGGCACATCTCCAGCGCCGCATCCAGCGCATGGTCAGGATAGAGCCACAGCAGATCTTCATCACTCAGCTTGAAAATATCGACTTTCTTCATCATCCGCCGCAGACGGGCAAGATAGCTGTCACGGTCGGGAATCAGAACCGGTCGCACATTCGGGTCGATCGCTGTCAGAATCCCGCGCGCCTTGCAGCGCATGAAAAAACCCTCCCAGACATCGGCGTCCGCACCGTCGACAAGCGCCAGCCCGCCGACATGAAAGACTTGCGTTGCCGNCGGAAGCCATGAATCCAGCCCGTCACCTGTCACCTGCCGCTCGGCAGTACCGTTTCGATGNAAGGCATAAGAGGCACTGCCGTCAGGCCCCACAGATACGACGGCCAATGAGGTGGGGTGCGATACCCGCGGCGCGGCGACCGTTACCCCACAATCGACCAGCCGGTCGGCCAATAATTCGCCAAGAGCATCGGTTGAGACAGGGGTAAGATAGGCGACTGCCTGACCCTGCCGGCCCACCGCCATGGCCGCGTTGAAAGGGGCACCGCCGGGGTTTGCAACANAACGGGGCAGCCCGTTATCTGCCGGTTGACCAGACACAAAATCAATCAGGTTTTCGCCGCCGACAGCCAGCATTGCACTTGCCCCCTAATGTTTCATGGCGACAGTGCTATTCCGTGTCTGTTGCGCCGTCAAGTCCACCCTTTCGGACCAGCATCAGGTAACCCTATCCTGCGGGTGAGCAGAGACGATCATCAGGGCGGTTGTGCGCTTTCTTATTATGGTTCATACGCTCGTTCCGCAGACAGGTGATGTCGACGCCGACCAAAGGCGCGTCGTCACGCGCAATGACAGACGTTGGCAGGACATGAAACCATGACAGATACGCAGATTGATATCCTGAAGACGGCAACGGACTGGGCCAAAGCAGAGATGTTCTCCTCGGGCTTTTTCGTTTTATTTGGGCTGGCATTCTGCTTGTCGAGCTATTGTTTCTGGCAGTTCGGCAAGACAGACACGGCAAAAGCCTATGTGATTCCTTTNCTGGTGGCCGGCGCGCNTCTTCTAATCATCGGTGTTGGCCTGATCATATCCAATCAGATGCGTCTGGCTGCCTTCCCCGATGCCTTTAACACCGACGCTGCCGGATTTGTGGCATCCGAGATCGCGCGTGCAGACAAGACAGTCAGCGGATATGCAAATGTGTTCAGGANAATTCCNATCATCATCATAGTCTGTGCGGGGCTGTTCCTGATTCTAAAGGCCCCCCTTTGGCAATCCAGTATGCTGGCGGCGATTGCCATGCTGATGGTGATTATGCTGGTCGACACCAATGCAAGTGCGCGGATGCAGACCTATAAGCAACAGNTGATGATGGCGGAAAAGCAGCAATCCGGCTGATTCAGGGATGGCGGGATCCTGTGTGGCATTACGCAATATGCCGCAAAAGCCTGTTTTCGGAATCATAAGGGCTGGCCGAAATGACAACAGCCTGTTCCGGCAGCCCCAGAACATCGACTTCCAGTTTCTGGCCAATCTTTGCGCATTCCGGATCGATGAAGCCATAGGCTAGGTTTTTGTTCACGCGATAGCCCCAGGCCGCCGACGTGACCGTTCCCACNATATCCCCGGCAAGTCTGATGGATGCGCCACCGTGGCTGGGCGCGTGCGTGCAGTCGATGGCCAGTGAGACAAGCTGTTTGCGAAGGCCAGAATCCGTGAGCGCCTCAAGCGCTGCTTTGCCCACAAAATCCTTGCTCATATCGAGAAACCGTCCAAGGCCTGTTTCTGTCGGGTTAAATTCGGTGAGCAGATCTGCCTTCCAGTGAAGATAGCCCTTTTCTAGACGCATGGATTCGATGGCCCGCGCCCCGAAAAGGCCAAGGCCATAATCTTGGCCAGCATGTTGTAGCGCCAGATATCCCGCATATAGCTGGTTATTTGGCAAGTGGATTTCGAATGCCTCTTCCCCGGAAAAACTGACAGACATGATCACGGCAGGTGCAATCCCTACAAAACCCTGTCGAACCTCGAGCCAGCGAAACGCCTCGGGCGAACAATCGAGCCTTGTTACCTTGCCGAGGATGGCCCGCGCATTCGGGCCCGCCAGAACAAGGGTTGTATATTCGTTGGTCAGGCTCCTGAGGCGGATTGATCCATCCGCTGGCAGATATGCCGCCAGCCATTCCATATCATGGCATTCTGACGCCGCAGCAGACCCGTACCAGATGCAATCTTCATCGATATTCGCAATGGTGGCTTCGGTTTTCACACACCCCTGTTCATTGAGCATATAGCCCAGCCCGACCTTCCCTTTCCTGCGCTGAACGCGTCCACAGAAAAGGCTATCCAGCCAGTCGTGGATTCCCGTACCCGTGATTTCTATACGATTGAAACCGCTGACTTCAGTCATGCCGGCGGCAGAACTGACAGCTCTGACCTCATCCCCAACAAGATCAAATGTCTCATTGAACCGAAAACTGTGTGTTTCTGAGAAGTCTGTCGAAGGCTTGATATAGGCCACCCGTTCCCACCCGTTGACCACATCAAAGGCGGCACCCGCCGCCGCCAGTATCGGTGTCAATGGCGTGGTCTTGACGGGCCGGCCCGCCGGTCTGTGTTCATGCGGGAAATGAAAACGGAATTCATTCCGATATTCTTCGATCGCCTTGAGTGCCGTTAGTTCTGNATTGCCGTGGCCTGTAAAACGCCTCGGGTCAAGACACCAGGTATCATAACAGGCCTCGCCATGAACAATCATCTGGGCGAGAAGCCAGCCATGTCCACCACCTTCACCAAGGCCGGCCCGCAGTCCGATAATACAATATGCATTGCGTTTGCCGGGAACCCGCCCCACAAGAGGTGCCCCGTCAATCGTATAGGTTATCGGCCCGTTGACGATGGTGTGGATTCCCGCTTCCATGAGTGCGGGCATACGCGCGAATGCCCCTTCCAGTACATCCGTCACCCGATCAAGGTCATCCGGACAGAGCGCGTTGGTAAATCCGGGATCAATGCCGTCCATGCCCCATGTCTTGCAGTTCTGCTCGTAAAAGCCGAGAAGAAGCCCCTGCTTTTCCTGGCGACAGTAGTAATCCGATATCGGGCAGCGCAGCAGCGGCATCCGATGGCCGGCTTCAATGATCTGGGCAATCGGTTCGGTAACAAAATACTGATGTTCCATCGACATGACAGGATGGTGCACACCCATCATGGCGCCGACCTCGTTAACGCGGTACCCGCAGGCATTGATGATGACCTCGCAATCAATGTCACCCTTTGTGGTATGGACGGTCCAGCTTTCGTCCTTGTGCTGGGTAAGGCCGGTTACGGCGGTGTGGCGGTACAGCTGTGCACCGGCTTTGCGGGCATGATGGGCCAATGCCTGGCAGAGTTGGGCAGGATCAATGTCGCCATCAAGCGGGTCCCACAATCCACCAACAAGGTTCTCAGTGGAAATCAAGGGATGGCGCCTTGCGCATTCGGCGGCGTCAAGCACCTCGAATTCCACCTCCATGCCAGCGGCCATGGATGCGAAATGGCGATAACCCTCCATCTGCGCTTCGGTATTTGCCAGCCTGATGCCACCATCCGCATGGTGATAATTGATCGGGTAGTCGGCGTCCTGCGCCAGCTCCTTGTAGAGCGCGATAGAATGGCTTTTCAGTCCAACCATTGTCTGGTTCATGCCGAAATTGGTCACCTGCGCAGCCGAATGCCAGGTCGTGCCTGAAGTCAGTTCGTCCCGTTCCACCAATACGACATCTGTCCACCCCTCGCGGGTCAAGTGGTACAGCGTGGAACAACCCGCAATCCCCCCGCCAATTACAACGGCGCGTGTGGTGGTTTTCATATGTCACTCTCCCCGTTCCCTTCCGGTCTATTGTGCATCACAGCGGAACCGCTTCAATGAAATTGGAATAAGTTGAAGATATATAAAATATTTGTTCAATTATTATGAATTCAGATTTTGCAGGGGGAGCGCCATGAACCTGAACCATCTTCGTATCCTGAGAAGTCTGGCCTCAACGCAGTCAATGGTGCGCACTGCAAGCCTGCTGGATATCCGGAAATCCACCGTATCGCAGGCCATTTCGACGCTGGAAGACAATCTTGGCGTCACACTGCTAGACCGCAGCAAACGCCCCCTCAAATTGACCAGAGCCGGCGTTATGGCCAATCAGAGCGCCATCGACATCTTGAACGTCATCAATGATCTGAAGAATGAGATCGGGCACGCAACCGAGAGCGTGCGCGGCGAACTCCGCATCGGCTTCATTGACGGCCTTGAGAGCTTTGTCATGCCTGCCGTGATTGATGCACTGGCTGGAAAGTGGCCGGAACGTACCTTGAAGACGCGAACGGCGCGGTCAGATTTCCTTTTGGATGACCTGAGAGAGGAACGTATAGATATCGCGATTTCCGGGCAGGGCATGGAAACGCTGGACGGGGTTGAAAATTACGAACTTATTTCCGAACCGTTGATTGCTGTTGTTCCGTCATCGATGATCGCTGACGAACGGAACCCGGATTGTGTGACTCTGCCCATGATAAAATACAATACTGACTTTCCTCTTGGCAGGACAATTGATGCGCAGATGAAACGATGCCAGCTGTCGCCCAGAATTCTGGCTACTGTTGATTCAACTCAAGGATTGGTAAGCCTTGTTACATCAATGCAAGCCTGGGCCGTCACCACACCATTGTCGATCCTCGATACACCGGTGAATCTGGATCATATTTCAGTGATTCCGACACCCTTTCCACTGACCACAAGGACAATTTCAATCTGGCACCGGACGGGTGAACTGAAAAGCACTGTCCAGATGATCCAACGCACTGCAGAGACCGCTATCCGCATACGGTTGGGTCAGTATGAAGGTAAGCTGCCCATCGATATTGATCATCTCTTTCCAACCCCGATGATGCTGCCCGACAATACGGGTTGAAAAAAATCAAACACAGATAACAAATTTCTTGGACCCGTACAGACCGTCTTAATCTGGCTCCACAGTTCATCTAACTTTGGCATATGAATAGTGGTCCCAAGCGAAGCGGCGGAAGACGCTCGCGACAACAGCTGCGCGTCACCAAAGGCGCCACACCCAACCCGGCATCCCCCGGCCAGCGGGGCGGGCAATACCGGCCGCTTGATGATCGCGAAGCGCAGCGCATCATCGATGCGGCAATCAGGCTTCTCGCACGTTTTGGCATGGGGGAGGTGCCGGCTCGCCTTGCAACGCTTTGCCTCGAAAAGGGAGGCGAAAGACGTGCAGACGGGCGCATCACCTTTCACGCCTCTCTCACTGAAGATGTCATTGCAGCGGCAGCCAGCACATTCATTCTTCACGGCCGCGACCCGGACCGATCCATAGAGGTGGGTGGCGATTCTGTGCATTTCGGTACCGGCGGCGCAGCTGTACAGACGCTGGATCTTGATACGGGCAGCTACCGCCCCTCAAGTCTGCAAGACCTGTATGATTTCACGCGGCTGCAGGACCAGCTCGAGAATATCAGCTGGTTCACACGTTGCTGTATTGCAACCGATATCGAGGATCATCTCGACCTTGATATCAATACTGTCTATGCCCTGTTGCGCGGCACCACAAAGCCGGTGGCAACTGCCTTCTCGTATGCCGACCATGTTGCGCCGATCGTGCAGATGCTGGATATGGTGGAAGGCGGGGATGGCCGCTTTTCATTGCGGCCCTATCTGAAAGCCCATATCAGCCCGGTCATCTCACCCTTGCGTTTTGGCGAAGATGCTGTCGACGTGACCTTTGCATGTATTGAGAACCAAATCCCGATATCCTGCATCACGGCTGCACAGGCCGGCGCGACTGCCCCGGCCCCGCTGGCGGGGTTTCTTGTCCAATCGCTTGCTGAAACGCTGGCAAGCCTGCTGATGGTAAATCTTATCAGCCCCGGCTATCCAATGGTGTTTTCGAACTGGCCGTTGGTCATTGATCTCAGAACAGGTGCCTTTTCGGGTGGTGGCGGTGAAACGGCCTTGCTCAACGCGGCCTCTGCGCAACTCAGCAACCGGATGGGCCTGCCTTCGGGTGTGGCATCTTCAATGACAGACGCCAAAGCCATTGATGCGCAATGCGGGGTCGAAAAGGGCATGACATCGCTCGCTGCCGGCTTGGCAGGCGGCAACCTCGTTTATGAAAGTTCGGGAATGATGGCGTCGCTGCTGGGCGCGTCTTTTGAAGCATTCCTTCTCGACAATGAGATGCATAGCGCGAACTTCCGCATTTTGCGGGGTATCGAGGTGAATGACGAGACCCTTGATCTGGAAACGATTGAAAATGCCATCATTGGCGAGGGCCATTTTCTTGGCGAGGATCAGACTATTGCCGCCATGGAACGGGACTATGTATATCCCGATATGGCGAATCGTGACCCGCCCATCACATGGGCCGAAAAAGGCCATGCCGATATCTGGCAGACAGCCAACAGGCGGGTAAAGGAAATCCTTGCAGATTATCATCCGCAATATCTGGCGCCGGAAGCCGATCTGCAGATCAGAGACAGGTTCAGGATATTTCTTTCATAATGTGAAAACCCGGATGATTTTCCGGTTTTCAGCGAAGTCGGATACGGATTTTTGCCGCCGGATAGGGTTGAGGCAACCGCGCAGGCAATATCAGGCACCTGGTGCATATCCATGCAGGAAACAAAATCGCCGTTGCAAAACAGGGCATGTTTGAATTAGCTTTTAATAATATCACGAGTTCGCCACTAGCCTCGTTTATCAAAAGGCAACCCAG